>CAZMLI010000332.1:0-5477 GCA_964566865.1 uncultured Planctomycetota bacterium
GGGTCTTCACTGTCGATTGACGGGTGAGGGCCTGCAAGTATTAATCGACCCTGTTGTTGCAGTGCGGCTAAGCGTTCTATGTGTTTTGGTCTGGTCGCCAGGCGATTTTGCAAACTGTTTTCTACATCTTGTGACATAATGGCGTATAACATGATGGTTTAAATGTGATTTATTGTTTTGTTTTCGTTAGTGAGATGGTCATTATAGCGGACTTTGTTACTGAAAAATGAAAAGACATAAATTACCACTGTTTCTATCACTTTGAACACAGCGAAAGATCTTAAGCCGACTATGCAAGATTGCACCCACTGGTCGAGGCGACAACCTTAAATTAACAAACAATGCCAACTTTTCACTTTTCATTATTCATTTTTCATTAATTTTACACAACAGTGTAAAATTCCCCCATGAGCCAGTATTTCGAAATCCATCCTGAAAATCCGCAAAAGCGTTTAATTAAGCAAGCGGTTGAAATTATCCATAAGGGCGGGGTAGTAGTGTACCCGACTGATTCCAGTTACGCTTTGGGCTGTCATATCGGGGATAAAAATGCGGTTACGCGTCTGCGTCGTATCCGCCAAATTGATGATAAGCATAATTTAACGCTGGTTTGCAGGGATCTTTCTGAAATTGCGACTTATGCAAAAATTAATAATTCAGATTACCGCTTGCTAAAGTCATTAACGCCGGGACCTTATACCTTTATTCTGCCCGGAACGGGTGAGGTGCCGCGTCGATTAATGCATCCCAAACGCCGTCATATTGGTTTGCGGGTGATGGATCATCCTGTGGTGAATGATTTATTAGCAGAGCTGGGTCAACCGTTAATAAGCTGTACGCTGGTAATGCCTGGGGAAGATTTCCCGGTAACAGAGGCAGAAGATGTTCGCGCTCAGTTGGAAAAACAGGTGGATCTGATTATTGATGGTGGGCATTGCGGTATTGAACCGACAACGGTTATCCGACTAACTGACGGCGTGCCGGAAATTCGTCGTCATGGAAAGGGTCGGGATCATGGGCTTTAAAAGCTAATGAATAGTGAATAGTGAATAGTGAATAGTGAATAGTGAATAGTGCGGCAGTACCAAAAAGACCAACTGTCATCTCGACCTGAGGGAGAGATCTTGTACCACGGTAGCTCAAGATCTCTCCCTATAGTCGAGATGACAGTGAATAATGAAAAGTGAAAATAACATTGAGCATCGTGATTTTTCACTATTCGTTATTCACTATTAACTATTCACTGCTTTTTTATCGTGTAAACTGCGCATTCTTAAATACTATATAAAAGTAAATTCCTTCGATTTTTTTAATGTCCAATATTGTTTACACCATTGCTGTCTGGATTCTTCCTGTTTTATTTGCGATTACTTTGCATGAAGTGGCTCATGGCTGGGTGGCGAATAAATTAGGCGATCCTACGGCGAAGAATCGTGGCAGGTTAACCGTCAATCCGTTAAAACACGTTGATCCGATGGGTACGGTGGTGGTGCCGCTACTGCTGGCGATGTTTAGTCCCTTTGTTTTGGGCTGGGCAAAACCGGTACCGGTTGAACCGCGTTATTTTAAATCACCGATGCTGGATATGGCGCTGGTGGCGGTGGCAGGTCCAGTATCAAATTTTTTTATGGCCTGTTTCTGGGCAATGTTTATTCTATTGGCCAGTAGTGTGGTCAGCGCGTCAGATACACTCACTTTCCTGATAGAAATGGGTAAAAACGGTATTATTATTAACATTATTTTAATGGTATTAAACCTGTTGCCGATTCCCCCTCTGGATGGCAGCCGTGTGCTTGCCGGGATTTTGCCTGCACCCCTGGCAAGACCTTATATGCAGTTGGAAAGGTTCGGTATGATTATTATTTTACTGTTACTTCTCAGTGGCATACTCGGTAAAATTTTGTGGCCGCTGGTGCAATATTTTATCAACATTATTGGTTTTATTTTTGGGCTTTAGCCTTAATCAACAAAAGGATGTAATGACTCAGTAAGTTGTTACCAAAGGGTTAGAAAAAATTGAATACAATAGCAAAACAACATCAGCGCGTGTTATCGGGCATGCGACCTACCGGCCGTTTGCATTTGGGGCATTATCATGGTGTCTTAAAAAATTGGGTGCGGTTACAACACGAATATGAATGTTTCTTTTTTGTTGCTGACTGGCATGCCTTAACCACACATTATGAAGATCCGTCTGTTATCGAACAAAGTACCTGGGAAATGGTCGTTGACTGGCTGGCTGCCGGCATCAGTCCGGGTTCGGCGAAACTGTTTATTCAGTCAAAAGTGCCCGAGCATGCAGAACTGCACACCTTGTTGTCAATGATTACTCCGCTGAGCTGGTTGGAGCGGGTACCAACCTATAAAGATCAGCAGGAACAGTTAAAAGAAAAAGATTTAGCAACCTACGGATTTCTGGGTTACCCTTTGCTGCAAAGTGCAGATATTCTAGTTTATAAGGCAGGCTTAGTGCCGGTAGGTGAAGACCAGGTGGCTCACGTAGAGCTAACCCGTGAAGTGGCGAGACGTTTTAATCATCTTTATGGACGTGAGCCAAATTTTGAAGAAAAAGCGAAGCAGGTGGCGGCAAAAATGGGCAAAAAAAATGCCCGCATGTTCTTTAATTATCGCAAAAGCTATCAGGAAAAAGGTGATGTTGAAGCACTGAGTGTGGCGCATGCCTTGCTTGATTCGCAGCAGAATATTTCAATTGGTGATAAACAGCGTTTGTTTGGTTACCTGGAAGGTTCCGGTAAAATAATTTTGCCGGAACCGCAGGCGTTGCTTACCCCAGCCTCAAAAATGCCGGGGCTGGATGGCCAGAAAATGTCCAAGTCATATAACAATACCATTGCCTTGCGCGATGATCCCGATTTGATAACGAAAAAAATACGTACCATGCCTACCGATCCAGCAAGGGTGCGTCGCAACGATCCAGGTGATCCCGGTAAATGTCCGGTGTGGGAATTTCACGAAATTTATTCTGATGATAGTACGCGTGAATGGGTACAGCAAGGCTGTAGAAGCGCCTCGATTGGTTGTGTAGAGTGTAAACAACCGGTCATTGATTCGGTATTGGCCGAGCTAAAACCAATGCAGGAACGAGCCAGAGAATATGAAGAAGATTTTTCTACGGTTAAGGCTATTATTGAAGAAGGAAATGAGGCAGCAAGAGAAGTTGCCCGTGATACACTGGAAGACGTAAGGAAAGCAATGGGCATCGCTTACTTATAAGTTTTCCTGATTTTCCCTACATATCCAGCTGCTCATTTTTTAACCACGAAAGACACTAAAAAAAGATTTTTATTTTCGTGTCTTTCGTGGTTAATGTTTTGCAGTTTGTAGGGTGAAATAAATACCACTAATAACACGACGAGCTATAAATGCTAACCTGGTCAGCTTTTGTGGCTAATCAGGTAAGTTTTAAATAAATCCACGATTATGACTCATCCAGATATACAACAAGCAGACGTTCAACAAGCTTTACAGCAGGAGGTGTCTGCTGAACATGGTGACGAAAAAGCCGCTGCCGAGAAAAAAGGCTTAGTTCGAACAGCTAAAAAAAAGCAAGTTGCTGCTCAAGTAATATCCCAGAGTGAAATGCCTTTTGCCCTGGTTCAGGGCGAGCCGCTCACTGTTGTGCCACAGGATTTATATATTCCACCTGATGCCCTGGAGGTGATTCTTGAAGCTTTTGAAGGGCCGCTGGATTTGTTACTGTATTTAATCAAACGGCAGAATCTGGATATCCTGGAAATACCACTGGAAGAAACCACTCGCCAGTACATGTCCTACATCGATATGATGCAGAATTTAAAAATTGAGCTGGCAGCAGAATATCTGTTAATGGCAGCAATGCTGGCTGAAATTAAATCACGCATGTTGCTGCCACGACAGGTACAAAATGAAGATGAAGAAGATCCGCGTGCCGAGCTGATCCGTCGCCTGCAGGAATATGAAAGATTCAAGGATGCCGCGCAGAATATTGATGAAATGCCACGTGTCAACCGTGAAATCTATTTGACTGATATCGAACCGCCAGAAATACATCAGGACAGACCAGTGCCAGAGGTTGATTTGCGTGATCTGTTGCTGGCATTTAAAGATGCCATGGCACGAGCGGATATGTATTCACATCATCATATACAACGAGAGGCACTGTCAGTGCGTGAACGCATGAGCCGCGTGCTGAGTGCAATCAGTGCGGACGGCTTTACCAGTTACACCAGTTTATTTACTATCGAAGAAGGACGGCGAGGTGTAGTGGTTACACTATTGGCGATTCTGGAACTGGTTAAAGAACAGTTGATTGAACTGGTGCAGGCCGATATGTTTGCACCCATTCATTTGAAAGCGGTTGGTTCACAATCTGATGTAATACAGGCTGATAAGAACAGGCCGCAGCAAGAAAAAGAGTAAATAATGCAAATAACAAAACTTAAAACAATTCTTGAGGCCATACTGCTGGCAGCGGATCGCACACTAACCGTCATTCAATTAGAAACCTTATTTGAGCTTGATGAAGAGCGCCCGACACGCGATGAAATACGTCAGGCACTGCATGAAATGGCAGATGATTATGTGCCCCGTGGTTATGAATTAAAACAGGTTGCCAGTGGTTTCCGGTTACAGGTAAAACAGGAATATGCTGTCTGGGTTGCCCGTTTATGGGAAGAAAAGCCAGCGCGTTATACTCGTGCCTTGCTGGAAACAATGGCGCTCATCGCCTACCGTCAACCCATCACCCGTGGCGAAATTGAAGAAGTGCGTGGTGTTAGCGTCAGCTCAAATATTGTCAAAACATTACTGGAGCGTGACTGGATTAAAGTGCTTGGGCATAAAGATGTACCTGGCAAGCCAACACTTTATGGTACAACAAAAACATTTCTTGATTATTTCAACTTAAAATCACTGGATCAGTTACCGACACTGGCTGAGATAAAAGATTTAGACAGCATTCATCCTGAACTGGATCTGGATGAAGACCTTGTTGAAAATTCTGCCGATCATTCTCAAGAGGATAAGCAGATGGAAAACCAGGTGAACAGTACCAGTTCAGAAGACGAAAATACTAATACAAAGGATACGGAGTCTTCGGCTGACAGTGCTGTTGAAGAAGACACTAAAATAACCACGCAGGCTAACGGTTAGCCAGACTCTGTCATGCCACAACAACGCTTCCCAGTTAAAGAGTTAAAACCCGAGCGCATACAGAAGGCATTAGCACGTATGGGTTACGGATCGCGTCGTGAAATTGAGCGTTTGATTGGTGAAGAAAAAATTCGCATCAATGGTCAGTTGGCGAAGATTGGTGACCATGTAAAAGAAGGTGACAAAATCAATATAGGTCATCGTCGCGCTGTCATAACGCAGGATGTTAAACGTATTCGTGTCCTGCTATACAACAAACCAGAAGGTGAAATTTGCACGCAAAAGGATGACGAAGGTCGAAAAACGGTTTTTGAAAGTATCGGCAG
>CAZMLI010000333.1:0-5474 GCA_964566865.1 uncultured Planctomycetota bacterium
CGTCGACCTGCACCAGCACCCCAGCACCAGGTACCTTGACGTCGACCTGCACCAGTACTTGGGATTTTCGCATTGCAAGGCGGTGTCCACCGAAACGGGGGAGGCTCACTCACGCGTATCGGGCAGGGGCACGTTCACGGGAGGCAGGCTGCGATAATTCGCTTCGCGAATTATCTGGCGCTGCCTAGCTCTCCAGCGGGATCGCTCTGTTTCGTTTGGTTCCGCGTAGCACCAGATTGAAAGCCAGTCCGACCTCGCCGTCGCCGAAGTCCAGCTGCGCGGGGCGGCTGTCGCTGGAGAGTTCGGTCTGCTCGATCGGGCCGTGCTCGATCTCGTACCCCATCTCCCCGATGCCCGAGCAGGCTGAACCGAAGAGGGTGTCGAGCACGTAGGCGTTCGTATCCTGAGTCGTGCTATCGTCCTGCTCGAACTTGCCGGCGACCAGGGCGCGCAGCTTCTCTCCGCTCGCGCTGTCGATCGAGATCCCGATCGTGCCTTCGATGTCTCCGGTCAAGGTGACCTGCCAGCCGCTGACGCCGAAGCGCGCCGGATCGGTTTCGGCCACATTGCCACCGATCAGCGTGCACAGGCCGACGCGAACGTAGCTGGACAGCAGCGCGTAGAACGCCGTCTCATCAATCTCCTCGCCGGCGCCCTCGCCATTTTCATGCGCGGCGATAGCGGTATCCACGTCGGCGTGGAAGGGGATCTTCTTGTCGATGCCCGAGTAGCTGATCAGGCGGTTGACCCCCTCCTGACAGCCAACGACCGCGAGAAATCCTCGCTTGTTGAGCAGGCGTTGCCAGAACTGCACCAGATAGCCGATGCAGATGCTGTTGATGTAGTGCACCTGGGTCAGGTCGAGCACGACCTGGTGCTTGCCTTCCTCGACCATCCGCTCGCAGGCTTCCTTGAGGTTGGCGTATCCCAGCCCGTCCAGATCGACTTGCGGCGCCAGGATCGTGACGCTTCCCCGGCTGCTCTCCTTGACGGACATTATTCGTCTCCGAAGACCTTGGTGATCGCAGAGATGATCTGCTCCGGCTCGAAGGGCTTGACGATGAAGTCGCCAGCGCCTGCCTGGATCGCCTTGAGAACGGTCTTCTTGGTGCCGTAGGCGGAGATGACGATGACTTTGGCCTCGGGATCGATGGTCCGGATGTGCTTGAGCGCTGTGATGCCGTCCATGCCTGGCATGGCAATGTCCATGATCACGAGGTCGGGCTTGAGCTTCCCGTACATCTCGATTGCCTCTTCACCCTCGGTGGCTTCTCCAGCCACCTCGTAGCCCTTGTCCTCCAGGATTTCGACCAGGAGCACACGAATGAAGCGAACATCGTCAACGATCAGAACCGATGGCATCTGGGTAGAAATCTATCTCACATGAACGGTGGAGCAAAAGGGCTATTCGGAGTCTTCGAGGTGCTTGACACACAGCACCACATTGCCCTTATCGCTATAGATCACCTCATCCATCGTGCTTTTTACCATATGGATACCGAATCCGCCCATACGCTTTCCTTCAGATTCCCGCTTGTCTATCATGCCCTTGAGGTCGTCCGCCGGGTTCATTAACGCCTCGGGGCTGAACCCCTCGCCCTCATCCTCGATCTTGAGTACCAGCTGGTCGGGGAAGATGCAGAAGGTGATACGGATCTGCTTGCTGCAGTCGCCCTGGTTGCCCCATTCGAGCGCGTTCTTGCCCAACTCCTCGACCGCCAGCCGGATCGCGTTCTTGGTCTTGTCATCGAACGCGGTGGCGTACAGCAGGTCACAGAAGCGCCAAAAGCGCTCCTCCAGGCCCGAAAACGTATTGGCCGTGAGTTCGATCCAGTTGTCGCGCGGGATCTGCAGATTCAGCCCCGAGCTCTCGTTGGAGGACTGCGATAGCACATTTTTGACGATGTCCGGCAACAGGTCCAGGTCGATCGGCTTGTGCAGGTATTCCGACACGCCGCTGCGAAATGACTCGAGTACCGAGTCGGTCGTTTTCATGCCGGTGATCAGGATGACCGGCACCGGCGGCTCCAGATCCACCGCGCGCCGAAGCAGGTTCTCGCCCGTCAGCTTACCGGGCAGCATCCTGTCGGTGATCAGCAGCTCGAAAGCGCCGTGGATCAACAGCGGCATCGCCTGTTCGCCGGTCGTCGCGGTCTCGACCGCATAGTCGTCCTCGAGGACTGCTTTCAGCACCGCCAGCTGATGCGGGTCATCTTCGACCAGCAGGATTCGGGGGGCGGGCAGATCAGTCAGCTGATTGCCTCATGTTCTGGGCCTCGACCGTCAACTCGGTGAGCTCGACCCGCCCATTCTCGCCGGTACTGTAGAGGCCCAGAACACCCGGGCGCGGCTGTATGGTTGCGGTCAGCACATCGGTTTTCCCTCCGGCTACCACGGTCATCGTGACCCGGTTGCCCTTGCAGACGACGGTGACCCGGTGCGTGCTGGCGGCCCGGTCCAGGTAGTCGACCGGCAGTTCCAGCTGCTTGCGTGTGGACAGTCTCAGGTCCCGCACCTCGGCGATCCGGTGAAACCGCCTGGGCCCCTTGACCCGGCCGATTTCCAGGAACAACGAGCCGATCTGTAGCCCCAGCCCCGGGATGTCGTCCAGCTTCTCGCCGCGTCGCACGAAGGTGGCGCTGATCTGGCGCACCCCGGTCAGGCGAATCCGAAAGGAGACGCCGGAGGCCTGCGACAGGTGCAGGGCGCCGGGCAGGCTGCGGATGAAAAGCTTGCGCGCGTTGTGGTGATCCGAGAGGCGCAGACCGTCCTTGGCCGAGCGGAAGCGCCACCCCTTGCCAGGCTTGAGCCGCGACAGCCTCAGCACCAACCGCATCGGCGGTCCGGGCGTCAAGTCGGCGAAGCGCGAGGGCCAGCGGGGCTCCTTTGGTGGCGCTGGCTTCTTGATCGGGCTCTTGTCGGGCCGCTTCTTGGCTGGCCTGGGCTGCTTCGGGTCGGGCCGCTGCGTCTGGGGAGTGGGCGTCCTGTCCTGCGGCTCCGGGGCGCTGGGCTGGCTGAACATCAGGAAGGCCAGGATCGCCACGCCGATGGTGATACCGGCGAACGCGAGCCAGTGCACCGCGCTGGGACCGCCGCTCTTCGTGCGGCGGGTCGAGTCAGGATGCGCAGCCGCAGCGATCACGTTGCCGCTGACCTGGGTCTTCTTGCGGGCGGGTTTGGTCGGGGTCTTCGGGGTATCGACTGGCAGCGGCTCGAATCGCTGCTTCTCCTGCGGACGGTCCATCTTGTTGATGGACTGCAGGTCCTTGTTGATTCGCTCGCAGAGCCGGTCGGGCGTGGGCCGGTCCAGTGGGTGCTTGGCCAGCATCGAGACGATCAGGTCACTGAACTCCTCGGACAGGTTCGGGCGGACGCACTTGGGCGGTTCGACTGGCGTGCGGTCGTGATGCGTCATCACCTCGAGCGCATTCTCTCCGGCGAACGGCGGCCGGCGGGTCGCGACGTGGTACATCGTCGCCCCGAGGCTGTAGATGTCGCTGGCAACCGTCAGCTTGCGGCTGCCGCGCGCTTGCTCGGGGGACATGTAATAGGGGGTCCCCATCACCAGGTTGTCGTCGGTCAGCTGCATCTCCTCGTCGTCCGGTTCGATCGCCAGGCCCAGGTCGATCAGCCAGATCACCTCGTCGTCGATCAGGATGTTGTCGGGCTTGATGTCGCGATGAACGATACCGTGCTTGCTCATGTGCTTGAGCACCATCGACATCTGGTAGAGCACCTTCCAGGCCTGGTCCTCCGAGATCGGTCCGCGCAGGCGGAGCATCCGCTGGCGCAGGTTCTCGCCCTTCACGCGTTGCATCACGTAGTAGTGATTGCCGCCCCGGCAGCGGCCCCGCTCGCCATACCAGGGCACCCCCCTGGTCTTCAGCTTGCGGGCCAGCGCCAGCTCGCGCTCGAATCGGTCGACGGCGACCTTGTCAGCCAGGAATTTGTCGGAGAGCAGCTTGAGGGCGACATCGCTGCCGTCGGCGTTCTTGGTCGCGCGGAAGACGGTGCCCATCGCGCCGTGTCCGATTTGCTCCTGCAGCACATATCCCGGCACCATCCAGTCGTCCGATCCGTGGACCACCAGCATGCCGTCGATCAGCTCCTCGGTGGTGAGCTGACGATAGGCCATCAGGATCTCTCTGACGTCCGGCGCACCCGGCTGTTCGAGTTTGCCCCGGACCTCGTCCAGGTCCTCCTTGGAGAGAGCTTTCTGGCGCTCGAGCAGGTCGAGCAATGGCTGTGTCCAGGCCTGCATGAATCGCGCCAGTATATCAATTGCGGGGCGAGTTGACCGGTCATCTTTGCTGCTGTACAGTGTGCGCCCTTTTCTGGAGTCCTACATGTTATTGCCCCGATCGGTCAGTTGTCGGCGCTTCGGCGTCTCGGGTAAGCGCCCCGACCCTCTGGCGCCCGAGTTTCTCGAAGCCCTGCGCAAGCACCGGTTTACCGGGTTGACCGCATCTTCCCCCGAGACCGAGGCGACCGGCTGGGTCAGCTTTGGCAACTTCCTCGATACGGAAATCAACGTGGAGGAGATGATGCTGGGACGATATCTCCGCCTCGGGCTGCGCATCGATAAACGGGTGGTGCCGGCCAGCCTGGTCAAGGCGCACGTCGAGCTGGAGAAGAAGGCGTTGCGCGCGGCTGGCGAGTCGAAACTGAGCAAACGGGAGCTGGATGAGATCAAGGAGGGGGTGATCGATCTGCTGCGACCGCAGACGCCGCCCAAGATCCAGTTCATCCGGGGCATCTGGAGCATCCGGGAGAAGACCCTGTTCCTGCTGACCGTCTCGGAGTCGGCTGCGGAGCTGTTCTCCCAGCACTTCCAGAAGACATTCGAGAACAAGCTGGCCTCGCTCGAGCCGGTGACGATGCTGCGCCATCTGGGCCTCTCCAGCGACCTGCTGGGCAAGCTGGAGGTGCTGGATCCGGCCGACTTCCGGCCCGTGGGTGTGGGAGGTGGCAGATGAACGCCTTCGAGACAAATCAGCACCTTGGGCGAGAGTTCCTGACCTGGCTCTGGTATCTGACCGAGACCCAGAACGGAGATCTGACACTGGAGAAGAATGGTCAGCTGGCGCTGATGATGGACACCGAGCTGGTGCTCGCCGAGGACGACGGCGAGGGCGGCGGCGGGATGGATATTCTGCGCGCGGAGAACCCCTCGGGGTCCGGCGAGGCAACCGCCGCCTTGCTGGGAGGCAAGAAGGTGATCGCCGCCAAGCTCTCGCTGGTCAAGGACACCGACGAGTGGCTGTTCACCCTCAATCAGCGCCTGCAGTTGCGCGGCGTGCGGCTGCCGCGCGGAGAGTCGGACCATCCCCACGACATCTTCAACGAACAGATGCAGGGGATCGAGGAACTCTCCGGTATCGTCGACGAACTCTACGGCACCTTCCTCGGCACGCGCCTCAGCAGCGGTTGGCCCGCCGAGTTGAAGAAGATGCGCGCCTGGATTGGCAGCCGCT
>CAZMLI010000334.1:0-5472 GCA_964566865.1 uncultured Planctomycetota bacterium
GGTGCGCTGACCGAGTCGATGAAGCCGACGCCACCCGGTGCGTCGGCAAAACGAAAGCGGGTCGCCGGTGCGTGGCGGTCCTGCTGATCGGGGATCAGCTTATGGCGCGTCTCGATCAGTTGCCGGATCTCGCGGCCGGTCAGCACATCTTCCTTCTTCCAGGCGGCGTCGGCGTCGAGCGGCATGTACTCGATGAAACGAACGATCAGTCCGCGGCTGCGGGCCAGCTCGGCCAGCGGCAGCGCCTCCTGCTCGGTAATGCCACGGATCGCCACGGCGTTGAGTTTGGTCGGTCCGGGAAAGACCGCCAGCGCCGCCTCGATTCCTTCCATGACTTGATCGAAGGCGTCCCGGCGGGTCAGCTCATGAAAGCGCTCGCGGTCCAGCGTGTCGAGGCTGATGTTGACCCGATCGAGTCCGGCTTCGCGCAGCGGGCGGGCGAACTCGGCCAGCCGGATGCCGTTGGTCGTCATGCCGATGTCTCGCACGCCCGGGACGGCGGCCAGCATCTCGACCAGCAGCGGCAGGTCAGCGCGCACCAGCGGCTCACCGCCGGTCAGCCGCAGCTCCTCGACCCCCAGGGAGCTGAAGATGCGGGTCAGGCGGGTGATCTCCTCGAAGCTCAGGATCTGCGGGCGGGGCAGCCAGCGCAGTCCTTCCGCCGGCATACAGTAGACGCAGCGCAGGTCGCAGCGATCAGTGACGGAGATCCGTAGCTTGCTGATCCGTCGGCCGAGGCTGTCCTGCATCTTCATCATCCGGCCAGTCTCTCGCCGAGTGCGCGCAGCGTGTCGAAGGAGTGGATGCCCGCGCGGTGGCCGTCATCCCAGACCACGTTGATCGCGTAGACGCCGATCGACGACAGTGTCTGGGGCTGCACGGTATCGGGGATCGTCGCCGGGTCGAGCAGCGCGCGGCCGCTCATCTCCTCGATGCAGTTGGCGCAGTGGCAGTCCAGCCGCAGCTCTCGCAGCGGGATGTCGTGCTGCACGCCGTCGCGCCAGAGAATCGTCAGCGTCCGCTCGTCCACCTTGCGGATCCCGGCCGGGATCGACTTTTCGCCGCCCTCAGAAACGCTGGACGGATCCCACTCCGGTGCGCCGCTGCTCGCCTGCCAGTCCCAGTGGAACTGGCCGAACGGCTTGGCGCCGATGGCAATGATCGCCAGCTGTGCAGCGAGCTGCCCGGCGATCTCGCGGTAGGCCCGCGCCGCCGGGGCGTCTGGGTCACTGAGCACGGTCGGGGTGCCGGCATCTCCGTCGCGCACCACCCGCGGGTCGAGCGGGATCTCGCCCAGGAACGGGATCTGCAATTCCTGGCTGGTCCTGCGTCCGCCGCCGCTGGAGAAGATGTCGGTCTGCTCGTGGCAGTGCGGACACTCGAAGTGGCTCATGTTCTCGATGATGCCGAGGATCGTCACGCCGACCTTCTCGAACATGCGCAGCCCCTTGCGCGCGATCATCAGCGCGACATCCTGCGGCGTGGTGATGATCACGCCGCCGGTCAATGGCGCGGTCTGGCAGAGGGTCAGGTGCACGTCGCCGGTGCCGGGGGGCAGGTCGAGCAGCAGGTAGTCCAGCTCGCCCCACTGCACGTTGAAGATGAACTGCGTCAGGAACTTGGTCACCATCGGGCCGCGCAGGATCGCTGGCGCGTCGTCGCCGGTCAGCAGGCCCATCGAGATCATCTTGACGCCGGACGGTGCGACCAGCGGCAGGATCATGTTGCCCGCCATCTCGGGCTGCCCGTCCATGCCCAGCATATGGGCCACGCTCGGGCCGTGGATGTCCGCGTCGATCAGGCCGACCTTGGCACCGCTGTTGGCCAGCGAGGTGGCGATGTTGACCGCGGCGGTCGACTTGCCCACGCCGCCCTTGCCGCTGGCGATCGCGACCAGGTTCTTCACGCCTGGCAGCTGCATCGGGCCGCGCTGTTGCGGCGCCGCCGGCCGCTGGCCGGTGCCGGAGATGGAGAATCCACCGCCGGGTGCGGTCTCCAGCTTGGGCGCGGCTTGCGTGGTGCGAACGCGCGCGGTGACCTCGATCTCCACCTTGCACACGTCGGGCAGCTGCTCGAGCTTCTCGGTGATGCTGCGCAGCAGGGATTCTCGCGCGGGACTGGCGGGGGAGGTCAGCTCGAGCGTCAAGCGGGCGGTCTCGCCGCTGACGGCCACGTCGCGGACCATCTCGAGGGAAACGATATCGAGACCCAGAAAGGGATGACTGATCGCCGCGAGGGCCTGCATCGCGCTGGCTGAGGAGGTTTGTTGAGTCATGTTGGGAGGTTATACCATTCTAGTTCAGGTTCAATTGCAAGACCGCCCGATGCTGCTAGAATTCGACGGATAGATGCCTCACCGTACTAAAATCCTCTTTTGTGACGATCTGCAGAGCGAGCGGCAGTCGTTCAAGCGGCATGTTGCCGCGAAACTGGGCGACGACGTGGAATGTACGGTCGCCGCAAGTCATGGTGGCGTCAAGCGGTTGATCGAAAAAGGGGAGTCTTTCGAGGTCCTCGTGACCGACCTCAATTTCGATCACATCGGCGGCGGAACCAAGGAGGGTCTGCAGATCCTGAAGGCCGGCAAGGATGCCTGGCCGGAGGTCGAGGTGGTGATCTTCACCGCCTATCCCAACAGCTTGCTGCCGGAGGAGGTGCTCGACGCCTCGGCGCGCGGGCTCTCGCTCGATACCTGGGTGACCAAGATCTCCGACGATCCGGTCGATTCCTGGGATCGGCTGAGCGAGGTGATCCGAGCGCTGCTCAAGGCGATCGCCGAGCGGCGCTTGCGGGAGGAATACGAGGAGCTGTCAGTCAGCGACGCGATTCGATACTGGGCCCTGCGAGAGGTGACCGCACCCGGTCCTGGGGATTGTTTTCCGGAGTTTCCCAGCATGGTCGGCCACGGCGTGCGGATGCGCCGGTTGTACGAGCAGATCCGGCGCGTGGCGGCGACCGAGACCAGCGTCTTGATCTATGGCGAGCCCGGCACCGGCAAGGAACTGGTGGCCCGCGCGCTGCATGCGCTTTCGAGCCGCTCGGAGGGCCCGTTCCTCGCGGTGAACTGTGGCGAGTTCTCCTCTGAGCTGCTGGCCAGCGAGCTGTTCGGCCACGTCAAGGGCGCGTTCACCGGGGCGGTCGGGACGCGGCAGGGGCTGTTCGAGGCCGCTTCGGGCGGGACCTTCTTTCTGGACGAGATCGGCGAGATGACGCCGGAGAACCAGACCAAGTTCCTCAGAGTGCTGGAACAGCGCGAGGTCCGGCCGGTGGGCGCCACCCGTAGTCACCCGGTCGACGTGCGCGTCGTGGCGGCCACCAATCGCGATCTCTCGGAGCTGAAATCCACCGGCCAGTTTCGCAACGACCTGCTGGCGCGGCTGAACCGCTACTTCCTCTACATCCCGCCGCTGCGTGCGCGCCGGACGGACATCCCGCTGCTGGCCGTGCACAGCTTGCGTGTCTTGCGGGAGCAATACGGCCGCACGGCCGACCGCTTCAGTGAAGATGCCCTCTGTCTGCTGACCAGCCACAGCTGGCCGGGCAACATGCGCGAGCTCGAGAGTACCTTGACCCGCAGCTTGATCGATCTGCCGCCGGAGCAGACCACTCTGGAAGCCGGTGCGATTGCGCTCGCCGGGGACCCCGCCCTGCCGGGCAGCCACGAGGATCTGTTCGCGCAGATCATCAGCGGCGAGCTGCAGTTGCCGCTGTCGAAGCTGGCCAAGCGCTTCGGCCTGCCTCGGGCCAAGCAGGTGGTCACGCAGATGATGCGCCATTTCAACGGGTTGCCACCTGACGAGGATTCGCGGCGGTTGTTCGACATGAGCTATCGCAACTGGCAGCACTGGGCGCACTACCACGGGCTGACCTGGGAAAAGGTGCGCAAGCAATGAGCGAGGGTGGCGAGCGCATTCTGGTCGCGGACGACTCGCGGTTCATCCGCAAGCTGCTCCAGGCGACGCTCGAGAAGGAGTCGTACGAGGTCATCCTCGCCACTAATGGCAAGGAGACGTTGGCGCTGGCGACGAGCGAGACACCCGCGTTGATCCTGCTCGATGTGCAGATGCCGGAGATGGACGGCTTCGAGGTCTGTGAGAGCCTGAGCGAGAATGACGAGACCCGCGATATCCCGATCATCTTCCTCACCGCGCAGCCCGAGACCGAACAGCGCATCAAGAGCCTGCAGCTACCGCACGTCGACTACCTGGCCAAGCCGTTCAAGGCGGCGGAACTGCTGGCGCGGATGCGCATCCGGCTGCGGTCGTTACAACGCGAGACGGTGCGGAGAGTGAAGCTGGCCGCGCTGACCCAGGAACTCGAACTGGCCCAGTCGATCGCGGAGAAGATGCTGCCGCCAAACCAGCTGCTGCTGGGCCTGGACGTGGTCGGCAAGATGGTCTCCGCGAGTCACGTCGGCGGCGACTACTACGATGTCTTCCAGCAGGGGCAGCAGGCGATCATCTGCATCGGCGACGTCTCGGGCAAGGGCGTGCCGGCTTCGATGGTGATGGTGATGACGCGCACCTTTCTGCACAATCAGGAGATCCACGACAAGACGCCGATGGACATCCTGCGGGCGGTCAACAAGATGCTGCACGCCGGCACGGAACCGGGCGTGTTCATGTCTTTTCTGCTGCTGAAGTGGAACGCGGAGACCCAGCTGCTGCAGTGCTGCGGCGCCGGACACGAGCATTTCCTGATCCACCGCGCGATGATGCAGGAGGTCGAGACTATCGCGTCCGGCGGCAACGTGCTGGGCTTGCGCGATGAGATGCCGGGCGACTTTTTCGAGATCGAGTTCGAACTCGAACCGGGGGACACGGTGTTGCTCTATACCGATGGCGTGACCGAGGCCCACAATCGCGCCTCCGAGATGTTCGAACTGGGCCGGCTGGAAAGCGCCTTCGAGCGCCACATCATCGGGTCGACCAAGAGCCTGATCGAGGGTGTGTTAGATGAGGTGCTGGAATTCGTCGGCGACGCCCCACAACATGACGACATAACCCTGGTCGCGCTGCGGCGGGAACAGGACGAAGAGATCATCCTCTAATGACCATCCTCTAATGACCAAGCTGACTGCGGCGCAGATTCGCCAGGGGTTCATCGAGTTCTTCACGGCGCGTGGCCACCAGCGCGTGCCGTCGAGTTCGGTCTTGCCCGAGGACCCGACCCTGCTGTTCACCAACGCGGGGATGAACCAGTTCAAGGATGTCTTTCTGGGCACCGGCAAGCGCGACTACCTGCGCTGCGTCAACTCGCAGAAGTGCATTCGCGCCGGCGGCAAGCACAACGACCTGGGCGACGTGGGGCTCGATACCTACCACCAGACCTTCTTCGAGATGCTCGGCAACTGGTCCTTCGGCGACTACTACAAGGAAGAGGCGATTTCATGGGCCTGGCAGCTGTTTACCGACGTCTGGGGGCTCCCCAAAGATCAACTGTGGGTGACCTGCTTCGAAGACGAAATCGGCG
>CAZMLI010000335.1:0-5468 GCA_964566865.1 uncultured Planctomycetota bacterium
TACTTGCCCATCCGCGTGATCGTCACGCCGACCGGGATCGTCGCCTTCTTGAGGAAGAGCAAGGCGTAGCAGGTGTCGATCAGGTCACTGGGGGCGATCTCGTCCTTCTCATCCCAGAAAGCATTGTCCTTGTCGACCGGCTTCTGGGCGCTGACCAGGTACTTCGCGCCGTCGCTGTACCAGTTGTGGTCGCCGATCAGGCTGATGCCACCGAGAATGCCCACGCGCTCGAGCGCGTAGAGGTAGTAGTAGTGGCCGCGCCGGCCATACGGGTTTGCCGTGACCGTGTAGTTCAGGTTCATCCAGATCAGCCCGTCCTGGATCGCCTTGCTGACCTTCTTGCCGATTGCGCGCCAGTAGGCCGTCTTCTGCAGTTCACTCTGGCCGATGATCAGGCCGACCAGGGCCGCGGCGGTCATGCCGCCCATGATGCGCTTCTCTTCTTCCTTGCCATCGGTCATGTAAGGGAAGCCACGGGCCATGTCGCCCTTCATGATGTTGAAGCTGCCCTTCTTGCCCGCGCTGCCGCTTCCCTGAGCGATCTTCTTGCCGTTCTTCTCCTGGGAGTCGAGCAGGTACTTCACCCCGCCGTAGAAGACGCTCTTGGGGACCGCCACACCACAGCGAGTGGCGGCCTTGAGGCCGAAAATTGCAAACTGCGTGGCGGAGACGTCATGCTTGCCGGCGTTTCCCTGCATGTCGCCGTAGCGCCAGCCCTGGTTCTCGTTCTGAAACTCCTGGAGCTTCTTGACCAGTTTTTGCACCCAGCCGATGTCCTTCCGGCCGAGGCCATTGGCGCGCATGGCGTGAAAGGCGTACTTCTTCTTCAGCCAGCGCTTGCGCTTGGCGGGATCCTTCTTGTACTTGCGCATCGCGGCGTGCTTGAGCACGCTGTACCACAGCTTCTCGACCGCGAGGATGCAGACGGCCTGCTCGTAGGTGCCCCGCGGCGTGGAGTTGCGCAACCAGGCGAATCCCTTGGTGATCACCGGATCGGTGGGGGACACGTCGCAGCTGAGCAAGGTGAACAGCGTGAAAGCCGTCAACCCGGGCTTGTTGTGGTATGCGTTGCCACCACCGGTGTAGGTCGGGCCAGACGACTCGCCGAAGGTCCCGTCCGGCAGCTGCTTCTTCTTGAGCCAGTTCACGCCGGTTCGGATCGCGTTGTGGATCTTGAACTGCAGGTTTTCCTGAGCCTGCGCCGGCGTGATGTTGGCCATGCAGCCGAGCGTGACGGCTAGCAGGACGGCAATACTTGTCCGCATTACTACCTCCTTGGTGGTTGCCCACAGGGGCACTTGACACCTCAACCCTCGCAGCCATTTTACACTTCGGCCTAGTACCCGCCAGCCGAATAACGCCCCTTCCCTGCTTTTTATGTGACATTTGTGCGTCTATAATAGATTCACAGCAGATGGCCTCACAGGACGACAGAATTCGCGGTCAGGAGAACGCCTTTCGCAAGGTCGCACTCAAGAAAGGCTTTCTGACAAAAAGGGACCTGGAGCGCGCCAAGAAAGAGCGTCAGCGGCTGGTCGCGCGCGGCGTCAACATGGCGATCTATCAGGTACTGCTGCGCATGGGCGTGCTCGACGTGGAGTCGGTCAAGGTCGTCCTGCGCCAGATCAAGAACTTCTACTTCTTCTGCAATCAGTGCGGGCGGGAGAACCCGAAGAAGGAAGACGACAACCGGACCTGCCGCTACTGCGAGGAGCAGCGCAATCCCAGCGTGCGGGTCAACATCCCGACGGTCGTCGAGGATCCGCTGATCGGCCAGCAACTCGGCGCCTTTCGTATCCTCGAACTGCTCGGTGAAGGCGGATCCGGCAAGGTCTACAAGGCGCAGCAGGAGCTGCTCGACCGATTCGTCGCGGTGAAGGTGCTCTATCCCTGGTTGGCGATCGAGCAGGACCGGGCCAAGCGCTTCCTGCGCGAGGCCAAGGCGATGGCGCGCATCGAGCATCCCAACGTCGTGCCGATCTACGACTATGGCCATGAACAGCGGGCCTACTATCTGGTGATGGCCTACATGCCGGGCGTCGACCTGGGCAAGAAGCTGGCTGAGCGAGGCCGGTTGCCCGTACCGGAAGCGTTGATGATACTGGCCCAGGCGCTCGAGGGCCTCGGCGCGCTGCATGACGCCGGCGTGATTCACCGCGACATGAAGCCGGAGAACATCATGATCACCGCCTCCGGCCGGGCGATGGTGATGGATCTGGGGCTGGCGCGTGACATCCAGACCAGCGATACGCTGACGCAGTCGGAGCAGATCCTCGGCACGCCGTTCTACATGAGTCCCGAGCAATGCCTGAACCGCGACATCGATGCCCGGACCGATCTGTATTCGCTGGGCGTCACCTTCTACCAGATGATCACCGGCAGCCGGCCGTTCGCCGGCGAAAACGCCGTCGAGCTGATCATGTGCCATCTGTTCGAGCGGGCGATCGAGCCCAGGCAGATCTGTAACGAGATCGACAAGAACACCTCCTCGGTCGTGATGAAGCTGATGGCCAAGGACAAACGCCGTCGCTACGTCAACGCACACGCCGCGCTCGAAGACGTGCGCCGGCTGCAGGCCGGTGAGCGTCCGCTGGCGCGTCCGCGCACGCAGTTCCTCTTCTCACGAGGCTGGCGTCGGCTGATGGTGGCAAGCACCATGGTCGCTGTGCTGCTGACCGGCTGGACCTGGTTCGGGCGGCGCACGACGGCCGACAAGAACGCCACGCCCCCGCCGACCAAGCGGGTCGGCTCGGATCGTTATCTCGAAGGCCAGGCATCAGTCCATCTCAAGCTGGCGGTCGCGCGCGAGGCAGGCAAGGCCTCCTTCTATTCGGCCAAACGACTGGATTGGGCGATCGCCGAGAAGCTCGACTCCGGGGCCCAGCTCGAGCAGTTCTACGCGCGCGTGCTGGAGTGTCGCGAGGCCTACCAGACGCTGACCGAGCCGCAGTATGACCACACCCACGAGGCGGTGCTGGCGCATGGGCGGCTGGATGCGTTCTGGGCGCTGCAGCAACAGGTGAGCCGCAAGATCCTCACCCTGCAAACAGAGGAACTCCGGCAGGCCACTCTCAGCGAGCAAAGTGAACGGATGGCGCGCCGCGCGCTCGAGCGTCTGATCCGGCAGGTGGGGGCCTGGGTCGACCGCCGGCTCTACCATCAGGCACTTGCCTGGCTGGACAGCTTCGCGGCGGATGGTGATCCGGCGGCCGAGTTCTGGGTGGCCCGGCTCAAGGAGCAGGTCTCGCGGCTGCAGGCCGCGGAGGTCAAGCGCTACCTGCGGGTCGCCAAACGCGTCGAGCTCGCCGACCCGCAGCGGGCGAGGGAGATTCTGCGTAGCTGGCCGGACCAGATCCCCCCCGAGTTGCAGGACGAGGTGGCCCAGATCGAGTCTCGAATCAAGAAGCGCCGGCAGGACGTTGCGCGGGTGAAGCGCAGCGATAGGACGCACAAGAAGTGGCAGCAGACATTGAAGCGGTTGCACCGCTTGCTGCGCGAGGGACAGCCCGGTCGCGCACAGGACGGCGTGAGAGACTTCGGCGATATGTATGATGGATTCGAGGAGGACCTCGGCGACGCATTGACCTTGTTCAAGAGTGATCTGGAGCAACTGCTGGAGATCTGGCGGACCGCGGAGGCCACCCTGCGGGCAAAGCTGGGCAAGCACATCTACCTGTCCTGGCGTTCCGGGAAACCGCCCTCTGGCGGGCTGGTCAAGCTCGGTGAGGCGCATGGTCCGTTCCGGCTCGAATTGAAAGGCGTGTTGGTTGCCGCTTTTCGGATGAGTGACCTGCACATCAACTCGATGTTACGCCTGGCCGGCCGGCTGAAGCCTGTCCCGGCGCTGGCCGAGGCCACCCTGCGATACTACAGCGACGACCTGGATGGGGCACACCAGCGGCTCGCCGCCGCATCCGCCAGCCCGGGGCGGCTGCGCCTGTTGAAGCTGGTCAGACAGGGTCTGGCGATCCGCGGCCGGCGGGCGGTGGAGCGTCTGATCCACGAGCGTCAGTTGACCCGGGCCTATCAGCGGCTCAAGGCGCAGGACGCGCTCGGTCCGGCCGGCCTGAAGGGGCAGGCAGCGCTCTATCAATCGCTGGGTCTGGCGGCGGCGCGCGGCAGTTATTTGCTGGTCGATCGAACGCTCTACCGGGTTGCCCGAGAGAGAAAGCCGACCCGATTCTCGCGCTGGACGAGCAACTGGGACGAGCAACTCAGCCCCAGCGGGAGCACCTTGCTGCTCAAGGGGGTGATCGAGAGCGACATCACCGCGCACGGCCCCAGAGTGTACCGCGCGCCGTACCGCATCCGGACCACGCTCAAGTTCGAGAACGCCAAGGGCGAGGGCGGGGCAATCATGCTCGGCCACGATCGCGCGACGGGGACCTTCCTCGGGATCCAGATCGATCGCCAGCGCCGCTACCGGATCTGGCGCTACCTGCCGCAGAAGAATCGGGAGCAGCTACTGCGCGACTGGCAGCCGCTGAGGCTCCGCGGGTCGACCGACGGCATCGAAATCGAGCTGATCGTGCTGGCCGATCGAATCCTGCTCCGTCTCGGGGGTCAGCAGTTGCCGGCGCTGAAGATCCGGCAGGCGGCCGGATCGGTGGGGCTGTTCTGCAGCAGGCGGGCGCACGTCCGGCTGCACCGGGTCCGGGTCGACACGTTCAAGCTGGTGCCGGTTCGCTGACCCGGCCGAAGATCTGCCTGACGATCGCCGGTTCGGACTCTGGAGGGGGCGCGGGTCTACAGGCTGATCTGAAGACATTCGCGGCGCTCGGTGTCTACGGCTGCAGCGTGGTGACCGCAGTCACCGCACAGAACAGCCTCGGTGTGCAGGCGGTGCAGCCGGTCGATCCAGAGATTGTCACCAGCCAGATCGACGCCTTGATGAGTGACTTCGACGTCTCCGCCGTCAAGATCGGGATGCTCAGCACCGGACCGATCGCCACCGTGGTCGCCGATTGCCTGGCCCGTCACGCGCCGCGCCAGATCGTCTTCGATCCGGTGATGCTGGCCGGTTCGGGAGACCCCTTGATCGAGCCGCCCGCCGTCTCGGTGATGCTCGAGCGCCTCTTGCCGCTGGCCACGCTGCTGACGCCCAACTGGCCCGAGGCGCTGCAATTACTCAGTCCCGACCCGCCCGACGATGCGGAGGACGCCACGCGCCGGCTGATCGCGCTGGGGCCGGGTGCGGTCCTGCTCAAGGGCGGGCACCTGCCGGGCGAGACGCTGACAGACCTGCTGCGGACTGCCGCAGAAACGACCGCCTTCTCCCATGCGCGTCAGCAGACGCGGCACACCCATGGCACCGGCTGCACCCTCTCGGCGGCGATCACCGCCTACCTGGCGCAGGGGCGCGCGCTGAAGGATGCGGTGGGGGGCGCGGTCCACTTCGTCCAGCAGGCGATGCGCGCGGCCTATGCCGTGGGCGAAGGGCCGGGCCCGCTGAATCACTTCTGGAAGCT
>CAZMLI010000336.1:0-5467 GCA_964566865.1 uncultured Planctomycetota bacterium
GCGATCACCGCGCGCCGCAGCTTCATCGTCGGCGTCAGCTCACCGGTCTCGATGCCGAAGGCGCGGTCGAGCAGGACGTACTTCTTGATCGTCTCGACGCGTGGCAGGCGGGCGTTGACCGCTTCGGCATGACGTGCGAGCTCCGCGTCGCTGGGCCGCTGCTCGCCGTGGGTGATCAGCGCGACCAGGTATGGCCGGCCGTCACCGACGACCACCACCTGATCGATCAGCGGGTGATCCATCAGCTTCTGCTCGATCGGGATCGGCGCGATGTTCTTGCCGGCGGCGGTGACGATCAATTCCTTCTTGCGGCCGGTGACGCACAGCTCGCCGTGGCTGTTGAACTGTCCGAGGTCGCCGGTGTGGAACCATCCATCGGCATCAATTGCCGCCGCGGTCGTCTCGGGGTTCTTGTAGTAACCCGAGAAGATGCCGGGCCCGCGGGCCAGGATCTCGCCATCCTCGGCAATCTGGATCTCGGTGCCGGCGATCGGCAGGTTGACCGTGCCGAAGCGTAGCTGGCGGTCGGTGCCGGCCGACAGCACCCCGGCCGATTCGGTCAATCCATAGACCTCGTAGATCGGCAGCCGGCAGCCGTAGAAGAAGCGACCGAGCTTCTCGGGCAGCGCGGCGCCGCCGGCCACGATGAAGCGCAGCTGGCCGCCGAACGCGCCGCGAACCTTGCGGTAGAGCAACCGGTCGTAGAACCAGTGGCGCAGTCGAAGCAGCAACGGCAGCGGCTGGTCGCCCGATTCGAGCTGCTGGCAGAACGGCGGATAGAAGCGGTGCGCGCGTCGCTGGTAGAATTCGCTGCCGGTGCGGCAGGATCGGTCGAAGATCGCCTTCGCCAGGGCGCCCTTGCTCGCCACGCGCTCGCTGATCTTGTTGAATACCTTCTCGAGCACGCGCGGGACCGCCAGCAACAGGTGCGGCTGCACTTCTTGCAGCACGTCGGGCAGTTGCTCGATCGATGGCGCGTAGTACAGGGCGAAGCATTGTTCCAGGGCCACCAGGTCGATCATGCGCTGGGCGATGTGGGCCAGCGGCAGATAACTCAGCGTCCGGTCGCCCGGCGCGCAGTGAGGAATCACGGTGCCGGCGGCCTCGACGCCGAAGAGGATGTTGCGGTGGGACAACATCACGCCCTTGGGTTCTCCGGTCGTGCCGGAGGTGTAGCTGATGGTGGCCAGTTGATCGGGCGAGATCTGGTCCATCTCGTCGCGGATTCGCTGGAGCTGGTCGTCGCGCGCGGCGGCGCCGGTCTCGCGCAGCTCGAGATAGCTCTCGGGCGTGAGGACTTGCTTCAACGCCGGCAGGCGATCGGTCAGCGAGGCGACGATCTGCTGCCGCTCGTCGCTGTCGCAGAAGACCATCACGCACTCGGCGTGATCGAGGATGTAGGCCACCTGGTCGGCGTTGGCGTTCATGTAGATCGGCACCGACAGGCCTCGGCGCATCTGCACGGCGAGGTCGAGCAGTTGCCACTCTGGCCGGTTGTAGCTGAAGATGGCAACCGGTGTGTCCTGGCCCACGCCGAGGGCGGCCAGGCCGATCGCCAGGTTCTCCACCTCCCGCGCTGCTTGCTCCAGCGTCTGGCCCTGCCAGCGGTCCGGTCCGAGGCGCGTGAAGAAGCTCTCCTGGGCTGGCTGCTGCGCGCAGCGGGCCAGGAACATCTCGGGAATCGAACGGTGCGTTGGCGAGGGCGGCACCGCGGTCATTCGAGTTCGCGCATCGCCGCCTCGATGCGTTGCTGCTCGGCATCGCTGATCTCATCGGCGGCGGTGGGCCGGGTCTCGAGCAGTGCCCCGCGCGCGACCCAGCGCCGGCCGAGCATGACGATCAGGCCACCGCCGATCAGCAGGCTGATGAAGGGCAGCGCGTAGGCCCACCAGTCTTCGGTGGTGTCCGGGTTGGCGACGATCGCGCTGTCGTAGCGCTCGATCACCAGCTCGCGGATCTCTGCGTCGGTCTTGCCCGACTTCTCGAGCTCATCCAGATAGTGGCGCAACTTCTGCGCGGGGGCGCAGCTCTTCTTGCCGCAATTGGGCAAAAACTTGCCCGTGCAGCCCTCGCAGGGACACATGAACAAGTTCTCTGTCCGTGGACGCTTCTCTGCCTGGGCGGGCCAGGCGAAGCTCAGGAGCAGGCCGATGAGCAAGCAGCGGGTCATCTTCTCTAGAAGTCCTTTCGGCAGAAGATCGTGCAGGAGATGAAGAATACCACAAGGCCGAAGAGCACGCTGCTGCCGATCGACATCCAGAGGGGCCCGGCGGCGGTTGCGCTGAAGTAGCCGGAGGAGATCAAGAAGCGCTCCTGCAGACCGCTCGAGATCGGCGCCTGTGCGATGAACCAGGCGTTGAGCAGATCGAAGTCGCCGGGCGCGGGCAGGATCCAGTAGAGCGCCTGGGTGGCCTGCAGCAGCCAGTCCGGCAGCATGTTCATCTGCGAGAGCTGCGTGGCCACCTCCTTCATCTTGTTGGTCATCATGAAGAGGAAGGTGCAGAGCAGGGTCAGCAGGATCGCGGTCACGCTGCTGCGCGTGACGACGGCCCAGAAGACCGACACCGTGTAGAGGATGGCGAACAGCAGCATCACGCTGAAGATCGTCAGCAGGAAACCGAAGTTCCAGATCCCGCTGCGAATCGACGTCACCAGCCAGAATCCTCCGATCAGCGCGGTCGCGCTGAGCGTGACATAGAGCAGCCCGCCGAGATACTTGCAGCAAAACAGCGTGACGCGGTGGATCGGCTTGGAGGCGATCAGGTCGATCGATCCTTGCTGCAGCATCGAGGGGAACAGCCCGCCGGTGAAGACCAGCGCGATGATCAGGCCGAAGAAGCCCGCAATCCAGTTGGCGACGAAGGCCTGCAGGTCGAGGATCAGGTCGGCAAAGCTGCGCTGGGTATTGGTCGACAGCCGCGGCGGCAGCCGGACCTCGTACAGTCCGGCCACGCTGAGCATGCCGCCGCCCGAGACCTCGTCGATGTAGGGCGGGCGAAAACGGACCTCGTAGGTCGGCCCGACGCCGCGATGATCCAGGTAGCCGTAGTTGAGCGAACGGCCGATCGACTGGAACAGCGTGCGAACCTCCTCGGGGGTCAGCGGTCGCAGGTCGATCACGTTGGGGGCGTGCAGCCTTGGATTCCTGCCGGCTCGCAGGCCGAGCGCCATCTGCTCGGTCCACTCCCGTTGTTTCATCATCCGTCGCAGCGGGCCCGGACCGAGGATCTGAATCCGGGCAGTGTAGATGCCATCCCCGTCGGGCCTGACCGAGGGCACGGCGAGCTGCGCGTCGCTGCCGCGGAGGAAGTCGCCGCTGGCGAAGGCGGGAATCTCTCTCGTCGCCAGCTCTTCGAACGGAATCGGTTTGAAGCCGATACAGGCGCCGGCGATCACCACCAGCAGCGAGAGCCCGCAGACGACCTGCAACGACTTCTTGTCCAGCGTCTCGTGGAACGCATCGAGCGCGAGCGCGAACAGCTGCAGGCCGCTACTGTGCACCGGTGACCTCGATGAAGTGCTGCTCCAGCGTGCGCTGGAGCGGCGCCACCTCACGGATGCCGATGCCGGCCCGGCGCAGCGCATCGATCAGCGGGTCGAGCTGCGTGTCCGCCTCCATCGCGAAGCGCACCTGCTGATCGTCAGACTCGAGCAGGCGCACGCCCTCGGGCAGCAGGGATTCCAGCTTCGCCGGGATGTGGGTCAGTCGGAAACGCACACGATGTTGTGGGTCTTGCTGAAGCAGCGTCGCGAGAGATCCCTGCTGCAGCAGCTTTCCCTGCTTGAGGATCGCGACCTGGTCGCAGAGTTGCTCCACCTCGTTGAGCAGGTGGCTGTTGATGAAGACCGTCGCGCCGCGCGCCCGCTCCTCGAGGATCAGCTCGCGCATGACCTGGCGGCCTGCGGGGTCGACGCCGTCGGTCGGTTCGTCGAGAAAGATCAGCTCCGGCCGATGCAGCACTGCCTGGGCCAGACCCAGTCGCTGCTTCATGCCCTTGGAGTAGTGGCGGATCTTGTCATCGGCGCGGTCGCGCAGATCGAGTCGCTCGAGCAGCGACTCGCAGCGGTCTCGAAAGCGCCGCGGCGGGTGGCCTTGCAACATGCAGTAGATCGACAGTGCGCGGCGTCCGCTGAGATAGGCGGGCAGGCTGTGGTCTTCGGGTAGATAGCCAACGGCTGCGCGCGCCCCGGCGTGGCCGACGGGGCGGCCCCGAATGCTGGCCGCTCCACTGCTGGCGCGGCGCAGGCCGAGCAGGATCTTGACCAGCGTCGTCTTGCCGGCCCCGTTGGGTCCGAGCAGGCCGAAGACCTGTCCGGCCTCGACCTGCAGGGTGATCGACTGCAGCGCCTCGGTGCCAGTGGCGTAGGTCTTGGTCAGACCCGTCACTTCGAGGATCGGCATCCGGGCTACATGCTCTCGGGTAGCTGGATGATCTTCTGCAGGCTGCGCAGCTTGCCGTCCTTCTCCATCCGCAGCATCGCTTGCCGGCTGCGCTCGGGGATGTGGGTGAAGGAGATGCCGACCAGCCACAGCCCGTCCTGCTTGGGCACCGCGCGGCACCAGGCGACCGTGCCGGAGATCGACAGCGGTTGCTCGTAGGCCGGCACGTGCAGGCTGATCTGCATTTGACCGGTCATCGGCAGCCGGTCGCTGGCGACGAACTTCATCCCGCCGAGGGAGAGATCGAGCAGTTGATGCTCGTCAGCGAACTCGTCGCGGAAAGCGCGGAAATCGGTCTCTGCGTACCGCACCACGCAGTTGCGGACGCGGAAGCGTGAGTTCTTTCGCCGGTCTCGATAGTCCACCATTTCATCGTACCACGAAGTACTGTGCCGCGCCGACGAGACCATCTCGCTCGAGCAGCAGGGCGGTCAGTTCGCGGAACTCGGGGTCGGCGGCGAGCTCGGGCTTGATCCGGGGCGCCAGTTGCCGATCGAGATAGTCTCGCAGCGCGTCGCTGAGCGACGGCGCCAGCACCAGTGGGTCCTCGAGCTCCAGGCACCAGTCCGCCACCCAGCGGGCGTGCTCGATCAGCGGCAGGCAGTCGGGCGGAATATCTCGGATGCGCAGCGCCTGCAGCGCGTCCAGTAGTTCGGCGCGCAGGGTCACTTGCTGCGGTAGGCCGAGGAGGTGATCCACTGAATCAGCAGCTTGTCGAACTCACGCGGAGTCTGTAGCAAGGCCAGGTTCCAGCGCTTGAGACTGGCCTCGTCGGGGATCTTGCCGACCAGGCGGTAGTACATCCGCATCAGCAACAGATCGCGAAAGCTGTTCTGCTTGAAGGTGATCTGTAACAGCTCCATCAGCGACGAGCCGCGCTCGCCGTAGAGCATGCTTTCCTCGCCCTGACACATGGTCACCGAGGCCTTCTTGACCGACGGGTCCGCCTTGTCGAAGCGGATGCCCTGCAGCCCCTTGAGCAGGATGCTGGCCTGATTGCCGGGCTCGGGGTAGCGCTGGCGAAAA
>CAZMLI010000337.1:0-5450 GCA_964566865.1 uncultured Planctomycetota bacterium
TTCAGCTGCGCATCGACCGACCCCAGCGCGCCCAGCAAGGTCTGCAGCGCCACGGGACCACCGATCCGTCCGAGGGCGAGGTAGATCGAACGCTGCAAGTTCTCGTCAGCCGTCTTGGCCAGCAGTTCCTTCAACGTCGGGATCGCCAGCTGCTTGCGCCGCTTGCCCAGCGAATAGACCGCACCCTGCCGCACCTGCGTGCTCTTGTCCTTGAGCGCGCCGACCAGCGCGAGATCGATCTCCTCGCCGCTGTAGCGCCAGAGCGCGGCACAGGCCGCCGACCGTAGCCGGACCTCCGGGTTCTTGATGAAGCCCAGCGCCAGGCTCTTGCCCATGTAGCTGAAGAGCGTCTCGAAGATCGGCTGCGTTTGCCTGGCGGGATGCTGGATCAAGTACGCGATCAGCTCGGTCACCACCGAAGGCTGACGTGACTTTGACAGCGCGCGGGCCAGTCCCTTCTCGGTCGGGCCGAAGCCACCGAGTGCTTTGAGCAAGGCCAGCAGGATCTGGGCCTGCGACTTTGTCAGCTGTGGGTCCTCGTCGACGAGCGCGGCGAGCCGCTCCGCTGCGCGTCGCCGTCGACGCGGGGCCAGGCTGCCAAAACTGGTCACGATCATCGACTTCAGCTTGCGATTACGATCGGTCAGCGAGCGGTCAGACACTTTCCACCAGGCGTCGTGATGCGCCCACCACTTGTGCCAGTCGGGCCAGAACCGTTGATCCCAGTAGCGCTGCCATTCATGGGCCTGTCCCAGCTCGGACATTAGCGCTACCAGCCGCGCGATGGTGGCGCTGACGGGCGCCCCGCTGGCCAGCCGTCGCACACGCCGCCCGAGCCGGAGCTCCAGTTGCCAGCTCGGCTGCCCCTCGGCCACCTTCAGCCGCGTCGTCTCGGCGGCGAAAAAACCGGCCTTGCGCATCGCGGCCACCAGGTCGTTCATCTGCAACAGCGAGAGCACATAAACCAAGGCCTCAGGATCCTGCTTGCGAAACGCCGCCTGGCGCGAGCAACAAAACAGCCAGCGGTTGTCATGCTGGCCGGGCACGTAGCGCCGCAGCACGATCTGCAGATCGGCCAGCCGTTCGACCGGTACGCGTTCAAGCTTGCGGATGGCCTTGAACTGGTCCTTGTTGGCCAGCCACCAGCGGGACCAACGACGGTAGTTCTTGCCGAAGTCCTCACCGCTGAGATGGCGCAGCTTCTCCACCGAGAGCGTGCGCACCGACCTGTAGTCCTTGAAGTAGATGTGGGTGGCGAGGGTCTCGATCAGCCGTGGCACGACCAGCTGGTCCAGCGCCTTGCGCTGCGCGGGCTCGGTCGCATAGCGCCCGAAGTTCGAGATCGCGACCGCGGCGGCGCCCCGGATGAACGGCTCCGAATGCGAGAGCATGCGCACGAACACCGGCCGGCTGGCGGCCGGGAACAGCTGGCCGCCGTGGGCGTCCTCGATACGAACCAGCGTCAGCGCAACATACGCACGATGCCGGCGATCGACCGCCTGCAGCTGCCGCTGCAGCGCCGCGATGTTCTTTTCACGCTCGGTCGCTGCGTGTGCGGTGGCGAGCGCCTTGCTCGCGGCGCCGGCAACCTGCGGCGCCTCGTCGGCCAGCGCGGCGAGCAGTTGCGCCCGGCCCTTGTCACCGCCGATCGAGCCGAGCAAGGTCATGCCCGCCGCCCGACTGGCGCTGCGCCGGTGCTGGGCCAGTTTCAGCACGCCCGCGAGATCACGCGGCTGGACCAGGCCGCTGGCGTAACGCATCGCCAGTTGCCGGACCTCGGGAAAACGCGAGGCAACGAAGCCCAGCAGGGTCCCGACCGCGCGCTTGCGGTCGATCCGGGAGAGGGCGGTGAAGTAGGTACCCAGGTGACGCTGCACCTTCGGCTGGCGCGCGCTGCTTGCAACCGCGTCGTAGGTGATCGCGCGCCGCAGTTGCCCGCTGATGTAGGCACAGGCGATCTGGGCGCGCCAGTGGCCGCCCTCGAGCTCCTTGATCAGGTCCGGAACCGACGCATCGCCGATCGACACGATCTGCTCGGCCGCCTTGCGGGCGGCCCGGTCGGGCCAGCGATTGAGAAACGCGAACTGCTCGTCGAGCGTCTTTCGCATCGCGGGGGTGATCAGCTTCTTGTAGTCCTCGAGCGTCTGGGGCTCATCAGCAAGCGCCACGGCGGAGCTGATTGCCAGCAGGAGGATCGGGATCCAGTGTCGTCGCATACCGCACCTTCTCTAGTGGATGTCACGGGCCTGTCATCGGATTGATTATAGAGCCCAGTCCCAGCCTTGCTAGGGTGCGAGAGCAGTGTTAGGATTCGCTCGAGATTGTCTGTTTGGGAGATTGCCGGATGCCGGGGCTCTTGACACCCCCCATGGAAACCGGTCCCGACCTCGGACCACCTGCCGGAGCTGGCGGGGGGCTGCCGAGGTTGGCACCGAAGAAAGAAAAGCCCCCCAAGGGCTGGCGCGACCAGATGGGTCGCCGCGACAAGAGTGAGCTGCGCAAGTACTGGGATACGACTGCGCGCACGTTTCACTCCTTCACCGGCGCACCCTCGACCCAGTACTATTTCCGCCACGAAAAGCGCTTGTTCGAGAGCCACTTCGGCGACCTGCGGGGCAAACGTCTGCTCAAGCTGGACCTCTGGAACGAGGTACACAATACGCAGATCCTGCGCTGGGCTGCGCGGGATGCGGGTGCGCAGGTCTACGCGATCGACATCGCGGACTTCACCGTCGAGACGGCCACCAGCAACTTCCGCGAGAAGCAGCTCGAGCCACGCTTCGCGATCGCCGACGTGCGCGAGATTCCGTTCCAGGACAACAGCTTCGACTTCATCTACACCATGGGAACCATCGAACACTTCGACAACTGGGAGCAGGTGATCGGCGAGGTCTACCGCGTGCTGGCACCCGGCGGCACGGCCATCATCGGCGTGCCCAACAAGCGCGACCCGTTCTTCCGTCCGATGCTGGTCGAGATGCTGCACGCCTTCCTGCACTATCCCTATGGTTTCGAGATGAGCTTCTCGTTCGCCGAACTCGAGGCGGCCTGCCGCAGGCAAGGTTTTCGGGTCACCGGTCGCGACGGCCTGCTGTTCTACCCGGCCGTGGTGCGCATGGCGGATCTGTTCTGCTACATCCGCACGAGACTGTTGACACCGTTTTTCCACGCGACCGTCTGGCCCTTCGACACGCTCTGCAGGCTCTTCCCCAACCTCAATCAGCACGGATACCTGATCGCGTCAGTCTTGAAGAAGGATTGATTCAGGTGCGCAAGGGTCGGCCCGGCGCGTTCGAGCAGCCGGCCTGCTGTCTCTGCGGATCGGTGCGCAGGATTCCGCTGATCGAAGTGCGCGACTACGAGGTGGGTTTCCGCGGACCGTTCCAGGTGGTGCGCTGCGCGCAGTGCGACCTGGTCTACACCAGCCCGCGGCCGACACTGGAGGCCCTGCTCGAGCACTACTATCCCGACGACTATCTGTGCTACAAGCCGATGGGCAATCCGCTGCTGCACCAGCTGCGGATGCGGATCTACAACCGTCCCCGGCATCTGGCGCTGGCGCGCAGTGCACCGTGCGCGCGGCCGCGCCTGCTCGACGTCGGCTGTGCGGATGGCAAGTTTCTGCGCTACCTGAGCGACCACACCGACTGGGAGGCGGTCGGCGTCGAGCCCAATAGCGAGATCGCGAACCGTGGTCGCCAGCGCGGCCTGAACATCATCGACGCCACGCTGGAGCAGGCCCGGTTCAGCGACAACAGCTTCGACATCGTCACGATGAGCCACGTGCTCGAGCATGTGATGGACCCGCTGGAGACGCTGCGCGAGGTGGCGCGCATCCTGCGCCCGGGTGGCATTCTCGACACCGAGCAACCCGACCTGGATGCGCCCGAGCGACGGCTGTTCGGTCGCTGCTGGTGGGGCTGGCACATGCCGCGCCATCTGCACCACTTCAGCCGCGAGAGCCTGACACGGATGATCGAGGCGGCAGGACTGCGCCTCAAAGGCAACTTCACCGCCAAGGTTCGCCCGGGCGGTCACGCCTGGAGCCTGCAATATCTGCTGCAGGATCTGGGATTGGGTCGCAGCGCCAAGCTGTTCAGCTATAACAACCCGATCATGGTCGCCTTCTTCCTGCCGCTGGAACTCTGCCTGTCGTTGTCGGGCCACACCGGATTCATGCAGGTCATCGCAGAAAAACCATGAGCGTCGCGGTCTCCCCCTCGCCGACGCGCACCCAGCCCGGGTTGTGGCTCCGCTCGCCGATCTTCGACCTGGCCTTCTTCCTGGCCCCGATCGGCCTGGGGTTGGCCTACTACCTGTTCGTGCGCAGCTTTCCCGAGCTCTGGTACGCCGTCTCGGCCGCCTTCTTCATCGTGCTGGCCTACGGCCATTACAGCCTGACCTTCAGCTTCTATTTCGACGCCGAGCACGCGCCCTACTATCGTGAACACAAGGGGCGCTACTACGTCATGCCGGCGCTGTTCGCCGCGACGGTGATCGCTGGCTACGTGGTGATCCCGTGGCTCTTCTTCGCAATCGATTACATCCTGACGCAGCACCACTGCACCAAGCAGTCGACCGGGATCTGCGGCCTGTATCGCCATCGCAGCGGCGCCTTCAGTCCGCGCAATCAGCGGCTGGAGAATGCGGCGGTGTATCTGGCCTGCAGCGCGCTGGTCGCGCACGGACTGTTCCGGCTGCGGCTGGTCGACGAGCTGCTGGGTTTCAGCCTCGCGCAGACATCAGGCTATGATCAGCTGTCGCTGGGCATTCTGGCGGCGGTCGGCCTGTTCTGTCTCGCGGTCCTGCTGCGGATGATCTGGCAAGCCCGGCAAGCCGCCGCGCCCCGCAGCGCGCACATCTGGTTCTGGCTGACCTCGGTCGCGATGTACACCCCGATCCTCTACGTGCCGGTCGCGCCGGGCAAGGGCGCCGCGCTCGAGGCGCTGCGCACGGTGATCATCATCTCGCTGACGCAGCACTGGCTGCAGTACTACGGCATCGTCTACCTGCACGGAAGCAACAAGTACAACGCACCCGAGCACCGCGATCAACGCGTCGCCCCCTGGCTGGCTCGGCTGCCGCGCATGCTGCTGGCCGCCGTCGCGTTCGGGCTGTTGCTCGGCGCGTTTCGCTTCACCGGCCTCAAGCTGGACTCGGCCCTGGGCCGAGCGGCCTTCGGCGTGGTCCTCGGCGTGGGCTGGGTGCACTACTGGCTGGATCGCCAGATCTGGGCCTTCAAGGTGCAGCACAATCGCGAGACGATCCTGCCCTACCTCAAGTCGTAACTAGAGGTACCCGACCAGCGCTTCGTGCGCGCGATAGATCCGTGACTTGACGGTACCGATCGGGATCTGCAGCAGCGCCGCGATTTCCTGGTAAGAGCTGCCCTCGACATAACGCAGCACGACCACCTCGCGCAGCGTGTCGGAGAGCTGGAGGATCGCGCG
>CAZMLI010000338.1:0-5411 GCA_964566865.1 uncultured Planctomycetota bacterium
CGTGCGGGTCGACGTCGAGGTACCTGGTGCTGCGTGCTTTGTGCGGGTCGACGTCAACGTACCAGGTGCTTCGTGCGGGTCGAGAGCCTAGTCCCTGCCCTGCTTGACCGCATAGATCAGCTGCTGCAGCTTGGGCCGCTCGCTGGCCGGTGCGAGCTTGTGGGCCTTGGCCAGATTCTTCAGCGCCAGCTTGGTCTCGCCCTTGCCCGCGAGCGCCTGGCCCAGGCCGAGCCAGCCTTGCCAGTCCTTGGGCTGGACCTCGACCACGCGTTGATAGTCGCTGATCGCACCCGGCCAGTTTTTGCGGGCCAGGTGCATCTGGCCACGATGCAGGTAGGGCAGCGGGCTGAAGGGCTGTGTCATCATCGCGCGCTCGAAGTCCTCGAGCGCTTCGGTGATCTTGCCCAGCTCGTTCTGAGCCACGGCGCGGTGGGTGTAGGCCTGCAGGCGATCGATCTTGCTGCGGGGTTTGAGTTCGATGCCACGCGTCAGGCGGGTCACCGCCGAGTTGAACTGGTCCCCCCGGACCAGCGTGACGCCCAGATAAACGTGCGCCTCGGCCAGCTCGGGAGAGCGGGCGATTGCGCGCAGGAAGTCCTTGCGCGCCTCTGTCAGGTTGAGTAGCCGAAGCTGCGCCCGGCCGCGCTTGATGTAGGCGATCGCCAGGCCGGGGGACAGCTGGATCGCCTTGCTGTAGGCCGCGATAGCTGCGCTGAACTCCAGCTTGTCGGCATGGGCCATGCCCTGCTTGACCAGCGCGGGCGCCTGGCGCGCCTTGGAGATCCGCTCGCGCCAGGTCTGCTGCCGGCTCTTGCGGGTCTGATCTTCTCCGGGTTGCAGGGCGGCCGTCAGTTTCTCCGCCTGCTCCAGACTGCCCTCGTTGAAGAGGACCTTGATCCGGCTGGCTGACCGATCGAACCTCAGTTGCGCCCGCAGTGACTGCGCCAGCGTCTCCAGCTTGTTCCGGTAAGCTCTGGAAGGCGACTGGGCCAGGTAGGCCTCGATCAGCGATATCTGCTGGACCAGGTCGCCGGTCCCTTGCAGCGTGGCCAGCAGCGCCTGATAGCGGGCTTCCGCCTCCTCGGGCGAGATCTTTGGCTCCACCGGTTTCTTCGCGACCTTCTTCTTTGCCGGGGGCGTCTTTTTGGGCTGCCGCTTCGGCGTCGGCCTGGCCTCGCTTTTCGACTTCTTGCTGGCGCGCGTATCCTGTAACTCCTCCGAATCCCCGCCAACCTGACTGAGCACGATCAGCACCAGGACCACGGTGCTGACCAGCGCCCCGCAGGCCACCAGTAGTGGGGTGTGGTTCTGCTTGCGTTTGTTGCTGCGCTGCCGACCGCTGCCCTGGCGCCGCGGGCCTGAGGAACTCGGACGCCGGGTGCGCGCGGGCTGGACCAGGCGGTCGGACGAGCTGCGCGTATCCGGTCGTCGTGCTGGAGCAGGCGGGGCCGCTGGCTGCTTCTCGGCAGCGAGCAGCGAACGGATCATCGCGCTGACCTCCTCCATCGAGTTCGGCCGGTCGTCGGCCTGCTTGGCGCACATGGCCTGGACCAGCGCGTCGAGGTCCGGCGGGACCGTCGCATTGCTCTCACGCGGGGATGGCAGCGGGTTGTTCAGCGAGCGCATCACCGTGGCCATCGCGGTATTGGCCTTGTAGGGCAACTCGCCGGTCAGCATCACATAGAGCGTGATGCCCAGCGCATGAATGTCGGCGCGGCCGTCCAGCGTCTGGCCGTGGACCTGTTCCGGCGGCATGAACCCGGGCGTGCCGAGCAGTTGACCCGCCGTCGAGAGATCCGAGTCGTCGCCGCGGGCCAGCCCGAAGTCCGCCACCTTGACCTGACCCTGCGGCGTCAACAGCAGGTTGGCCGGCTTGATGTCGCGATGGACCAGGCCGGCCTTGTGCGCGGCCTGTACGCCGGCCGCCGATTCCTGGGCAATGCGCAGCGCCTCGCTGATTTCCAGCGGCGCCTCGCGGTCCAGCAGTTCCTGGACCGAGCCGCCCTCGACGAACTCCATCACCAGGAAGTAGGTCATGCCTTCCTTGCGCACATCCATCACGCGGACGACGTTGGGGTGCGAGAGCTTGGCGGCGGCCTGGGCTTCGCGCAGGAAGCGCTGGCGCGTCAGCTCGTTGACCGACAGGCTGTGGGGCAGAATCTTCACCGCGACGTCGATGTCGAGTCCCAGATGGCGGCCCAGGTAGACCACGCCCATCGCGCCATAGCCCAGCTCACCGGTGATCTGCACATATCCCAGCTTCTGGCCGATGAACTGATTGTCCGAGATGGCGGCCACATCCTCGGGCGGGATCTCGTCGGTTTGATCGGGGTCGTAGGTCGGCGCCATCACCGTGCCGACTTCCGCCGCGCCGAATGGGGCGCCGCAGTGGCTGCAGTCTCGCCCGGGCTGCACCGCCGCGCGCGCGATCTGAGCCCCGCACCAGGGACAGCTGTAGATCTCCTCCGCGTGCAGTATGTCCAGCCGTCTGGCGCCGCTCTTATCCAGTCGGCCGGACTCGACCAGCACCTCCAGCAGCGGCTTGTAGCCGCCGCCCTTCAGCAGGTCGTCGTAGTGGGTCCGACCCTGCGTCATCTCCGTCTTGGAGAGCAGCTCTTGCTGGATCGCGAGCTGGGCCAGTTTCTTGTCCTTGCCCTTGTGATCCGCATGGGGATCCCGCTCCAACCGACTCAGGCGGATCGCCTGATAGACCTCGTCGCGCTGCTCGACGGTCAGTTTCTTCTGCTCGACCAGCCGGCGACTCAACGAGACCCCGCTGGAGGCGACCATGAACGGCGCCAGGGACTCCTTGGTGACGAACCCCAGGCGAACCGCGATCTGTGCTAACTGCTTCTCATATGAGGCGAGCATCTCTGACCATCCATGATATTTAATGCCCCGTGGTCGGTAAATGCAATTCACGAGAGAATGCCGCCCTTAGTATTTGTATCAAATCGACAATACTCGCCTCCCGGAGGGCGTCATGACAGCTGAATTCAAGGGCTGGGATTTCTACGAACTGGACGATCTGCTCAGCGATGAGGAGAAGATGATTCGCGATAGCGTGCGCGAACTCGTCACCCGTGAAGTGATGCCATGCATCGTGCAAGCGACGCGCGACGGCATCTTTCCAACGCAGGTGATCAAGCCGATCGCCGAGATGGGCCTGCTCGGCGCCAACCTGGAAGGCTATGGCTGCGCGGGGCTCGGGCCGGTGGCCTACGGCCTGGCGATGCAGGAGCTCGAGCGCGGCGATTCCGGCGTGCGCAGCTTCGTCTCGGTGCAGGGCGCGCTGGTCATGTGGCCGATCTACGCCTACGGCAGCGAGGCGCAGAAGGAGCGCTGGTTGCCGCCGATGGCCACCGGCGAGGCGATCGGTTGTTTCGGTCTGACCGAGCCGGACTTCGGCTCGAATCCGGCGGGCATGATCACGCGCGCGGTGAAAGAAGGCAACGAGTGGGTGATCAACGGCGCCAAGATGTGGATCACCAACGGCACGATGGCTGATGTCGCGATCGTCTGGGCGCGCACCGATGAGGGCATCCGCGGTTTCCTGGTGGAGAAGGGCACGCCGGGATTCAGCACGCAGCAGACCAAGGGCAAGTTCAGCCTGCGCGCATCCGACACCTCGGAGCTGATTCTCGACGACTGCCGCGTGCCGCTGGAGAACATGCTGCCTGGCGCGCAAGGTCTGAAGGGCCCGCTGGGCTGCCTGACGCAGGCGCGCTACGGGATCGGCTGGGGCGCGACCGGCGCCGCGATGGCCTGCTTCGACGAGGTGGTCCAGTATTCAAAGACGCGCATCCAGTTCGACAAGCCGATCGGCTCGTTCCAGCTGGTGCAGGCCAAGCTGGCCGACATGCTGACCGAGATCACCAAGTCGCAGCTGGTCGCCTGGCGGCTGGGTCGGATGAAGGAGGCGGGCAAGGCGAAGCACTACCATGTCTCGATGGCCAAGCGCAACAACGTGGAGATGGCGCTGAACATCGCCCGCGAGGCGCGCGACCTGCTCGGCGGCAACGGCATCATCGACGAGTACCAGACGATGCGGCACATGTGCAACCTGGAGACGGTCAAGACCTACGAAGGCACGCATAACATTCACACCCTCGTCCTGGGCGAGCACATCACCGGGATAGCGGCCTACCGGTGAACCGATGAAGATCGTCATCGTCGGCGGCGGACCGGCCGGGCTCTATTTCGCGATCCTGATGAAGCGGCACGACCCGTCGCACGAGATCGAGCTTTACGAGCGCAACGCGCCCGACGACACCTTCGGCTGGGGCGTGGTCTTTTCCGGCCGGACGATGGATTTTCTGGCCCAGACGGATGCGCCGACCCACGCCGACATCGCGCAGCGCTTCGAGACCTGGCAGGATCTGGTGGTGGTGCATCGCGGGCAGACGGTTCGTGTCGGGGGCAACTCCTTCGCGGGCATCTCGCGCATCGGCTTGCTCGAGCTGCTGCAGCGGCACTGTTCCGAGCTGGGGGTGAAGATGCACTTCCGCAGCGAGATCTCCGACCTGGAACCGCTGCGCGACGCAGACCTGCTGGTGGGGGCCGACGGGGTGATGAGCACGGTGCGCCGGACCGACGCCGATCACTTCGGTCCGCAGCTCGACAACCGTCCCAATTATTATGTCTGGTATGGCACCAAGCACCTGTTCGACGGCTTGACCCTGACCTACCGCGAAAACGAGCGCGGTCTGTTCATGGCCCACTCCTACCGCTTCGACGCCACGACCAGCACCTTCGTCGTCGAGGTCGACGCAGAGACCTACGCGGCGGCCGGCTTCGACGGCATGTCCGAGGCGGCGACACGCGACTACCTGCAGCAGGTGTTCGCCGACGACCTGAGCGGCAACCCGCTGCTGACCAATCGTTCGACCTGGTTCAACTTCCTGCTGGTGACCAACCAGCGCTGGTCGCATGACAACGTCGTGCTGCTCGGCGACGCCCAGCACACCGCCCACTTCTCGATCGGTTCCGGCACCAAGCTGGCGCTGGAAAGCGCGATCGCGCTGGCCGACAGCTTCAAAGGCAACGATGACGTGCCGACCGCGCTGGCGCAGTTCGAGGCCGAGCGCCGCCCGCGCGTCGAGCGTCTACAAGCGGCCGCCTACACCAGCATGATCTGGTTCGAAGAGGCGCGCAAATACCTGCACCTGGACCCGGTGCCCTTCACCTACACCGTGATGACCCGCAGCGGCCGCATCGACACCGAGGAACTACGCCAGCGCGACCCGGAGTTCCTCGCAGCCTACGAAGCCTCCCAACGCGACTGACCGGAAGAGCGGGGCGTCAACCAGCCTCTCTGAACCACTGGCGCGACAGTCAAAGGGAGGGCGAGGCTCCTGCCGAGCCGAGGCGGCGATCCAACCTTCCTCTCGCCTCTCACCGGAAACGCAGTG
>CAZMLI010000339.1:0-5396 GCA_964566865.1 uncultured Planctomycetota bacterium
GGACGGACTTGCCCTGAAGGAACGCGACGACCAGATGCAGCGGCGCGCCGGGAAAGTGTTCGGCCAGGGTGCGCGCGAGCGCCTGGCCGGCCCGCGGGGTGTGGGCGGCGTCGAGCACCAGTCGCGCAGGGGTGCCGAATAGCTCGAGACATGCGGGAAGCTGAAGGCCGGCCAGGGCCTGCGCCGCGATCGCCGGATCGGCTTGCAGCAGGCCGCCATCGGCCAGCAGCTCCAGCGCCGCCAGCGCGAGCGCGGCGTTCTGGGTCTGGTGTGCGCCGAGCGCAGCGCTGCGGTAATGGCCGCTGAGCTGGCCGCTGTCGAAGTCGAAGCGCTCGAAGGCGCCGGCCACGGGCTGGCGCGTCAGCTGAAAGTCCCGTCCCAGCAGTCGGGTCGGCGCGTCGCAGTCGGCGGCGACCTGAAGGATCGCCCGGGTCGCCTCATCGCTCGCGGGCCCCAGTACCGCGGGGATGCCAGGCTTGAGAATGCCGGCTTTCTCGCGGGCAATGCTGGCCAGGTCGTTGCCCAGTTGCGCGGTGTGCTCCAGGTCGATCGCGCTGATCACACAGACCTCGGGCAGGACCAGGTTGGTGGCGTCGAGCCGTCCGCCGAGACCCACCTCGTACAGTCCGACCTTCACGCCCGCGTCCCGCTGACAGAGCGCCGCGAGCAAGAAGACGATCTCGAAGAAGGTCGGCTGGTGTCCGGTCTCGGCGCAGGTCCGCGCCAGCCGATCGGCCGCCTGGCAGAACGGCGCCTCGTCGACGGTCTGGCCGTCGATCCGCACGCGCTCGAGCAGGCTGGTCAGGTGCGGGGAGAGGAATGCCCCGGTCGCAACGCCGTGCGCCTGGAGCAGCGCCTCGAGGGTTCGCACCACCGAGCCCTTGCCCTTCGAGCCCGCCACGTGGACCGTTGGCAGCGCCCGGTGCGGATTTTCCAGCGCGTTCGCCAGCAGGGCGAGCTGGTCCAGGTCGAAGGTCTGCCGGTCCGCCCGGTAGAAAAGCTGGCGCTCGTAGTTGGTCGTGCGGGCGGCGTAGGCCAGGAAGTCGTCGAGAGAGCGGATCAAATTCGTTTGACTCCGGATGATCGGGCGGTTGACTTGATACAGCTGAAGATGACGATCCTCCAAAGATACGTGCTGTTCGAATTCCTCAAGACCTTCTTGCTGGCGCTGGTCGTGCTGACGCTGGTCTTCTTCATGGGGACCATGCTGCAGATCGTGCGCAAGTTCGCGGTGCTCGAACCGGCGTTCCTGCTGCTGGTGCTGCCGCACATGTTTCTCAGCGCCTTCACCTTCACCTTTCCCTTCTCCGTGCTGGTCGGCTGCACCCTGACCTTCAGCCGGATCGCCCACGACAACGAGCTCACCGCGATGCGGGCTGGCGGCGTGCATCTGCACCACATCATCTGGCCGGTCTGCGTGGCGGCGCTGCTGTTCTCCGGCTTCGCCTTCTACATGGCCGCCGATGTCGTGCCGCGAGCCTACAACGCGAAGCGTAAGCTGGCCAGCCGCGCCATCAAGCTGTTCTTCACGACGCTCGTCGGCACGGAGCCCGGCACGATTCCCTACTTCCCGGGCTACCGGATCTACTTCAGCGGTTACCAGAACAATCGATTCCAGAATCTGGTGATCCACCGCATCAGCAAGAACCAGCTGACGCAGGAGATCATGGCCAAGGAAGGGGAGTTGCGGCTCGACGAGAAGAACCTGCGCGCCGAGCTGGTGCTCTCCTATGGCAGCATTTCGCACATCCGCTACAAGACGGATGCGGTCAAGTTCGCTGCGGGCTCGCGCAAGAAGATGTCGACGGCGATGATGATCCGCAGGAAAACCGGCGCCGAGACTCAGCAGGCGCGGTGGATCGGGTTCGACAGCTATACGGTCGACCTGCAGATCCCCTCGAAGACGAGGGACCGCCCGGTCGAGAACCCGAAGGGCCGGACTCTGCTCGAGTTACGAGCGGGCATCATATCCCATGGCAAGAGGGTGGCGAAGGCGCGGTCCGAGATACCGCACTACGAGAATGAGCTGAAGCTGGCGCAAGCCAGGCTGGCGCAGGCGAAGGGGCCGCAGGTGGAGGAGGTCAAGAAGCGCATCGACTGGTGCGGGCATCGCATCGGCGACCGGCTGCTGGTGATCAAGGTGTTCGGTCGGGGCCACCGGCAGTACCGGACCAACCTGCAGGGGCGCTTTGCCCTCTCCCTGGCCTGCCTGGTGGTCTCATTGCTCGGCATTCCGCTGGGTATTCTGGTGCGTCACTCCAACAAGCTGGTCTCATTCGCGATCGCGGCGATCCCGGTCGTCGGGCTGTATTACCCGCTGATGATGGCTGGAGAGGCGATGGGGGAATCGGGCGCGCTGCATCCGGGCATCGGCATGTGGATGGGCAACGTCGTGGTGGGGGCGATTGGCGTGGGCTTGCTGCTGGTGCTCTATCGCCGGTAGTGGTAAATCGTCCCACGGCTGATAGAATTGATCCTCACGACTGCTCAAGCGACACGCCGGAGAGTCCCATCATGCATATCAACCGTTTCTGGATCTGTGGCGTCATCGTCGCCGTCGGCCTCGCCGGCGGGATCGCCGCTGCAATTCAGGGTTCGGCCATGGAATACGTCACGGTCAAACAACTGCAGGCAGATCCCGCAAGGTATCGAAATCTGCGCGTCAAGACGGTCGGCACGATCGTGGCCGGAACGAGCAAGGTCAGCACCGACAAGGACGGTCAGTCGGTGCTCGAGTTCGAGATGAAGGGCGAGCAGGGTGCGCTTTGCAAGGTCTGGCATCGCGGCCCCAAGCCGGACGCGTTCAAGGACGGCGGCACCGTGATCCTCGAGGGCGGCTACGACCGTGTGAAAAACCTGTTGCGAGCCGAGACGCTGCTGGCCAAGTGCCCCTCGCGTTACAAGGAAAAGCTCGAAGCCGGTGAGAAGGCTCCCGAGCACGATGGCAAGCCAGCCGGCAAGTCAAAGTCCGGCGGCAAGTCCGACTACCGCCCGTAACCGCTGATGATTGAGTTCGGCGAGTTTGCACTACAGATGGCGGGGGTTGTCTGCCTCTGCGGAATCCTCTTCGCGGTGGTCGCGGTCGTCACGCGACGTCAGCCATTTTTCCAGGCCACCCTGCGCGCGCTGCATGTGGTCTTCATGCTGGTGTCGCTGTCCACGCTGGCGCTGGTGATGGCTTTTCTGCAGCCCAAGGGCGTGCCGATCCAGCTCGAGTATGTTGCGCGCCATTCTTCTCGCGACATGAGCTCGTTCTACAAGATCGCAGCGCTCTGGGGCGGCATGTCCGGCTCGCTGCTGTTCTGGCTGTTCCTGCTGACGCTGTTCAGCGTGCTGGCCTTTCTCGGCCGGGATACCAGCAAGCAGACCAGCTTCTATGCCGGCACCGCCGGCACGCTGCTGGCCGTGCAGAGTTTCTTCCTCTACATGGTGGTGGCGGTCACCGGCACGCAGCCGTTCCAGAAGCTGGCCCAGCCAATGATGGACGGGCGCGGTCTCAACCCACTGCTGCAGAACGCAATGATGGCGATCCACCCGCCGATGCTCTACATCGGTTTCGTCAGCATGTCGATTCCGTTCGCCTTCGCGATGGGCGCGCTGATCTCCGGCGATCTGGGCAGTGGCTGGATCAAGCTCTGCCGGCGCTGGACGATCATGGGTTGGGCCGTGCTGGGCTTCGGCATCACCCTCGGCAGCCGCTGGGCCTATGTCGAGCTGGGCTGGGGCGGGATCTGGGCCTGGGATCCGGTCGAGAACGCCTCGTTTCTGCCCTTCCTGGTGATGACCGCCTTCCTGCACTCGGTGATGATCCAGGAGCATCGCGGGATGCTGAAAGTCTGGAACATGGTGCTGGTCATCCTGACCTTCCTGATGACCATCTTCGGCACCTTTCTGACGCGCAGCGGCCTGCTGCAGTCGGTCCACACCTTCGCCCAGAACAAGGAGATCAGCGACGCCTTCCTCTGGTTCATGGGACTGATCCTCGTCGTCGGGCTGCTGCTGATCATCTGGCGCCACAAGCATCTCAAGAGTGAGAACAAGCTGGAGTCGTTTCTCTCGCGCGAGTTCGCCTTCCTGGCGGCCAACGTGGTATTGCTGACGCTGACGCTGACGATCATGATCGGCACGCTGCTACCCGCCATCACCGAGTGGTGGTCCGGCAGCAAACGCTCCGTCGGGCCGGCCTACTTCAACGTGCTTTGCCTGCCGCAATTGCTGCTGCTGCTGTTCCTCACCGGCTACGGGCCGCTGGTCGCCTGGCGCAAAGCGACGCGGGCCAACCTGCTGCGCAACTTCACCCTGCCCGCCATCGGTGGCTTGCTCGGCGGCCTGGGCATGCTGGCCTACCTGCTCTGGGGGCAGACGACGGTCAAGCTCGTGCCGGGACCGCTGGCCGAAGGCGGCGACGTCTTCATCTGGTTTCAGAGCCAGGTGCTCGCGGCCTACGGCACGATCGCGCTCTTTGCGGTCGGCGGGTTCGTCGTCAGTTGCCTCGCGCTCGAGGTCTATCGCGGCGCCCGGCTGCAACGCAGCCGCAAGCAGCTGTTCTGGCCGATGGCCTGCCTGGCGCTTTTTATCAGCAACCGGCGGCGCTTCGGTGGCTACACCGTGCACCTCGGGCTGGTGATGTTCTTCTTGAGCGTCGTCTTCTTCTCGACCTTCGGCATCCGCCTGGAGAAGACGGTCAAGATCGGGGAGTCGTACGAGATCGCGGGTTACACGCTGACCTACAAGAGGAAACAGGAAATCCAGCGGCCGGAGTATAGCGCCGTGATCGACCACCTGGAGGTCACGCGAGACGGCAAGAAGGTCGCCTTGCTCAGGCCCGAAAACCGAATGTTCAGCGCATCCGAACAGGCGACCAGCGAGGTGGCCTTGCTCTCGATGATCCAGGCCGACCTGTACGTCGTACCGGTGGGGCGGAGCCGGGACGGGACCACCTTCCTCACCTTTTATAATCCCTGGATCTGCTTCGTCTGGCTCGGCGTGCTGGTGATGATGGCTGGCGGGACGTTCGCCGGCTGGCCTGGCAAGGCGAAGGCCAAGGCGGGCCGCAAGCTCGAGCTGACGCGCGAAGAGCTGAGAATACCGGCATGAACCCGTTGCTCTGGGTCCTGGTGGTGGGGGTCGCGAGCAGCTACGTGCTGTATCCGCTGATCCGCGCGGCTGCCGTCGGCTGGGGCGAGCCCGAGGCGGCCTACGTCGCGCTGGACTACCTGGAGCTGCGGCAGCAGCGAGATGCCGCGCTGCATGCGCTGCGCGATCTGCAGGGCGAGCGTGAGCTGGGCAAGCTGTCGCAGGAGGACTACGACGCGCTGCGCGCCGACTACATGCGACAGGCCGCGCACTGGATGACCGAGCTGGACAACTACAAGCAGGGAAGCGCCTGATGCGAC
>CAZMLI010000340.1:0-5390 GCA_964566865.1 uncultured Planctomycetota bacterium
AAGCAACGAAAACCGGAGTTGGCCCCCGAGCTGATTCCAAAGCCCGAAGGGAGTCATGATGGCCAGGGACACTGCTCTCGAAGCATATCTACGGGACATCAACAGGAAAGCGCTCTTGACGGCTGAGGAGGAGAAGGTTCTGGCCCGCAAGATCCAGAAAGGGAATAAAGAAGCTCGGGATCATATGATTTTGGCGAATCTAAGATTGGTAGTCAGTATTGCGAAGGATCATGTCAATCGTGGGTTGTCGTTGCTCGATCTGATCGAGGAAGGCAACCTGGGATTACTCAAGGCGGTGGAGCGGTTCGATCCCGAAAGGGGTTGTCGTTTCTCGACTTATGCCACGTGGTGGATCAAGCAGTCCGTCCGGCGTGGCGTGGTCAACACCTCGAAGACAGTGCGTATTCCGTCCTACATGGTGGAGCTGATCTGCAAATGGAAGAATGCAACGGTGGAGCTTTCGGGTCGTCTGGGTCGCCAGCCGACGATGGAAGAGGTCGCCGAAGCATTGGCGATCCCGAAGGAGTCTATCGGGATCATCAAGCGGGCCATGCTTGCATCGAAGACGGGAAACCGTATCAGTCTGGACATGATTCGGGAGAACAGCGATCCGTTAGAGGATCCGAATTCTCCGCGACCGGAGGAAGTACTTCTCCAGGAGTGCGACCGGCAGCAGGTCCGGGATCTTCTCGCGAACAACATAGGTGAGCGTGAAGCCAAAATCCTGCGTATGCGCTATGGACTCGATAACAATGCGCCGATGACCTTGAAACAAATCGGCGAGAAGGTGAACTTGACGCGTGAGCGTGTACGACAGATCGAAAATGAAGTTCTGCGCAAGTTACACTGCATCATGAAGCGGGAAAGCGCCGTTTGAGCGTGCTTGATATTCCGTGAACCGTCGGGATTGACTAGGCGGAGGCGGCGGCTGCACCTTTGACAGGGGGGTGCAGTTCGCCAGTCGCCATTCGGAGCAACCTTGACTCGCCACGCGGGTCCCGCATAATGCTCGCATCGGTTTTCAGCATAATGCAATCCGAAACGCCCCCCTTAGCCGAGAGCGAGCATAAGACCGCGATTCTGATCGTGGATGACGAGGAACAGATATGTCTGTTCATGGTCGACCTGCTGGAAAACGATTACGATCTCGAGTTTGCCACCGACGGCAGGGATGCGCTCGACAAGATGGGAGAGCGCGTTTTCGATATCGTCATCAGCGATATCCAGATGCCGAGTTTCTCGGGCATGGACCTGCTGGCTGAGATCGACGTACGCAAGCAGGACGTGATCATGATGAGTGGTAACGCGGACGTCGATACGGCGATCGCCGCCTTGCGACTTGGGGCGCATGACTACATCCGCAAGCCGTTCGACATCGACGAGATCTTGCTCTCGATCCAGAAGATCGTCGACAAGCAACAGCTCCAGCGAGAGGCGTTACAGTATCGCGATCATCTGGAAGAGCTGGTCGCGGAGCGCACGGCGGCCTACCGCGGGCTGGTCTCGACCGTCATGCAGTGCCTGGTCCGGACGCTCGAGTTCAAGGATCGCTACACGCGCAACCATTCGGAGAACGTGGCGCGCTACGCGACCGCTCTGGCGCTCGAGCTGGGCTGCTCGACGGAGCAGGCCAAGCTCGTGACGACCTCCGGCCTGTTGCACGATCTGGGCAAGGTCGGCGTGCGCGACGCCGTGCTCAACAAGCCCGGACCCTTGACCGAGGAGGAGTTCGACCACGTCAAGCAGCACCCGGTGATCGGCTACGAGATTCTCGCGCCGCTGATCGACGACCGTTCGGTGATCGATGGCGTGCGCCATCACCATGAGGCGTTAGACGGCTCGGGCTATCCGGACGGGCTGATGGGCGTCAACATCCCCTGGACCGCACGGGTGCTGGCCGTGGCCGATGCATTCGATGCGATGAGCTCCGACCGCAGCTACCGACCCGGTTTGCCCCGCGACGAGTGTATTCGACGGCTCAAGGCCGGCTCCGGGCAGCAGTGGGACCCGGAGATGATCGAGGCTTTCCTGCGGCTGGATCTCGATCAACTCGGCGACGAGCCAATGCGGTTCGAGCTGTCTTCGGCTGAGAATCCCGAGGATTCCGCCGAAGACCACTGGGCGGTTCCCGGCGGTAGCTCCGGCTCGATCTAGCAGGCTGCTAGGGCTGGAGCGACTGCCGCCGGACCATGGCTTCGATGTCGATGCCCTGGCGTGTGCGCAGTCGAGCGAGCAGCCGGCGGGCGCGAGAGCGAACTTCTAGATCCTTGTGAGTCTTGGCTTTAAGTAGAATAGCCAGTGCGCTTGGACCGCATCGAACGAGAGCGGCCGAGGCTCGCTCACGCTTGGCGAAGGATCGTGAGGCCAGTCGGGAGATCTGTGTCTCGAGCTGCGCCTGGTCCACCCGCGGGCCGCGGAACTGTCCTAGCTTGGTCAGGCTCTTGGGCTGCGGGCGGTACCACTCAAAGGTCCTCGGCGAGCTGGCCTTGAGGCGCATCGAAATGTAAAAGCCGTAGCGATTGCCGGTCAGCAGCTTGCGGGGCGTCTTGGTCTTGAGCGTGATCCGGCGGGGTAGCGAGGCGCCGAGGCCGATCTTTGCCTGCTTGAATTCGACCCACGATCTGGAGAGATTGCGTCCGTCACCTCGGACCATTTGCACGGAAAATGTGAGCGAGCCGGACGACTGTGAGACCAGCTTGGCGGTCACCAGAGACTCTGGTGGGGGCGGCATTCTGATTCAGCCAAGTGCCTTGTCCAGCTGAGGTAACGTCAGAAGGGCCAGGGTTACTGCGATCCACCAGATCCGGTTGCTCATGCGGCGTCTCCTTATGTGACTATAGCACATACGCCCGAGCGGCCCGGTTAGTTCCATCTTTGTGGCCCGCGGCCGGCAACTGAATTGCCAGTCCGGTCAGCTCGTTACCAGCTGACGCGGTGATCCCAGCAGGGCAGCCGCCGCCGTACTTCTTCCAGTCGGGAGGCGGAGAGCTCGGCCAGCGCGATTCCGGGGCCGCCGTCGTCCAGCTCCGCGACCAGCTCGCCCCAGGGATCGAAGATCTGGCTGTGGCCGTAGCTCGGCGAGGCGGCGCCGGCGTGATCGCCGAACTGATCCGGGGCGACGACGTAGAACTGGTTTTCGATCGCCCGTGCGCGCAGCAGGGCGGACCAGTGTGCGCGCCCCGTCGGCACGGTGAAGGCGCTGGGAATCAAGACCAGCTCCGCCCCGGCCGCGCGCAGTTCGCGGTACAGTTCGGGAAAGCGCAGGTCATAGCAGATCGTCAGCCCGATCCGGCCGAGTTCGGTTTCCACCACCATCGGCTGCGTGCCGCCGTCCAGGCCCACCGACTCGTCGATGCCGAGCTCGGCCAGGCGAAATAGATGGATCTTGGTGTAGAGGGCCAGCCGGGCGCCGTCCGGAGCGAACAGGGCCAGGCAGTTGCGCCCCTTCTCGCCGGGACCCTCGAGCAGGATGCCGCCGCCGAGATGGATCTTGAATTGTGCGGCCAGCTTCGAGAGCCAGGTCATCGCCCGTCCGTCTTCCGGCTCCAGGTGCAGGGTGTCGCTGGCACCATAGTGGTGGAAGCGCTCGGGCAGGATGACCAGCTCCGCGCCGCCCTCCGCCGCCTGCTGCACCAGGGCGGCCGCCGTCGACAGGTTGGCCTCGATATCGGGTGTGGCGTCGACCTGCAGCACCGCGACCTTGAACGACGGTCTCATTTCTTCTTCTTCTTTTTCTTGTTCTTCTTGTTCTTCTTGGCGGGCTTCGGCTTGTCAGCGGGCTCCGGTTGGGGTTCGACTGGACGAGGCTTGTCTCCGGGCCGCGCGATCAGGATCCAGCTGCCGAAGACCAGCGCGAGCATCGAGGTGTACTGTGCCGGCGTCAGTCCTGCATAGGTTGCATCCGCCACGCGCAGGAAGTCCAGCGAGAAGCGCACGGGGGCGTAGAGCACCAGGAACAGGCCGACATAGAACCCGGGAGAGCGGTCCGGTTTGCGCCGGTTGAGCACGAAGAAGGTGGTGCAGATCACCAGGAGCACATAGAGCGCTTCGTACAAGCCGAGGTCATGTCGGGGACCGCCCTGGCCGATCCCGCCCCAGTTGGCCGGGAAATTGACCGCCAGGAAGAACTTCGTCCGGGTTCCCGGGTGGTCGTGCGCCAGAAAGCAGCCCACGCGGGTGATCCAGAAGGCAAAGGGCCAGGCGTAACCGAGGCAGTCGAGGAAGTCCCAGAGGTAGGGCTTGAGCTTGCCGCGCAACTGGAAGAACAGCCAGGAGCCGAACAACCCGGTGATGAAACCACCGTAGGAGGAGATGCCGTCCCAGAACTTGATCAGCACCCAGGGGTCCGCCCTGAGCTTCTCCGGGTAGTAGAACAGCACGTCGAAAACGTGGGCGCCGAGGAAGCCGATCACGACTGTGAAGAAGACGAAGTCGGAGACGTCTTCGACATCCAGCTCGCGCATTCGCGCGCGGTTCTGCAGGACCCGATAGCCGACCAGGATCCCGAGCACCACCATCAAACCGAAGCCGCGAATCGCCAGCCGGCCGAAGAGCGGGTCGGCCGGCCACTGGAATTGTTCGTAGAACGGAATCACTTAGGGAAGACGAACTGCTTGCGTTGCTTGGCGTCCCACCAGGTGTTCCAGGCGCTGTACTCGATCTTGTACTGCTTCTGCCCGGTCAGCACGACCAGCGACTTGCGGATGCCGCCCTTCACCTTCCCGTCCTTCTCGTCCTTCATCGCAGCGATCAACAGGCTGATCACCTTCTTCTGCTTGATCGAGCCCAGGCTGACCGCGGCCGCGCGGCGCACCACCGCCGCCTTGTCCTTCTTCAGTGCCTTGGCCAGTGGGTCGAACGCCCGCTTGTTCCGGGCCAGTCCCATGCAGTCCATGATGAATGCGCGCACAGCCTCATCCTTGTGCCCGACGTACTTCTTCAGCGAGCCCAGTTCCGCGCCGTCGTCGCTCTCCTTGGCCGCCGTGTTGATCTTGTCCTTGATGAACGGTCCGTTGGCCAGGTTGCCCTCGGCGTACTGCTCGAGCAGCACGCCCAGCGGCTTGGCCGATTGTCCCTTGAAGAACTTCCAGCCGAAGAAGGCGGCCGCGAGCAGTCCTGCAAGCATCAAGATCTTGGCCAGTGGGATCGAGCTGCGGCCGCGGGAGATGGACTTTTGCGAGACCTGCTTGAGTTGCCCCTCGGAGGACTCCGCGTCGGTGAAGCCGCCGGCCATGGTATTCTGCTTGCCTGGCACCACGACTGGATTCTTGCAACTCGGACACTTGGTGCGTTGGCCCGCGTATTTGGCGGGCACGGTCACTGCCTTGTTGCAGAAGCGACAGTCGAAGCGGATGTCTGATGCGGACACGGGGCGGTGCCTCCTTGGCCAA
>CAZMLI010000341.1:0-5343 GCA_964566865.1 uncultured Planctomycetota bacterium
GCGCACAGCGGCACGGTGTCCATGTGGGTCATGAACAACCAGGGCTTGGCTTTTCGCGTTCCGGGCAGGTTGACCAGCAGATTTCCGACCTCGTAGCCAGGAATTTTCTTCTGCGCCTGATCGTGGCGGATCGCCCGCTTGGGCAGGCCCGCGGCTCGCAGAATGCGGGTGATCTCGTTTGCCACAGCGCCTTCGCGGCCGCTGAGGCCCTCGACGCCAAGCAAAGTGTTCAGCGTGGCCAGGGCATTCTTCGTATCGATTCTGTCGCTCGTGGTAGGACCCTCCAAGGTCGGACTGCTATAGTGTAGCAAGTGAAGCTCTGCATCAGACTCGAAATCGTCAAGGGGCCCGCGACGGGCAAGATCTTCAGCCATGTCGTCGAAGACGATGGGCAGCTGCAGGTCGGACGTAGCGAATCGAGCGATGTCTGGCTGCCCAAGAGCGATGTCTCTCGCAAGCACTGCACGCTGACCAACCGCAACGGGCAGGTCGAGCTGATCGACCAGGCAAGCAACCCCTCCGGCCTCAACGGCATGCCGATCCAGGGCGCCACGTTGCTGCGCGACGACGACGTGCTGACGATCGGCCCGTTCCACTTGCACGTCTCGATTCACAAGGAGGGATCGCTGCTGTACGGCGCGCCGTCCAGCGCAGGCGAGGTGGACCTGGCGGACACGCTGATCGGAGAAGCCCAGGCCCCCCATCTCCAGTCCGACGGCATCGTCGACGCGACCGGTAGCTTCACCCAGATCTCCCCGCATGAGAATCAGGTCTATGACGGGTACCGCGTATCCCACCCGATCGGGCAGGGATCCACCGGCGAGGTGTTCAAGGCGATCCGTGAGACCGACCAGCAGGTGTTCGCGCTGAAGATCATTCGCGCCAGCTTTCCCTCCTCGCCGGAAGTCAGCGAGCGCTTTGCCCGGGAGATCACCCTGCTGCGCCAGCTCGACCACCCGCGCATCATGCGGATCTACGGCAACGGCGTGATTCTCGGCCAGCAGTACATGGTCTGTGAGCTGCTGCACGGTCGAACGCTGGACGCCGTGCTCAAGCAGCGCACGACGCTGACGGAGGAGATCGCGCTGTCGATTGCGAGCCAGCTGGTAGACGGTCTGTCCTTTGCGGCCGAACGCGGCATCATCCACCGGGACATCAACCCCAACAACATCTTCGTCAGCAATCAGGACGGAGAGCTGGCTGTCAAGCTGATCGACTTCGGACTGGGCAAGCAGGACGACGGGTCAGACATCACGGCCGACGGGGCGGGGCTGGGCACTCCCGGCTACATGGCGCCCGAGCTGGTCAGCGACGCCAACTCGGCCGACCTGCGCTCGGACATCTTCGGGCTGGGCGGTGTGATCTTCCGCATCGTCTCAGGCCGTCCGCCCCAGCTGGCGCGCACGATGCGAGAGTTCATCCAGGAGATCAGCCAGGATGTCCCGTCGCTCGGCCAGGTCGCGCCCGACAGCTCAGCCCCACTGATCTCGCTGGTCGACCGCTGCCTGCGCTTCGACACGGATCAGCGATTCCAGACCTACGCCGAGTTGCGCGACGAGATCGAGCTGCTGCAGCGCTGACATCCGCCGTCGGCGGCGGTCGGAATTGCAAGAAACCACGGAACATCTGCGCGCCCTGCTCCGTCATAGGGTTCTGGCCGAAATTCGAAAGACGCCGAGGCTCAACCTAAATGTCGTGTGACAAACACTTTGCAGACGCGCTGGCCGATGATACCGAGGGCTGTCCCGCCTGCGAATCGTTGCTGACGCAGTCGAAAAGAGTCGCAGCTCAGCTCTCGGCGCTGCCGCGTCACGCTCCGCCTGCCTCGGTCTGGCAGAACCTCTCGGGCATCTTGCTGGCGGGGCGGCGTCGCCGCCAGCTCGCGGTCTTGAGCAACGTTTTCACCGGCCTGGCCGCCGCGGTGCTGCTCTGGTGCCTGATCCAACCGCTGGTCAGCAGCCCGCCCGACACGCCGGAGGCCCGTACGGATGCCCCGAGGGCCCAGCTCGAGCCCGATCCCGAACCCGAGCTACGGTTACTCCGTGGTCAAGCAGGGGTGCTGACCCTGCTCGCGGGCGCGGATTACTAGGCCGGATAGGCGCCAGTCTGCATGCAACACCATTCGAGGAGCAGCAGAGGCCAGCTACTCGGCGTCATCGCCTTGACGATGCTTTTTCTCGGCGGCGCCGTGGCCAGCATCTGGCTGACGCTGCGGGACAGCCGCCAACGCCAGTTGCTTGGCGCAATCCGCACCCACCCCCAGCGCCTCGACTTCTCGGGCCGGGTGGACTGGCAGATGCGCATCCGCGGTCGGATGGTCGCCCTGACGCTGGATATCCAGCACTGGCACCCCGACCGGACCAGGCTGGATCTGGTCGAGCTGGACCACCCCTGGTTCAAGGGTCAGGCCAAGGACAATCCTCTCGTCCAGCTCTGGCTGTCGCGCTTCAAGAAACGCCTGGCCTCGAGCCGGATGCGCCGCGTCTGGAACGGGCTGTGGGACGAGCCCCTGCTGCTTCGCAACTACCGCCTACAGCTCGAACCGGCCCCGGACTACCTGCAACGCTCGGTGTCGAAACTGACGATCCGACCGCTGCGCCCCCATCGGCCCTGGCTGGAGCTGCTGGTCGACCGCGAGCAGCAGATGCCGCTCTCGATCGTCCAGTACGCGATCGACGGCAGCGTCGCCTTCCGCATGGCCTATCAGTCGATCCGCTTCCACACGCCCAAGGGCACCCCGCCCGAGGCTGGGCTGGCCAGCAGCCGCTGGGCCACGAAGATTGCCCTGGCCGAGGCGCTGCGCGGCAAGTCACCGCCGCTGATCCCCGGCCGGCTGCCTGCCGGGTTCCGGCTCGAGGCGGTCTATCGGCTGCGCTCCCGGGGACCTGCGCGCCCGGCGAGCTGGCGGCTGGTCTTCTGGGATGGACTGACGCGAATCGTCTGCTACCAGACCTGGAAGATTTCTTCGCGCCGCCGCAACTATCGCCATCGACTGGGGTTTGCAAACCCCAAGCGAAGAAATACGTACAAGAAGAGCCAGAGCCGCAGCGTCACCGGACAATACGGCCAGACTATCCATATCAGAGAGAGTGCACAGCGCACCTTCCTCAGGACCAAGTTCGGCGAGCGAACCGTGATATTGGTCGGGCCACTGAAGGCGAATGAGCTCCTCGACTGCATTTCTTCGATCAAGCCCAGTCCCACAACAACACAGGAGTAACTGACGATGCGACGGATCACCACGATCATCCTGGCCGCGACGCTGATGGCGATGCCCAGCTACAGCTTCGCCCAGACCGATGAGCCCAAGAAAGAAGACAACGCCGCCAGAGAAGCAGCCGAGCGGCGAGTTCGCTGGAGCCTGCGCCGACTGACCAGCAGGCTCGAACTGTCAGATGCCCAGGCCGAAAAAGTCAAGGCGATCCTGATGGCCACCGAGCTGAAGCAGAGCACGATGCGCGACGCGCAGGCCAAGGAGATCGGCGAGCTGCTGACGCCGGACCAGCAGGAGAAGTACAAGGAGCTGCGCGACCGGATGCGCAACCGACGGGGTGGCGGCGGACGCGGACGCGGCGGACGGGGTGGCGGCGGCGGCGGCGGCATGGGCCGGATGATGGGCCTCGACCTCGACCAGATCAAGAAGCGCCTCGGCCTGAACGACGAACAAGCGAAGAAGATCCAGTCGATCATCACCGAAGCCACCGAGAAGGGTCGCGAGGAGTTCTCGAAGATGCGCCAGGGCGGTGGCGGCTTCGACATGTCGAAGATGCGCGGGCTGGTCGAGAAACTGCGCGATGACGTGCGCGGCAAGATCAACAAGCAGCTCGACGAGGAGCAGCTGAAGAAGTTCGACGCGCTGAACAAGGAAGTCGACGAGCGGATGAACCAGTGGATGTCGCGCATGGGCATGGGCCGGCGCGGCGGAAGCCGCGAAAACCGGGGCGGCAATCGCAGCCCGCGGCGCGCGCGCACCCCTGAGCAAACCACCCAGCGTCGTCTCTCTGCGGTGATGAGCTCGTTGAAGCTGCCGGACGAGGAAGCGGCCGTGCTGAGCGAGTTGATCAAGAAGGTGATCAGCTACCAGGCCACCACTTCCAGCAAGGCCCGCACGATGCGCGACGAGATCCGCAAGCTCGCCACCGGCGGCGGCGACGAGGATGCGATCAAGCAGAAGGTCGAGCACCTGCGCAAGCTGCGCACGGCCTCCCGCACCAAGCTCGACTCGCTGCGTGAAGGGCTGACGGAGCTGCTGACGCCGACGCAGGAAGCGGTGCTCGTTTCTCACGGCGTGCTGAACTAGCGCGCGCGAGTTGACGATGCCACTGGGCGAAAAACTCCTGGAGCGCGGCCATCTGACCGTCGAGCAACTGGCCGAGGCAAACAGCAAGGTGGATCAGTCCACCAGCCTCGGTCAGCAGTTGATCGGCGCGCGGATCGTCTGCGAAGAGGTGGTGCTGTCCACCCTGGCAGAGCTGACCAGCCTGCCAGTGGTGGATCTGGCCAACGAGAAGATCGATCCGTCGGTCGTCTCGCTGGTGCCGCCACGCATGCTTGCAGGTCGCAGCTTCCTGCCCCTGCGACGAGAAAACGGCGCGATCATCGTTGCCACGGCCGACCCGCTCAACCTGTCGGTGCTCGACGAGCTGCGGCTGGTCGTCGACTGTGACGTCCGGGCGGTGATCGCCTCCCCCGCAGCGATCGAGCAGCTGGCGCGGGCCGAGTTCGGCCTCGGCGCCGGCGCGATCGATCAGATGCTCGCCGAGCGCGGCGACGTGCTCGAGCTCCACGAACTGGCGGGCTCCGGGCAAGACCTGGAGCTGGCCGAGGACCGCGGACTGATCCAGTTCGTCAACCAGATCCTGGTCCAGGCAATTCGCGAGCGGACCAGCGACGTGCACATCGAGCCGTTCGACAAGTGGCTGCGCGTTCGCTACCGCATCGACGGCGTGCTGGAAGAGAAGAAGACCCCACCCGGCACCGAGCGTTTCGCGTCCGCGATCATCAGCCGGATCAAGATCATGTCCGACCTGGACATCGCCGAGAAACGGCTGCCCCAGGATGGTCGGATCAAGCTGCGGCTCGAAGGCCGCGAGTACGACGTGCGCGTTTCGATCATTCCCACGCTGACCGGCGAGGACGCCGTGCTGCGCCTGCTGGACTCGGCCGGCTCGAGCTTCGGCCTGGAAGAGCTGGGCATGGATGCGGCGACCTACGAGACCTGGCAGCAGCTGATCCGCCAGCCCAACGGGATCATCCTCGTCACCGGCCCCACCGGCTCCGGCAAGTCCACCTCGCTGCACGCCGCCCTGTCGACGATCAACAACCCCGAGATCAAGATCATCA
>CAZMLI010000342.1:0-5325 GCA_964566865.1 uncultured Planctomycetota bacterium
GCGCGCGCGCTCTCCGACCCGGACGTGAAGGTGCGCGAAAAGGCGTTCGATCAATTCAGCCAGTTAGAGACCACCGCTGCGGTCTCGCAGTTGCTGGACGCATTGCACCACGAGCCGGATGATCGGCTGATCAATCGCATTCGCGAGTGGTTGCTGGCACTGCCGGCCGATCGACTGCTGCGCCTGGTCCCGTTGCTGGGCAAGTCGGAGCACTTCGAGGTGCGGGTGCTGCTGGCCGCGGCGCTGGGTGCCAGCCGCGACCCGCGACGGACCGCGGCGCTGCTGAGCCTGTGCGACGATCCGCAGCCGCAGGTGCGGCGCCAGGCCGCGTTCGCGCTGCGCGACAAGGCGCCGGCTCGGCTGCTGCGCGACAAGTCGCCGGAGGTGCGAATGCTGGTGGCCGAGTTGCGCGGCGCGTCCGATACCGACGAGCGCGATTGGCGTGTCTTGCTGGCGGCCACCAACCGGCCGTCCCGCATGCGGGCGGCTGACCTGCCGGAGCTGTTTCTGGGGCGCGCCGCGCCGCCGACGGAGACGGTGGCGCGTGGCGTGCGCTGGCTTGTTCGGCATCAGGAGTTCGACGGTCGCTGGTCCGGCTGGGCACACAACCGCAGAGGCGTGGGCGGCCTGCCGGGCATCCGTCACGAGCTGGCCTATGCCGACCCGGCCTTGACCGGACTGACCGTGCTGGCGCTGCTGCAGAGCGGGGCCCGACCGGGCATCGGTCGCGTCGGTCAATCGTTGACTCGCGCAATCGGCTATCTGCGGCGGCTGCAAAAGGGCAATGGAATGGTCGTCTACTCGCTCAAGCAACAGGCGAGCATCCGGCGGTCGCTGTACGGCGTAACCGCCGAACCGAAGCAGTTGATTCAGCTATTCAATCATGCCATCGCGGCCTGGGCGCTGGTCGAGGCCGCGGCGACGACCCGCGATACCGACATCGAGATCGCCGCCGGCCGGGCGCTGCTGTTGCTCTATCAACTGCGCCACGAGAAGTACCCCTGGAGCCGGTGGCTGGATCCGGATGACGATGTGGCCTACGCGGGCTACGCTGTCGGCGCGATCTGCGTCGCGCGGGCGGCGACCGAGTTGCCGATCGAGCCCTCGATGATCGACGGGGTGAAGCGCTACATCAAGAAGGTGACCCACGTCGCGTCGGGGCGACTGCACCACGGCGGTCAGCGCGCCTTCTGCTTCGGCGGCCTGGACTCGACCGCGACGGGGCTGTTCATCCGTCAGGTCACGCCGCAGCGCATGCCAATCACCGATGCCCTGGCCGCTCGCTTGCTTCTCGCACGTCGGCCGCACTGGAACGGGCGCTTTCCGGAGCCTGCGACGATCGAGGCCATGGCGGACGATCCCGGGCCGCTGGTCAACTACCACTACTGGCACTTTGGCGCGCTGGCGATCGCGCGGCTCGAAGGCCAGGGCGCCCGTGCCTGGCGCGCCGAGCTGGTCCAGGTCCTGACGACCCATCAGCGGCGCTGGCCCTGGATCGATGGCGGCAGCTGGGACCCCTGCGGTCCGTGGAGCCGGGTGGGTGGCCGGATTTACGCGACGGCCTCCGCGCTGCTGGCGCTGCTGGCCCCGCGGGCTTATGATTGGGGCGCCGCCAAGTAGGAAAAGGGCTGGTCTCGGCCTGCTTTTCCTGCTTTAAGGCTGCCTTGGGCCTGCAGTAGCACCTTCCGCTGGGAGTTTGATATGCGTACGAAAGTCCTGCCCCTGATGGCTGTTCTGATCGTCTCACTACTGGTCTGGGCCACCCCGGCCTGGGCTGGCTGACCTGGTGGCGGAGGCGGGCGCAGGCTTGTGCTCGAAGACGAGACCGATCGATCGACCCAGTGGGAAGCCTGGTGGGACGCCAACCGTGAGCTGTTCTTCGTCATTCCGCGGAAGAAGTTCCAGGAAGAGGATGACGACGGCACGGGCTCGGTGATGAAGTATGGCGACCTGATTCGCAAGATGGCGGTCGCGGCGCTGACCAAGGGGCTGAAGGATCCCGACCGAGCGGTTCGGCTGCAGTCGGTGATCGCGCTGGGCAAGATCGGTGATTCCCGTTCGACCAAGACGCTGCTGCGCGTGATCGAGACGGACAGGGCGCGGGAAGTGCGGGTGACGGCCTGGATGGCCCTCGGACTGCTGCGCGACAAGAGCGTGATCGACAGGCTGGTCAGGCAGTTGAACCAGCCACGCGGCGACGAGATCGTGCGCAGCTACGCCGCCCTCTCGCTGGGTTACATCGGGGATCCGAAGTCGGTCAAGGATCTGCAGCGGATCGTCGAGCGCAAGGACCACATGGGTGTCAGGCTCTCCGCGCTGCTGGCGATCGGACGGATCAAGCACAAGGACTCGGTCAAGGTTCTGGGCCGGATCCTCGCGCGGCCGAAGATGCACAAGCTGCTGCGCACCGTCGCGGCCTACGGGCTGGGCCGCCAGGATCCCAGGTCGGTCGCGCCGATCTTCCTCAAGGTGATGAAGTTTCGCAAGGACGACAAGGCGGTGACCCAGGCGATCGCGCTGGCGATGGGCAACCTGCGGGGCAAGAAGAACGTGGCCAATCTGCGCTACATGGTGGTCAAGCTGAAGGATGACTACACCCGCGCCTTTGCGCTGCTCTCGCTGGCGCGTCAGCAGGACAAGAAACAGACCGACTTCTTGATCGAAGGGCTGAAAAAGGCGCCCTTCCGGATCCGCGCCTTCGTCGCGCTTGCGCTGGGCATCCAGGGCGAGAAGAAGGCGATCGAGCCGCTGCGCAAGTACATGAAGAAGTTCAAGAACAACCCGAGCAAGTATGCCGCGGGTGCGATCGCGCTGGGGCTGCTGAAGGACAAGAAGTTCCTGCCGGGTCTGATGAAGCAGATCAGCAAGAGCAAGTCGCGCGAGTTTCTGCCCTACGCCATCACGGCGGCTGGGCTCGTCGGTGACAAGTCCGCCGTCAAGGGTTTGCTCGAGGTGTTCAAGCAGCAGGCGCGCTACAACCAGGTTCGCGCGATGACGACGATCTCGCTGCTCAAGCTGAAGAGCAAGCAGGCGTTGAAGATCCTGCGCACCGATCTGGAACAGGGCAATACCTTCGAGCGTCGCGCATCCGCGATCGGGATCGGCGAAACCGCCGACCGGGCGCTGGTCGAGGCGCTCTGCAAGCAGCTGACCAAGGGCGATGACAAGCAGGTCCGCTCCACGTCCGCGCGGGCGCTGGGTAACCTGATGGACAAGAGCTTGAAGTTCGGCATGCTGCGGGAGATGGCCTTTTCCTACAACTACCGGATCACTCCGCTCAATCGCAGCCTCTGGCACGTCTTTGCCATTCCGTAAGATGCGACTCGCGACCGTGCTCGCGGCGGGGGCCTGCCTGCTTGGTTTGCTCCCGCTCGAGGCGCAGGCCCAGCGCATTCGGCTGCGTTATGTGCAGGAGGGCAAGAAGCCGAAGCTGACGCCGCTCGAGCAGAAGTATCAGCTGATCGAGGACGACGAGCTCCAGTTGCCGGTCGGCGGCAAGGCGTCGATCGCGGTCAAGCCCCAGGCGCAGTCCCAGCTGAAGATCGATACCACCGGCGATGGACGGCTGAATCGGCTGCTGGCCGAGGGCGACATCGTCGCGCTGCGGCTGCGGATCGAGAACAAGCAGTATCCGTATGCGATACGCTACGTCATCGACAGCTATCAGCGGCGCTGCATGACGGCGGCCTGTTCCTATCAGGGCAAGATCGGCGGCGTGCGGATCGCCATCCTGGACAGCAATCTGAACGGCAAGTTCAACGATTACGGCGAGGACATGATGGTCGTGGGCAACCTGCCGTACGCCTATCCGCTGTCCAAGATCCTGGTCTTCGGCAAGCGGGTGTTCGACATCAAGGTGGCCGAGAACGGACAGTCGATCGAGTACACGCGCAATACCGAGAAATTGCAGCGGGTCGACTTCACCAGCCGCTTCCATGGCGCCAAGAAACCGAAGATGGTGGTATTTCGCCGCGACAAGGGCTGGAGCGGGCAGTTCGTCGCGCTCAGGCTGGGCAAGGGCAACTACCTGCCGGTCGACGAGTGGACCTTTGCCTATGCCGTGTTCAGCGACAAGCTCTGGGCCAGGGGCAGCGACGAGCAAGCGCCGATCGAGCTGGAGAAAGGCCCCGCGCAGATCGAGTGGGGCAAGCCCTATCACCTCGTCCTGGCTGCCGAGATCAATGATTCCGGCACCAAGCGCACGATGACTGCGGCCGGCGTCTGGCAGGCGCCGAAGCTGATCGAGACCAAGGTCGATGGGACCCACATCAAGCTCGAGGTGCCCGAGATCGTTGGCCGCGGCGGCGAACGTTACATCGGCAACTGGCGCCATGCCGATAGCTGGGGCGTATCGCTGGCCGATCCCAACATCGGTCTGTTCACGGTCAAGATCCGCCTGGACAATCGGCTGGTCAACTCAGGACGACAGCGCTGGATGCGGCTCGACATGTCCGGGCTGGTGGTGAAGACCAAGCCGTTCTGGGTACCCTACGAGTGGCCGACGGGCAAACGCAAAGGCACGTTGAAGATCAGCGTCATCGGCAGCAGCTCCCGGTTCGGCGCGCTGTCGACCAAGAGGCCGGTCGAGGTCGAGATCACCGACTAGCTTGACCCTGTCCTGGCGGTGACCCACCCTTCAATGGGATCGAGGGCGTTCTACTCTTTCCGGAACGCCACTCATGCAACGACCGCCAGACCAACCTACCGATAGTCACAGGCCGCGCCCATTACAGGCGCTGCTCAGTGGGCTCCTCCTGCTGATGGCAGTGCCCGTCTTCTTGCTGGTGATGGCCGCCACCGTGCCGCTCGCAGTGGTGGCTGCCAGCCTGATCTGGGTCGGCCGCTAAACGGTTCGCTGGTTCCCTCCCCGTAGATACTATGAGCCGGTTCCTACGGTGATTGGACCCTTAGCAACGGAAGGAACACAGGTTTCAGAGACATCGTTTCGCACCGGTTGGCCCCAATCCTGCGAACTTAACAGGCTGCAGGGAACTGGGAACAGGGAATTGAAACAGGGAATGCAGAGGTGCGATATTGGACGGGGTAGCTGCTGGATTCGGCCATTTCTAATTCAAATCGCCAGTTGCCTGTTCCCTGTTGCCTGTTCAGAAGAGCAAGGCTACAGGAGCAAGCGAAACTCATCAATGTTGGCTACCTGAGCGGAGTGGATACCGCAGAGGCGCGCGTTCGGTCGTTTCCCTTCGAGAGCGCCGAGACGACGGATCAATGAACGAGGAGTGAAGCACCCTTGACAGAGGCGTGCTCATAGGAGGGCGGGGGCTTGTCGATGCGCCGGTAGCCGGCAAGGAGTCGGAGATGAAAGAG
>CAZMLI010000343.1:0-5314 GCA_964566865.1 uncultured Planctomycetota bacterium
CTCTGGAGCAGGTCGGCGTCGATGGCGCCAGCCACGCTCTCCAGGTCTGCGGCATTGGCATCACCCACATGAAGTGTGATCAGTATGTTGTTCCGCACAAATTCGATCTGAGAGTACCGGTACTTCCTGGCAGCGTGTGCTCTCTGGACAAAGGAGAGGGTGCCTGCTCGCAGGCCAAGGGTCTTGCCGCGGACTCCTGGCGGCGCTGACCATTGCCGCTGACGTGCGAAGAACCGGCTGGCCAGCCGTTCATGTGCTTGGGAAGAAGATGTCTGCGCGACGAGCACGCTCACCAAGAACTGGGTCTTGCCGCGAACCAACGTGAGCCGTCGCTCTACCGTGTTGTCCGCCCCGAGGTACAGCCAGTCTGTCACCAGAGAGAATCCCGCGAGAGTTCGGTGGTTCTTGGCTTCGAACGCGTACCCGGGAATCAGCGGCAGCCTCTTGCCGGGCCAGCTGTCGAAGTTCAGCGAACCCTTGAGGATATCCAGCTCTGCCTGGTCGTAACGGCTGAACTGTTCCTGTGCATGCAGTGGGCAAGCGCACAGAACGAGGATCAGCAGCGAGAGAATGCGACGCACTGAACGCAGGCGGGCCGGCCTTGAATGTGAGGTCTTCATTTCCTGAATGAAGCCATACCAGTCCACCGGGTGTCAAGCTGAGCCTTTATGCGTCAGTCACAGCTGGGTCTGAAATTGAGCGGCGCTCTCGCAAGCTGAGCGCTTCAACTGCTGCCAAGGAAGGCATGAAAGCAGGAGTGCAGGAAGGCGCCTGCGGCGCCAGGCTGGCCTAGGTGTCACCATCCTTCGCATGGGCATCCCAGTCCACCGCTTGCAATTTCTCCATGATTGCTGGGCTGACCAGGGGCTCGAGTTCATTCTGCAGCCAGACGATCACCAGGTCAGAGACGTGCAGGTCAGGATCGAGTGGCAGTGAGGTGAACTGGCAGAATATCGTCAGGCGTGGCAAGTCCGGTGATCCCGGGCCGGGATCGAGGGTCAGGCAGGGTGTGTCGTGAAAGGTGTGCTTGCTTATGCCGGAGATGCAATCCAGGACGAAGTCATTGCCCTTTCCGGGAGACCTGACCGAGAAATTCGTGTAGGTCTGCTGAACGAAGAGCTGTTCGCCCCAGATGCCGCGTCCGCTGTTGAGCGTGATCTCGATCAGCGCGGTCCGGTCGTCACCCGGCGGGGGAAAGCCCAGGTCTCTGTTGCCTGCCTCTAGCCAGTACAGCCGCCCCTGCTCGTACTCCCTGCTGCTGTACAGCTGCGCGCCGACAAGTACCTGGGCGAGTTGCAGTGCTTGGAGCGGGTCCACGCCAAACGCAGACCGGATCTTCTCATCTCCCAGCCCGACGATCTGCAACTGGCAGCGATAGTCATCGAAGTCAGCGCGGTGGCTGGGTCTTCCAAGAAGGACTCTTACCTGGGCGAGAGCAGGATCCTCGCCCCGCAGGTGCAATTGGCGTTCTGCTACGACGTGACTTGGCGCGATGGTTTCCATTGGCTGGTCCAGATCTGAATGTCCCGCCCATCCTATAACCCGGCGGGCGGAGAGTCTGTCGGGAAATTCATCGAACAGGCTGGCGCCAGCACCTGAGGAAGGCGGTGTCAGCGAGCATGCACGAAATCACTTTCCAGATCGGGTCTCGCTCGATAGACTCGAAAGACTCACATCGAACCTTCCTTGCGGGTTCTGGCTGACGAATTTCATGCCAGAAACGAGCTTCTTGCCTCCAACACTCATACCGAAACAGACCGTACTCCTTCTGCTGTTGCTCGTCGGCTGCAGCGTGGAGCAAATCTACCTGCCGCCTGAAAAGGTGGGACGGTATCAGCTGGAGGCCATTCCGGCGGAACTGGCGGATGGCGAGCTGACGCTGCGCGATCTGGACGGGGATGAGGTGCCGGAGCTGTTGTTGTCCCGCAAGCTGGAGCTCGCCCTGTTCCGGGCCGACCGGTCGAGCCGCAGCATCCAGCGCTGGCGTCGGCGAACGCTCTCGGCAGCTCCGTTTCATCGACAGTGGGCAGACGGGCGGCTGCTGCTGTTCAGCGAGGACGGCGTCTCCGCCTACGACCCGCTGACCGATCGGTTGGTGGTGCTGATCGAGGCCGAACTGAGTCGCTTCGAGGTGAGCGAGGGGATGCTGGACGTCGCAGGCGGCGTGGTGCTCGGCCAGCTCCAGCCCTACTGGGTTCAGGTTTCGGGGCAGATGCTGCTGCCCGTCGATGGCGATTGGCTGCGCTTCGTCGAGCGTGACGGCAAGTGGGTGGTCGTGGACCGGTTCAGGCTACCGGTCGCAGCGGACGAGAAGGGGCGGTTGCAGTTGTTGCGGCACGCCTGGCGCGACCTGGACGGCGACGGGCAGGTTGACCTGGTGATTCACGGCAAGAAGGCGGCCTACTTCTACTACCGCAAGAGCACACGCGATGGCAGCGCCGGCAGCTTGCCGCGCGAGCCGACCTTCGTGCTGGAATCCCCGCAGACTCAACTCGCCGACCTCAACGATGATGGGTTTGTCGACCTGCTCGCCGTACGAAGCGAGGTCGGAGAGCCCGGCGAGGTTCGGGTCTTCCTGGGGCATCCGCGTCGCCGAGCCTGGCGCCAGCCCGAACAGACGCTCAGCGTCCCCGGGTTTTTCCGTATGGGACCGCTGCTGACGGACCGGAATGAAGACAAGCAGATCGACCTGACCTTCATCTCCATCGAAAAACCGAGCATCCTGGGCACGGCGTTCAAGCTGATCTTTCGCGGCCGGTTCGATCTGTCGCTCAATCTGCTGCACTATGACGGCGTCGAGGGCGGATATCCGGAGGCGCCGAGCGAGATCGAGAGCGTCACCATTCCGATCGACATCAGCAAGCTAAAGGCTCAGGGGGATCTGCTGAAAAAGCGCGTGGCCCACCTGGGGGATCTCGAGGGAGACGGCCGTCCCGATCTGATCCTGCTCTCTCAGGACGGTCGGCAGCTGGAGTTGTACTACAACTTCAAGAGCCTGAGCGGCCCCGTCAAGGTGTCGTCGCTCTGGGCCGGTTTGCAGCGGGCGCGCGACATGCTCCTGGGCCTGCAGGAGTTCGGGGATCGGCGTCCGGACGTGACGATCGATCTGCCGGGCGGTCCGTACAGCTCGGCCCAGGCGACGCCGGTCAAATTCAGCCGCTCGATGAGCCACCCGGACCTGATACTGCAGGTCAAGCGGGAGGGGGCTGGTAAGAAGGCCCGACTGTTCGTACTCTGGAGTGAAAAGTGAGAATTGCCAGGATGCCAATATCCTAGAAAAGGAGTCATGAATCTTCGTGAAGTAGGGTGTACCTTCCATAGGGCGCAAAATACATAGTCCTGTAAGTCTTTGTGAATCAACAGTCTATGTAAGGGCGAGGTGGAGGTCTGGCTGGCACGCCAGATGCAGAAAAGATGACGGATGACCCAACATCAAGCGTGATGGAGGACGAGAAACCGATCCGCGTGCTGGTTGTCGACGACGAAGAGCTCGTCCGAGGACTGGTATGTAGGACACTCAGCGTAGCCGGCGTGTACGAGGTGGCTGAGGCCAGCGGGGGGCGTCGTGCCCTGGAACTGCTGGAGCAAACCCCCTTCGATGTGCTGATCACCGACATCCAGATGAGCGACGTGGATGGTTTCGAGTTGCTGCGCATTTCCCGCGAGCGCTGGCCCGGACTGGTCTGCCTGCTGATGACCGGCTGGGCCACGATGGAGGGTGCGCTCGAGGCCCTGCATCTGGGTGCCGACGACTTCATCCTCAAGCCGTTCCATGGGCAAGATCAGTTGCTCGGCCCGATCAAGCGCGCACTCGATAGGCGTGAGCGCATGCGGCGCCTGGCGCTGCTCGAGCAGCTCAATCAGGCCAAGGACGATTTCATCAACCTGATCAACCACGAGCTGCGCACGCCGATGACCAGTCTGAAGGGTGCGCTGTGGCTGCTCAACCAGGATGCCGAACAGCTCGACAGCGAGATTCAGGAGGTGCTCGGTATCGTTTGCGAGAGCGTCGACCAGCTGCACCGGGTGATTCAGGATCTGTCGTTGCTGCACCGTCTCCGTAACAGCAGCATGAATCCGTCGACCGCCCCGATCGACCTGGTCGAGCTGATCGACAACTCGATACGCGATGTCGGGCAGCGATACCCACGGCAGGAGGTCGTGCTCTCGAGCAGCGCCAGCCCCGGCGAGTGCGTTTTCCTCGGCGACCAGCAGCTACTCGCGGAGGCGCTGGACCAGGTCGTCGGCAACGCGGTCAAGTTCTCCTTTGTCGGGGGCGCGGTGGAGGTGCGACTGGTGCAAGGGGACGATCACGTGCTGCTGGAGGTGGTCGATCATGGGCCGGGCATCCCGCCCGAATCGACCCAGCTCATCTTCGAGCCGTTCGGCAAGCTCGGCAAGTTCGGTACCGATGAGAACCGTGGCCCCGGTCTGGGGCTGCCGATCGCCAGGCAGATCGTCGAGTTACACGGCGGGAGCCTGACGCTGGCGAGTGACGGTGAAAACGGCTGTTGCTTCACGATGCGCTTCAGAGTCGGCCAGTCAGCCGGCGCCCAAAAAGCCGGATGAGGCAGACCGCGGCCTGAAACAGGCCCGCGAGACCCAGGCGCGCGCTTGGCGAGCGATAACGGATCGGCACTTCGCAGCAGTTGAGCTCGCGGCAATAAGCCCGCACCTCGGTCTGGAAGAAGTGTCCGCGGCTGATGAAACGGCGAGACATCAGACCGACAAGCGCCTCACGGCTGAATAGTTCGTAACCGCTGGTCATGTCGCGCAGCCGGGTCCCCAGCAGCAGGTTCGCCAGCAGTGTGCCGCAGCGACTGACCAACCGCCGTGGCAGGGGCGTGTTCAGGCTGGCACCGTCCGGCCCGGCTCGACTGCCGAAGATGCAGTCGAATCCGCCCTCGATCTGGTCGAAGAAGCGCGGCATTTCGGCCGGGTCGTGGGAAAATCCGGCATCCATTTCGAGGATCCAGTCAAACCCGCCCTCGAGCGCGGCACGGTAGCCGCGCAGATAGGCGTCGACCACGTGACGGTTTTCCGGCGCCCAGATCAACTCGAGCTCGGTCCGGGTGCCGGCGATCTGCTCCAGGCGTGCTCGCGTCTCGGGCGTGGTTGCCCGGTCCAGCACCGTGAACAGCCGCGTCTCCGCAAACGGGTCGCATTGTGCCAGAACGGCCTCGACGAATTGCTCGCAGCTGTCCGCCTCATCGGCCATCGGCGTGACGATCGCCAGGCGTGCCCGAGGCGGCTGGGAGATGGCCCGATCCTCGCTCATACGGGCCAGAATACGGCCGCTACCCCCAACTTGCAC
>CAZMLI010000344.1:0-5311 GCA_964566865.1 uncultured Planctomycetota bacterium
CTAGTACGCCAGCGACTTGACGTAGGTCTGAAGTCGCCGATCCAGCTCATCGGCTGGGATACCGAGCAGCTTCGCCAATGACAGCCCGTCCTGCTCGCCTTTTCTTTCGGCGTCATAGTATCGGGCGAACACGGGTAGGTACTTGCCGTCGTCGGCGTGGCGCAGGTAATGCACCAGCAAGTAGCTCTGGGCATAGTAGTCGAGGTTGTCCTCCCCGGTGAACTGCGCTTGCGTGGCGCCGGTCAGCGTTGCCAGTGCAAGCCATTGCCGATCCTCGACCAGCTCCTTGCCTCTTTTCAACAGCTCCGGGATCCGGCCGCCCCAGGTTAACTTGCCGTCGGTCTCGCCCTCATCGACCTGCTCGAAGTAGGTCGCGAGCCCCTCGTTGAACCAGGGCGACCAGCTGCCGCTGCGATCGGCGACCCACCGATCGAGCACCATGTGCATGGTCTCGTGACAGGCGCTGGCGATCATCCCCTCACCCCGCACGACGACGATGTCGCCACGCCGCGCGTTGTAGAAGCCGCCGTTATTGCCGATCGAGCCGGCAAACTGCTGCTTGAACTTTTCGCGCAACTGCGCCATGTCGCCGAAGAGATAGACCGAGGTGGGCTCATCCTGCGGTGTGAGCGACAGTTGCTGACCGAATTGCTCGATCAATGCAGTGCTGAAGCGGTTCAGCTGTGCCGTCAACACGCTCGCCTCGGTGGCGTGATCCGCCTGATGGTAGCAGCGAAAGCGACCCTGCTGCACATACTGGGTATCGCTCCACAGGCCGTAACGATTGTGTCCGGACTTCTGGCTACGAGCCGACATCCCCCTGAAAACGCCGAACGAGACGAGCAGGACCATTCCGAAAATCAGCAACATCCGCCCATGTTTCAAGGAGACCCCTCGGGGCGGGGACTTACGTCAGGGTCGGTTGCTCTGCTGTCCCTGATACTGCTGGCTGGCCTGCTTTAGATAGGCCTTCTCCTCGTCGGTCAGGCTGCTGATGCCCTCGGAGGTGATCTTGTCCAGCAACTCGTCGACCCTGCGTCGGGTGTTCAATCGGTCTTCCACTACGCGTACCTCACGTTTGGCCTTCAGTCGGTTGAGCCAGCGGCGAATCGGCCCAGGGCGCTTCTTCAACGCCTGGACAGCCGTCCTCCGCTGCCCCTGTTGCTGCCAGGCGACATACTCGAAACGGGAATCCTGAGCCAGCCCCGGCGATATATGGGGCAACTGCTTCAACATCTGGATCGCATGCACGAAGATCACGAAGGCGATCACGATCAGGAAAGGCTCGCGCCACCAGAGCGCCGCCGCGCCCATCAACAGCGCGAATCCCTGCGCGATCTTCAAGCTCAGAAACAACGCGCGGCCATGGCCGACACGCGCCCAGAGGCCCGCCATCAGCATGCGCCCGCCGTCCATCGGATAGGCCAGCATGCAGACGTTGAACAGTACCAGGACCGACTGGGTGACGATGAAGTTGTACAGCAACCACAGTCCCATCGACTGACGGAACAACGCACCCTCGAATAGCCCGCTGTCGATGAAAGGCCAGAGCATACCGAGATGGAATGGGGCGCCCAGCGCCAGGTAGACCGCCATTCCCAGGATGATCAGCGCCACGTTGACCAGCGGACCGGCCGCGGCGATGACGAACTCCTCCTTCGGCGTGCGCGACTGCCCGCCGATGACGGCCAGGCCACCCAGCGGATGCAGGATCACCTCGTGGGTCGGCATCTGGTAGTGGCGCGCCGCGAAGACGTGGCCGAATTCGTGCATCAAGACCGACTGGAACAGCAGCAGCCAGGGCAGCACCACTACCACGATGCCGAATTCCCAGGCGCCGGTCTGGAACGCATGCGACTGCATCATGAAGAACAGCAGCATCACCGGCAGGGTCCAGTGGATCTTGACTTCGGTGTCGAACAGCCGTCCGACGCGCCAGCTATAGGTGAGCAGCCCCTCGTACATCTATCGTGTATCTTACCTTGATTGGTTAGTTCCGGACAACCCAGGTACCGCCGCTACCCTCCAGCGCATCGCCCAGGTGGTCCGGATCGGTGATCACCGCCTGCTTGCCGCCCGATTCGATAAATTGGATCGCGGCCTCGATCTTGGGCAGCATGCTACCCACGGCGAACTCTCCGGCCTCGATGTGGCGCTGCGCCTCGGCCACGTTCATCTGGTCGATCCACTGCTGGTCGGGCTGGCCGAAACGCAGCGCCACCTGCGGGACGGCCGTAGAAATCACCAGCGTCTCTGCGCCGAGCTGGCCGGCGAGCAGGGCGCTCGTGCGATCCTTGTCGATCACGGCCGGCGCGCCAGCCAGCGACCCCTGCTCGTCCGTGTAGACTGGAATCCCGCCGCCGCCACAGGCGATCACGAGCGAACCGGACGCCACCAGCTGCCGGATGACCGCCAGCTCGACGATTTCCACCGGCAGGGGTGAGGCGATGACCCGCCGGAAGCCACGGCCGGCGTCCTCGACCACCTGCCAGCCGGCCTCCTTGAAACGCTCGGCCGCGGCCGCCTCGAGAAAGCTGCCGATCGGCTTGGTCGGGTTGTCGAAGGCCACGTCCTGCCGATCGACCAGCACCTGCGTCACGATCGCGGCGACCGGCCGCTCGAGTCCGCGCAGGCGGAGCTGGTTGCGCAGTGAGCGACAGAGCATGTAGCCGATCGCACCCTGGGTGTCGGCGTTGATCAGATCCAGCGGCGAACGATGCAGCTCGGCACTGCCCAGTTCGTCGCGCCGCAGCAGGAAACCGAATTGCGGCCCGTTGCCATGGGTCACGACCAGCCGCCGACCGCGCTCGACCAGGTCTGCCAGGAAAGCGCAGGTCTTGCGGCAGGCCTCCCACTGATGCGGCACATCGGGATTGTCAGGATCGATCAGCGAGTTGCCACCGATGGCGATCACCACCAGGCCCCGGCCCTGGGGTGAATCGGCCGAACTCATCGCATCGTCAGGGCCATGGCGGCCTTCTGCACGTGCAGGCGATTCTCGGCCTCGTCATAAACGACCGACTGCGGACCGTCGAGCACCTCGTCGGTGACCTCGACGTTGCGGTCGGCCGGCAGGCAGTGCATGTAGATCGCATCGTCGGCGGCCAGCTCCATCCGGCGGCTGTCGGTGATCCAGCTCTCGTACTTCGCGCCGATCGCGCCGGATTCCGCGGCATCCTCGGTGTGCAGCATGCAGCCCCAGCTCTTGGGATAGACCACGTCCGCGTCAGCGAAGGCGGCATCCATGTCATGCACGATCTCCAGGCTGCCGCCGCTGGCGCCCGCGTTGGCGCCGGCCTGCTCGAGGATCTCGTCCTGCAGCCGGTACTCCGGCGGATGGGCCAGCGTGACCTGCATGCCGAAGCGCGTCATCAGCAAGATCAGCGATTGCGGCACCGACATCGGCTTCTGGTAGCTCTTGGCGTAGGCCCAGGAAACGGCGATCTTCTTGCCGCGCAGGTCCGGGCCCTTGTACTCGATGATCGTCATCAGGTCGGCCAGGATCTGAAACGGGTGGTAGCGGTCGCACTGCATGTTCAGCACGGGGACCCGGCTGGCCTCGGCCACATCCCGCAGGTACTGATTGCCCACGCCCCAGTCACACTGGCGAATCGCCAGCCCCGAGCCGTAGCGGCCGAGGATCTCGCCGATCTCCTTGGCCGTATCGCCGTGCGAGATCTGCGTCGACTGGCTCTCGATGAACTGGGCGTGGCCGCCGAGCTGCGCCATGCCGGCCTCGAAGCTGGCCCGCGTGCGTGTGCTGGAGAAGAAGAACAGCAGCATCAGCACCTTGTCTCGCAGCAACGCGTGCGGCTCGCCGAGCGCGCGCCGTCGTTTGAGATCGAACGCCACGTCGATCAGCGTATCGATCTCCTGGCGGCTCCAGTCCTGCGTACTGATCAGATCCCGCCCTCGTAAATCGGTCTGCATGCTGCTAGCTCTCCGTCAGCAGAAAAGGCAGCAACGCGTAGAACGAAGTCGCGCGTACCACATCCTCCAGCTTGACCTGGTCGTCGGTGGTGTGGGCGTGAATCTCGTCGCCGGGACCGAACCCGATCGACGGGATATCCGCCTTGCCCATCCAGTAGATCCCGTTGGTGCTGAAATTCCATTTTCCCGGCGGCTCTTCCGCCTGCCAGAGCAACGCGCGCGCCCGCTGGCCAGCCTGCACCAGCGGATGTTTTTCGTCCAGCGCCCAGGCCGGAAAGTACTTGTCGACGGGAAAGACGAAGCCGGTGTAGGAGGCTTCTGCATAGTGCAGCATCTCGACCTGCACCATGTCCCGATCCGACTCCGGGATCCACTGCACCACCTCCTCGATCACCCCGGCGACCGTCTCGCCGAAGGTCACGCGACGGTCGATGTACAGCGTCGCCTCGTCGGGCACCGCGTTGATCGACGGCGTCTTGACCGTCATGTCGGTGGCGGTGATCCGGCCTTGACCGAGGAACTCGTGCGACGGCAGCTCGTCGCCCATCAACGCCACGCCCTCGATCACCGGCAGCAGCTTGTAGATCGCGTTGTCGCCCAGCTCGTTGCTGGCGGCGTGGGCGCTGCGGCCCTTGGAGACGACCTGCATCTCGACCCGGCCCTTGTGGCCGCGATAGACCTGCATCTTGGTCGGCTCGCCGATCACCACCAGCTCGGGCCGGATCTTCTCGACCTCGACCAGCGCGTGCGGCGCGATGCCGTCGCACCACTCTTCCATGTTGCCGAAGTACCAGACGGTCCAGCCGTCGAGCAGCCCCAGGTCACGCGCGATCGCCGCCGCGTAGATCATGCCCGGCGTCGAGCCCTTTTCGTCGCAAGCTCCGCGGGCATAAAGAATTCCGTCTTCCAGCTTGCCCTCGAAGGGGTCCCACTCCCAGGCGTCCGGATCGCCGATCCCGACGGTGTCGATGTGGCTGTCGAAGAGGATCGAGCGTGGGCCATCGCCGATGCGGCCCAGCACGTTGCCCATCTGGTCGAAGCGGACCTCGTCGAAGCCCAGTGCCTCCATCTCCGCAGCGATCCGCTCGCCAACTTCGCGGATCTCGCTCTCCATGCTCGGGATGGCGCAGATCTCGGTCATGAAGCTGACGATCCGTTCGGCCTGCTCTTGCACCACCTGCTCAATGCGCTGCGCGACGCTCTCGGCGCTCCTGTCGTCGCCCATCGCCTCGGCCAGCGGGGCGAGCTGCTGCACCTCCGGCGCCTGCTCGACCGGCGGGGAGATGATCTCGAGATCGTCGCTGCTGTCGTCGACCACGCCAAGACCGGGCCTGAGTATCGGTTCTGAGCGGATCTCTTCCTCCTCAGACTCCTCCTCCTC
>CAZMLI010000345.1:0-5285 GCA_964566865.1 uncultured Planctomycetota bacterium
CGCGCACTGGATGACCGAGCTGGACAACTACAAGCAGGGAAGCGCCTGATGCGACGCTCGATCCTCGCGCTGCTGCTGTTGCTGGCGGCGCCGCTGGCCGCGGTGGCCGAAGACTACAAGATTATCTACTACATCGAGTTGCACCAGTCGGCGTTTCAGCAGTTACGCGTTCGAGAGACCATCGAGGTCTACCCCTCGGAGGACGTCGAGCCGGTGGCGCTGCGGTTTCGTCTGCCGGCGGACGCGACCGAAGTCGCCTGCGGAGACCAGCTCAAGCAAGAAGGCCGGGAAGTCGTGACCCGCAACCCGGTGTCGGAGCCGGCTCGGTTTACCTGGGTTTACCTGATCCGCGGGGACGGAAAACGCATTCGCCTGGTGCGCAAGCTGATGCACGCGGCCAGCAGCGTGCGCGGCTTCTGTCCCGAGGGCAGCTACAAGGTCAGGACCAAAGGCATCGAGCCCAACCGCGGCGTGCTGATGCGCGACGGCAAGCCCTGGATCGAGTTTCATGGGGAGGATCTCGAGAAGGACCACGAGATCTCGATCACGCTGACCAGCGTCGATGTCGGCAACCCGATCGCGGTGCTCTATCCGATCATCGGTGCGCTGATGGTACTGGGCTTCGCTTGCCTGATCGGCGGCCTGTCTTTCTCCCAGCGCGCCCTGCAGCGAGCGGATGTCAAGACACGCGCCTACCTGACCGCACAGCTCGTCGCGCTCGAAGAGGCCAAGGCCGTGGGCGCGGTGCAGGACGACTACTACAACACCCGCAAGCAAGAGCTGCAGGAGCTGCTTGAGCCCTGACGGTGCTGCCGCTGGTGTGTCCCTCGAGGGACTGACCAAGTCCTATGGCCGCAATCCAGCGCTGATCCAGTTCACGCGGTCGATCGGCCCAGCAGAGCGGCTGATCCTGGCCGGTCCCAACGGCGCCGGCAAGTCGACCCTCTTGCGGCTGATCGCGGGGCTGATCGGACCCACCGAAGGCACGATCGTTCACCCGCCCAACTTTCGCGCCCGGCTGGGCTATCTGGATCACCGCAGCTTCCTCTATCCCCAGCTGACGGGCGCCGAGAATCTGCGTTTCTTCGCCGGCCTCTATGACGTGGCGGGCGAGGGCTGCCGGTTGCTCGAGCAGGTCGGACTGGCCGATCGCGCGGACGCGCTCGTCGCCGGCTACTCGCGCGGAATGCGGCAGCGACTGTCGCTGGCGCGCGCGCTGTTGCCCGACCCGGAACTGCTGCTGCTGGACGAGCCATTCACCGGGCTGGATGAGCAAGGCGTCGGCTTGTTGCAGTCGCTGCTGCGTGACTGGCTCGACCGCGGCCCGCGCACCTTGCTCGTGGCCAGCCACGATTTCGAGCGGCTGATCGGGCTGGCCGATACGATGCTGGTCCTGCGAGCCGGTCGGCTGGCGCGAGAGGTCCCGCTAGCGGGGCTGGATGCGGATGGCCTGCGGGCCAGTTACCGGTCGGCGCTGGAGACGGCCGAGTGATCCGGCACATTGGCCAGGTGATGGCCAAGGATCTGCGGATCGAGCTGCGCACGCGTGCCGCGATCAGCACGATGATGTTGTTCGCGCTGCTGGTGCTGTTCGTCTTCAGCTTCGCCTTGCCGCCCGGTCACAGCCAGCAGGCCGCCTTCGCACCGTCGGTGCTGTGGGTCACGATCCTGTTCGCCTCGGTGATCGGCATGAGCCGGGTCTTCGGTGTCGAGACCGAGCAAGGCTGCCTCTCGGCGCTGATGGTCACGCCGATCGACCCCGCGGCGATCTTTCTGGGCAAGTTCGGCGCCTTGCTGGTGCAGTTGCTGCTGCTGGAAGCGGTCGCCGTCCCGGTGTTCTTCTTGTTCTACGGTTACGGCTGGGGGCCCGGCGTACCGTTGTTGATCCTGCTGCTGTTGCTGGGTACCATCGGCATCGCCGCGGTCGGCACGTTGTTCAGCGCGATGACGGCGAGCCTGCAGGGGCGGGAGTTCATCTTGCCGCTATTATTGCTGCCGCTCTCGATGCCGCTGTTACTGGCGGCCGTGAGGGCGACGGGCGTCCTGCTGGCCGGCGATCTGCGGGTGCCGGTCTGGCCCTGGTTCGCGGTGGTTGGCTGCTTCGACGTGACGTTTCTCGCCGCGTCGACGATGTTGTTCGAGTTCGTGTTGGGAGAGGATTGAATGCGTAAACATTGGGACAGCGTGGTGCTTGGCCTGGGGCTCTCTGGAATGCTGGTGGCGATCGCGGTGATCGTGCTCTGGGTCCCGGAGGGGCAGAAGGCGGCCGGTGGCATTGCCCAGAAGATCTTCTACTTTCATGTCTCGAGCGCCTGGACCGCCTTCCACGCCTTCCTGGTGTCGGCTTTCTGCGGTTTTGCCTACCTGCGCAAGCGCACGCCATTCTGGGACCAGCTCAACCATGCCGCCATCGAGGTCGGCATGCTGTTCTGCACGCTGGTGATCTTCACCGGCCCGATCTGGGCCAGGCCGGTCTGGGGCAGATTCTGGAACGCCGAGCCGCGGCTGGTCTCCTTCACCATCATGTGGTTCACCTACGCCGGATTCCTGGTGCTGCGCAAGGCGCTCGCCGGCAGCGACCGGCTCGCGCCGATCTCCGCGGTCTATGCCCTGATGGCCAGCATCAACGTGCCGCTGGTCTATTACTCGGTGCGCATGGTGCGCTCCACGCGGCAACTGCACCCGAAGGAGATCGGGCTGACGCCCAAGATGCGCTTGACGCTGTACGTGACACTGGCCGCATTCACCATGCTCTTTATCGCGCTGACGTCGATGCGATACCGACTGGCCCGGATCGAGGCCGAACAAGACCAACGCGCCCTGCGAGAGGCGATCGGAGGCTGATATGGGAAACGAAAAGTACTTCTATCTGGCATACACGCTGGTCTGGCTGGTGCTCTCGGCCTACATCATCTGCTTGCACTTGCGCATCAAGCGTCTGGAACAGCGCTGACGGAACGCGTATATTGGAGGCCTCCTCCACATCGATCAGAGGAAAAGGTATGTCCCGAGTTATCGTGATGCTGTGGTGTGTGGGTCTGGTCTTGCTGGCCGGCGGGGTCTGCGCCGATGAGTTGTATACCCGTGACGGGCGCAAGCTGGTCGGCCAGTTGACCGAGACGGCCGACCACTGGATCGTCAAGATGTCCTTCGGTACGGTCAAGGTCAAGAAGGACAACGTGCTGAAGATCGTGCGCAAGATGACCGGCGCCGACAAGTACGCGCAAAAGAAGCAGGAGATCGATCCGCAAGACGCCGACGGCTGGTTTCGCCTGGCCAGCTGGTGCCAGACGCAGAAGCTCTCGCGCTGGGCCAAGACCGCGGCGCGCAAGACGCTCGAGTTGGACTCGGAGCATGCCGGCGCGCACCAGATATTCGGTCGGGTCAAGGTCGGCGACCGCTGGGTCGATCAAAAGGCAGCCGCCCGGCTGCGCGCGGACATGCAGGCCGTCGAGATGCGGGCCAAGGGGCGTGTCCGGCTGGGTAATCGCTGGGTCACGCAGGCCGTCTACAAGGCCAGCTTTCGTCGCGCGGTCGAGCAGTTCAACCAGGGCAACCAGCTATTGCGGCTGAAGCAAGACCGGAAAGCGGTCACCCAGTACGAGGCGGCGCTCGAGAGTTTTCCCGACTTTTCGCTGGCCCGGATGCGCCTGGCGCTGGCCTGGATGCATCTCAAGCAGGGTGCGCGTGCGATCGGCATCCTGCGCAAGATGGCGATCAAGAATCCGCAGAGCGCCACGATCCAGTTCAACCTGGCGCTCGCCTACCAGTCGCTCAAGCGCTACAGCGAGGCGTTCCGGGCCTACAAGAAGGCGCTCGAGATCAACCCGCGCCGGCGTGACGCGATGCATGGCATCCTCAGCCTGGCCAAGTTCCTCAAGCGCAAGAAGGCGATCGCCGAGTACGAGGTGATGCGGGCGGAGCAGCTGAAGGAGACGCTGGTGGGCCTGTCGACCCGCCAAATGCCCGACGGCTACGACCTGACGATCACCCTGCAAGACCGGCCGATCCAGTTCACCAAGCGCAAGCTCGAGCGTCAGCGAAGCGGCGGCGTGAAGCCGGTGCAGGTCGTCACCCGCGGCAAGCAGACTCCGCTGAGGGATACCAAGGCGCGCGCCTATCGGTACAAGGTGGCCGAGCCGCTGGCGCTCGACAGCGCGACCTTCATCAAGCTCAATACGCGGCTGCGCAAGATGGCGACCTACCCGGTCTTCATCGACGACTTTCGCAAGGGCGGCTGGGCTTTCGAGTTTCGCTCATCTCAGCTGATCCGACTGAAGATCATGCGTTTCCTGCTGGAGCAGGACGGCAAGCGCGTGACCCCGGCCGGCACGCTGCGGATCCGCTATCTGACCTACCGGCGCGTCGAATACCGCGGCGGTCGCGTGGTCGATGGCGTGACCCAGGTCAACCTCACTCTGTGGCGCGAGTTCAAGGCCGAGGACTGGCCAGAGGAGGGTTTTCTGGCCCTGCCTGCCTGCGTGGCCGACGCGGTCGAGATCGAATTCAAGCTGGCCGACGGCAGCCTGATCAAGGAGGCGTCGGTCTACGATCACGACCACGGCATCGTGCGCAAGATACCGGCCGCCGACTGGCAGCGTGCGGCGGCGGCAAAGGCGAAGGTGCCGGCGGTCGCGCGTTTCCGACGGGACGCCCGCGGGCGGGCGGCGAAGCTGTTCGAGGAACTACAACGCCGGATGGCCGGCTTCAAGGCCAGCGGGACCGACCCCAAAGCGGCGGCCGTGCGCAGCTGGACCGAGAGCTGGCAGCAGCGCGTCAACCGACTGGCCGGCGAGACCGTCGACCCGGACGTCAAGCTGGCGCTCGAGGACATGGACACCCTGCGCGCGCTCCAGGAGGGCGAACTCGGCGGCAAGCAGCAGGCCGCGCGCATCGCCTTCTTCATCACCGAGATCAAGCAACAGTTGCAGATCAAGTAGGCCCGAATGGTTCGGAGGCCATGCGGCAAGCTTCCGACAACTGATCGGCGGTGCAGAATAGCAGTCCGAACTCGAGCTGCGCCATGCCCGCGTCGCGCAGCACGCGGCCGTCGCGGTGCAGGGTATTCACGTCGACCGAGAGGTCTCGTGCCAGCGCATAGTTGTTAGGCTGTGGTGTGCGGGTCAGCATGGCGAGCAGTTGCAGCAGTCGGAACAGACGCGGTTTGTTATCCATGCCCAACGATATGCAAACCGCGGGCCAGCGGCTGTGATGCCTGTCCGGGCCTGTTGTGTGGCAATTCCGCACGGTGGCATGTTGCAGGACCGCCCACTCAGCAGAGTCTG
>CAZMLI010000346.1:0-5218 GCA_964566865.1 uncultured Planctomycetota bacterium
GGCTCCGCGTGAGGCTCTGCGGCCTCTCTTCTGCCTCCGCGTCTGATGTGCCACCCGAATTTGGTTGCGTCCGAAGGTCTGCGCCAGGCCCTCTGTGGCAATGAAAAGGGCTCGCCAGAGTGCGTCGCAACCAACGCCGCTCAAACCAAAGGCGGCGTGAATTCAAACCCACGCCTCCCGACCCCGGCTACTCCTTCAGCCGTGGATCGATCGCGTCCCGGACGCCCTCGGCCAGCAGGTTGTAGGCGGTGACGGCGATGAAGACGGCCAGGCCCGAGAAGACGGTCAGCCACCAGCGACCGCGTGGATCGCCCTGCGCGGCCTTGAGCAGGCTGCCCCAGCTCGGGGTGTCGGGCGGCACGCCGATACCCAGGAAGGAGAGGGCGCTCTCGGTCAGGATCGCGCCGGCGATGCCGAAGGCGGCGAGCACCAGCACGGGCGCCATCGCGTTGGGCAGGATGTGGCGGAAGATGATCCGCGGAGCGCCCAGACCGAGTGCCTTTGCCGCGAGCACGAACTCCTGGCCACTCAGCCGGATGAATTCGGCGCGAACCAGCCGGGCCACGCCGGGCCAGCCCGTGGCGCCGATCACCAGCATGATGGTGAAGACGCTCGGCGGCAGATAGGCCATGATGATGATGATCAGGAACAGGCTGGGGAAGCAGATCACGACTTCGATCACACGCGAGATCACATGGTCCACCGAGCCCATGAAGTAGCCAGCCATCGCCCCGATGACGACGCCGATCAGGATGTAGATGCTGACCGAGACGAAGCCGACGGAGAGCGAGATGCGCGCGCCCCAGATCATCGCGGAGGCCACATCATAACCACGCCCGTCAGTTCCCAGCAGGTGTGGGGCGATCTCCACTTCCGGCTTGGTGGTAATCCCCCTGGCTGGCTGCGACTTCGACTTCTTCGGCAGCCATTTGGTGGGCGTCCATGACGGCGGCTGAGACGCTTGCGTCTTGCCGACGGACTGGTCCGGACTGTAGGGGATGGGCGGAAAAATGAAGCGCTCGCCTTCCTCCGCCGCCATTGCGCGTTGTTGATAGGGCTCGATGTCGTTGTACTCGGGGTAGACCGAGGTCCAGCCGAACGCCAGCAACATCGGCGGCAGCAGGATCGCAGCCACCCGGATGAAGAAGGCATTGAACGGGTCGACCGAGAAGTGCTCGAGCAGACGTTCGAGATAGCGGCGCAGCCGCAGCACATAGAACAGGATCAGCAGGTAGAGCGCGATGAAGTAGATGTCCCAGCCGGTCAGCTTGCGCAGCAACGGATAATAGACGCGGCGCACCAGCTCGACCGTCTCCGGATCGAACTTCTCGACCCCCCGTTCACCGGTCCGCTCCAGCACATCTTCCATCGCCTTACCGGTCTCGCCCTTGTCGACGCGATCGTAAAGCCCCCGCAGCTCCGCCACCAGCGCCGCTCGGTCTTCGGGCAACTGGTAGCTCAACCCGGCCAGTGTCTTGCGACAACTGCTCAGCCCCTGCGCGACCAGCTTGGGCTTGCCCGCGCGCATGTCGAGCACCATGTCGCGGTGAGAGACCTCCCAGCCGTCGGCGTTGGACTGATAGGTCACCGGGCGGATCGTCTTGGCGTACAGCGGATAACCGCTGGCCAGGAATGGCGCAAAGATCGCGACGGTGAACAACAGGATCACCACGACGCCGGCGGCGATCGCGATCTTGTTCTTGCGAAACTGGCTGAAGACGAGCTGCCAGTAGGTGCGTCCCACGATCTCCTTCTTCGGCTGCCCCTCGCCCATCAGTTGTAGGTGATCCGCGGGTCGACCAGCGCGTAGGAGATATCGGAGAGCAGGATGCCCAGCAGCGTCAGTATGGCGCTGAAGAAGGCGACCGCCATCAGCACCGGATAGTCGCGATCGAAGACCGAGGTGAAGGCCAGCTTGCCCATGCCCTGAATTTCGAAGATCTGTTCGATGATCACGCTGCCGCCAATCAGCGCCGGCAGCACGTTGGCCATGATCGTCAGGATCGGGATCAACGAGTTACGCAGCGCGTGCTTCAGCACGACCACACGCTCGGGCAGCCCCTTGGCTCGCGCGGTCCGGATGAAGTCGGCGCGAATCGTCTCCATCATGCTGGCCCGCATCTGCCGCGAGAGGTAGGCAAACGAGGCGTAGGTGTAACACAGGATCGGCAGCGTCATCTGGGTCAACCAGTCGACCACACCCCTGGGATTGCCGATCCGGGTGCTCGCGTAGGGAAAGAAATCCAGCTGACCGATGGCACGGATCATCAGCGCGATGCCAGCGCCTCCGACCAGGACCAGGGTGGCCGCGATCTCTGCCTTCTCCGTCAGCCGACCGGCGATCACGATCGACAGAATGATCGCCGCGAAACCGGCCAGGCCCAGCAGACCCCACAGCGCAATGTGCCCGGGGCCGCGATCCGACCCACCGGTGCAGAACAGGATCATCAGGTTGCCGACCCAGAAGCTGGGCAGCGAGTAGAGGATGAACAGGATCAGCGTGGTGAATCGATCGCCCAGCGAGTAGGACCGACTGGCGGAGTAGATGCCGAGCGGGATCGCGATCAGGTATGAGAGGAAGATCGAGAGCAACGCCAGCTGCAGCGTGACCTGGATCCGGCTGGGCAGAATCTCGAGCACCGGCTTGTTGAACTTGGTCGAGTCGCCGAGATCCCAGCGAGCCAGCTGGCTGATCCAGGTTGCGTAGTGGGTCTCGGTGAACAGGCGCAGCCAGCGCTGACCGGTCGTCAGATCGATGAAGCCCGACTCTTCCTCCCGCCAGAACTGCCGCCACTGCTTGCGCCGCAGCTTCAGGTCCGGCGCGGCCGCGGCACTCGTCGGGTCGACGCCGGCGGCCAGCGCACGGGACGGCTTGCGGTTGATCTCGGCCAGCGCCTTGCAGACCAGTGCCTGCACGGTCAGGTCCGCATCGTCGAGGTGAGCGATCAAGGCCGGGTTGGCCAGAGTGCCGACCTCGGCGCGCAATGCCGGCGCCCCTTGCTGGTCGCCCCGGGACAGGTAGCCCGCGGTCGCCGTCTTGCCTTTCTCGAAGGTCAACGCCTCCCGGTGCTTGGCCCACCAGGCCTGCCAGCCCGCGCGATCCAGCTTTCCCGAGGGCCGGGTCGTCAGGTCCTGGGCCAGGTGTTCGAGCGACTCCAGGGTCTGGTTTTGCTGCGTCGACGTGCCGCTTTTGAGCAACTCGAAGGCGGGCTTCAGGCTCGCGGTCCCCATCAGGGTCAGCTTGCGCGGGATCTCCTTGACGACCCGCTCGGTATCCTCGTAATCCCGCAGCCGCTTGCTGAAGCGTACCGTACGGTCGAGCGGCTGGGTATTGAAGAACGCCGGCTTGTCCAGACCATAACGGGCACGGATCTGCTCCAGCTCATCCCGGGAGAGGTGGACCTGAGGACCGCCAGACTCCGCCTGCTGAATCGCCGTCTGCGCCGGATCTCCCGGGGTCATTCGCATGATCCCCAGCGTGACCAGCGTGATGCCGAAAATGGTCACGATCATCAACAACAGACGGCGGGCGATGTAGGTCAACATGGGCTAGTGGGGTGAGTCGCGGGGACTACTTGGCCTTCTTGCGAAAGCGCTGCGGGATCCACCACTGGTTGTAGTCGGTCCCGTGCGAGATCGTCGTATAGTACTTTACCCCGCGCACGCGCTGGCTGCTGAAGGCCAGCGTGTAGAAGCAGAACATGAAGGTGTAGGGCTGCTCGTCCGCGACGATGCGGTGCATGCGGCGCAGCATGGCCCAGCGCTTCTGGTCGTCGAGCGTGACGCGCGCCCGCTCGATGATCTGGTCCACCTCTTTGTTGTTGTAACCGACGTGATTGGAACCCTTCGGACCCTGCGAGGAGTGCCAGATCTGATACGGATCCGGATCGACGACCGCACCCCAGGCGTAGCGCACGGCGTCGAACTTGCGCTCGGTGACGTTCTTGGAAAAGATCGTCCAGTCGATCTTGCGGATCTTGACCTTGATCCCGGCCTTGGACAGGTTCTCGCGCACCTTGACCGCGATGTTCTCGTGATAGGCCCGCGCGTTGTGGATCAGGTACTCGAACTCGAAGGTCCTGACCTTGCCCGCCTTGTCTCGATAATCCAGCCAGCCGTCGGCGTTGCGATCGACCACGCCCGCCTTCTTCAGCAGCTTCTTGGCCGCCTTGACATTGTAGGCCAGCGGCTTGATCGACTTGTCGTAGGCCGGCGAATTGAAGAAGAACGGCCCGCTGACGGCAAACGCCAGGCCGTGATGAATCTCTTCACCGATCTCCTTGCGTGGGATCAACATCGTCAGCGCCTGCCGCACCAGCTTGTTCTGGAACATCGGCTTGCGCAGGTTCCAGCCGACGTAGGTATAGACAGGGGTCAAGCTCTTCTGACGCACATAGTTCTTCTTGAACTCCGCGGTGTTGCTGGCGTCGCTGTTCCAGGTGTTCGGCTCGACGTCCTTGTCCAGATCGACGTCGCCGCTGGTCAGCGCCTTGAGCGCGGAGAGCGAGTTGCCGATCAGCACGAACTGGATCTTGTCCAGGTAGGGCATCTGTGGCTTGAAGTAGGGGTAACCGAAGGTATTGAGCGGAGACTTGTCGTAACGCTCGAGCGTGATGTGACTCGCCTTGTTCCACTCCGCGAAGCGCCACGGACCGTTGCCGATCGGCTTGTCGTTGAAGGGATGCTTATCGTAGTCCTTGCCGAAGGTCTTGAGATCGTCCGCGTATTCCTTGCTCCAGAAGACGTGCTTGGGCACCACCTCGAGCGAGCCAGAAAGCGAGAGGGAGAGAAAATACGGCTTGGCCCAGTCGAACTGGACGGTCTTGCTGTCCAGCGCTCGGGTATCGGTCACATCGACGTAGTAATTCTGAATGCTCTGCGCGTTGACGGCCGAGTTCTTCATGATGAAGGTCATCGTGAAGAGGATGTCGTCGATCGTGAACGGCTTGCCGTCGTGCCAGGTGAAGCCCGGCCGGATCTCGAAGACGTGCCGGCAGCCCCGGCGAATGCCGACCTGCGGCTTCTTGGCGGCATCTTTGCCGATGCTCCAGGACTTCTTGGCCAGCCGCGACCAGGGGATCACGATCCGCTTGGCCTGGCTGATGTCCTCGACCTGGTAGGTGTAGCGGCCGGGGTTGCGAACCGCCACCCGCGTGATCAGCGACGGGCCGCCCTTCTGGGTCACCGCGCCGGTCTTGTTGTTGATCTCGGTTTCGAA
>CAZMLI010000347.1:0-5210 GCA_964566865.1 uncultured Planctomycetota bacterium
CGAAGTCGAACGAGAGGGTGCCGTGGACCTCGTCGTGCTCCTCGTTGAAGACGGTCAGCACGACTTGTGCATCGGTCGTTTCGTAGGACAGCTTGGCGCTGGCGTCGACGCCCTGGTACTTCGTGCCGAGTCGGCAGAGCAGGGTATGTTCGAGCTGCTCGCGGACCAGCTCGACGCCGGCCTTCTTGAAGAAGATGTTGAGGAAGATGTCGAGTAGCGGCCTGTCCGCCTGGTCGAAGAAGTCATCGTAGTCGCGCTGCTCGAAAGAAACGGAGCCGATGATCCAGCTGAAGACGTCCTCGAAGATGATCGTCAGCTCGAACTGCCGACCGTCCGTGGCGACGAACTGGATCGGGATCTCGATCTTGTTGGTGGCGGTCAGCACGTGGCCGCAGCGGACGTGCGTCAGGCGTTCGAAGAAGCGCGGCGCGCGGTGCATCAGCTGGATCAGCTCGCGCTCGGCGAAGTTCTGGATGCTCTGCTCGACGTGGTGCAGCTTGTGCCTTTGTTTGGTCACCTTGGCCCAGTCTCCGGAGTCGTGGGCCAGCAGCCCGGCCGCGCGAATCTTGGCCAGCAGCTTGGGGATCGTACCGGAGTGGAACCCGCGCCGCAGCAGTCGTGGCAGGCTCTCGCCATGGCTGCCGACCAGCACCGGCCGGACGAATCGCGCCAGGTTGGCGCGGTAGAGTTTCCAGTTCTCCTTCAGCTCCCAGACCATGAAGCCGCAGAGGCCCGGCAGCAGGAATACGGTCATTCCGATCAGCGGCAAGCTGACGAAGTCCGGCACGAACGGGGGTGTCATCGCTCGCAACTGTCCAGTCAGCGTCGGCAGCATGGGCAACATCACCTTGTGCGAGACCGTCACGACGGGGAAGTGCTTGATCGGGTTGATCTGCGGCTCGATCAGCAAGACGATGTAGATCGTCGCGACATAGGAGACCCAGAACCAGAGCAGGCCGAGCAGTGCCTTGCCGGCGAAGGACAGCCGGCCCTCCGAGGCTTGCGAGCGCAGCCGGTTCTCGACGGTGTACTGACAGTGCTCGAGCGTGTGTAGCACGGTGCTGAAGCCCTGCACCACGGCGCCGAGCATGCCCCCCAGAATCGTCTTCTTCAGCCGCACCGCGGTGTCGGCCACCAGGTGGTTGAGCCAGTCCCGCATCGCCCGTCCCGGGTAGGTGTGCAGCAAGAGTGTGGCCAGCGCGTAGCCCGCGACCAGCAGCGCAATGCCGGTCGGCACCGCCGATGGGGTCAGCAGGAACAGCGTCTCGCCTGGCTCTCCGAATCCGCGGTAGATCTCCTGGTAGAGCAGCAGTCCCAGGCCTGCGAACAGCCCGCCGAGTAACAGCGGCGCGATGATCCAGCCCTGGATCCAGCCCAGCACGGGCGTTTTCAGCAGCCCCCGGGTGAGGTCGAATACGCTGCCGATCAGCGAGCCGACGATACCGAGCAGCTTTCCGCAGGCCTCCCGGGTCTGACGGAAGTTGATCAGGGCCAGCAAGAACAGCGCGACCCCGAGCAGGGCGGCCGGCGCGGCGAAGTGAATCCGCAGGCCGGAGAAAGCGCTGATCAACAGCCCGACGGTATGGTCGAGTCCCTCGAGGATGATGTAGGCCCCGAGCACCGGCAGCAGGATGAAGCGCGTCAGCAATCGGCCGACGGCTGTGCCGAAGAGCAGCGCGCTGGCGCGTTGCAGGCCGAGCAGATAGACCTGTCCGCGCGTGTAGACGCCGAGCAACTGGCGGCGGAACAGTCTGTCCAGCTCGAGCAGCGGATCGCTGCGTAGCTGGTCGAGCGTCAGGTCCGGCATGCGCAGGTCGTTGCGGCTGATCACGTCACGCAGGTATGAGAAGTGGAAGTGTCCGCGCGCGAGGATCTGGTCGTGGATTTCTTCCTGCAGCTTGTCCAGGCTGACCTGTTCGCGGGTGCTGCTGGGGCGCATCCCGACCTGCTCGAATGCTCCCGCGATTATCGGACGCAGGTCTTCGCGCAACTGGTTGGCGTAGGCGGTCTGGATCGCGGCCAGTGGCGCCAGATAGCGTTCCTGATCGGTCTGCTGGATCTTGAGCTGCCGGATGCGGACCTCCGACTTGCGCAGGAACTTGATCGCGCTCAGTCGCCCGTGAAACGGCAGGGACTGGACCAGCGGCCGGCGGAACAGCGAAAAAATCCAGCCCGAAAAATCCGCGGTCTTGTAGCGCAACTGTAGCTTGTCGTACGAGGAGAACAGGTCGAACAGCAGCCGTCGCTCGCGTCCGCGCTGCTTGGTCTCGGAGCGTTCTACCAGATACTGGATCAGCTCGTGGATCGTCTCCTTGGAGGCCTCGGCTTGCTCGTCCGCCGGCGTCGGATGACGGTCGCAGAATGCCTGGGTCAGGGCCCGGGTCTGCTCGTCGACGGTCAGCCGCCAGCGCTCGTGGGCAGCCAGGTAGCGCGGCGTGGGGTGATCCGAGCCCGCCTGTTCGAGGCAGGCCAGCAGGCCGCGCTGGGCCAGCAGTCGGGCGACCGGGTTGCCCTTGCGGCGGTACAGGCCGGCCCGCAGATAGTGGGTCCGCAAGCGCCCGAACAGCCGACGATTGCGCAGCCGCCGCGCGGTGATCGAACGCGGGGCGCGGGCCTCGATCAGCCTGCAGATCCAGCCATAGAGCAGGACCCGCAGCCAGCCGATGGCCTCGAAGAGCTGCAGTTCGATCAGCCCTGGGTCGGACGCAGCTGTCTGGGACTGCTCATATTTCTCCAGCCGCTGGACCAGACGATCGGTCAGCTGCGCAGGCTGCGGGTCGTCGCGTATGTGCTGCAGGGCCGCGTCGCCGTCCTGCTCGAACAGCCGCAGATCGGCGCGCCGGGCGCCGCTGTACATCCGTCCCAAATGGACCGCCAGCAAGCGATCCAGCAGCAGCATCTCGGCCGCGGAACAGGAATGGTCGCCCCAGAGGACCTCCCGCTCGAGGTCGGCGAACCGCAGGCCACGCACGATGCGGTCGGCTGAGATGAAGCGTTCGATCAGGCGCGAGACCAGCGGCTCGAGGCGAGCGAGGGATTTTTCGTGCTGTGCGTCTTGCTCCAGGGCCGCGCCCAGGTCGCGCATCAGCCGGGTTGCGTGGAACTTGAACTGGTGAACTTCGAGCGGGGCGCTCTGCTTGAGCGTCTTCAGTCGCAGCAGCGTGACCAGCGACGGCGTGTGTGGCTGAATGCTGGACTGCACGACCTCCAGCAGGTCGATGCCTAGCTGCTCGATCAGCTCGTTCAGCCGCTCGGGATCCTTGATCGCCGGAAAGAACTGTCGCGTCAGCTCCGGGGTGAAGTAGCTGACCTGGACCCAGTAGGCCAGGAACTCGAGCAGGACCTCCAGATTGTCCTTGGGGTCGAACAGGCGACGGTCGGAGGCCAGTACGTCGCGGATTCCCTCGAATTCGACCACCCCGATGCGAGCGATCGTGCGCTTGAGCACCGCCTCGTTGAGCCGGCCCGATCGGCAGAGGGCCACGCAGCGCTTGTGCAGCTCGGCATGGGCCATCAGCGCCCAGTATTTCATCCCGAAGTGCTCGATCGCGTACTGTGCGGCCTCTTCGGCTGAGGGCTCGGCCAGCAGCACGCACATCTCGGTCGGGATTTCCCGCCAGCCCTTCTCCTGAGTCGGGTCGAGATTCCCGATCAGCTCCACAAGGTCAGGCGTGGGAAGGAGGTACTCCTCTCCCCTCGGGATGTTGAAGGCCAGGTCCGTCAGCTTGCGGTGGGCGCGGATAATCCGCTTCAGCAGCAGCGGATTGACCAGCAGGACCCCCTCTTGCGGCCTGTGGAAGGCCTCGCGCAACGCGGCGAAGCTGGTGCTGCCGTGATGGTTCGTTTCGCTGATATAGAGGCTGATGAAGCGAGTCGCCTCGTCGCCGCAGAAGCCGAATGCGTTGCGTTGAATCTGGTCTCGAAGCGTCAAGGGAGCGCCAAAGCTACCACAGGTTGACACTTGTCGGAAGTCTCCCTAAAATAGCGGATTCACGTCAGAATACGGTCGCGGGGTATTCTTTGGTCCCGGCCTGACTGACTGGCCTCCGAGGTGGTAGAGACATCCCGATAATGGTGCTCGCGTGCACGAAGTGCGGCGTCAAGTACAACGTCGCCGATTACAAGCCGGACCAGCAGTATGCATGTAAGAAATGCAAGGAGGCGCTCAAGCCTGTCCAGTCGAAGCGGATGAGCCGGCCCCAGTCCGGCACACGGAAGAAAACCGCTCCCAAGAAGAAGCCGGAACTGGCGGAGAGCCAGATCGTCTCGCGGGAGGACGTGCTGGGCAAGATCTCGACGGTCAGTGAGGAGTCGGCGATCGAGCTCGACATCCCCAAGGGCTGGCACGACAAGCTCTGCGATACGACGATCGGCGGCTACAAGATCATCCGCAAGCTCGGACAGGGCGGCATGGGCATGATCTACAAGGCCGAGCAGCTCTCGCTCAACCGGATCGTCGCGATCAAGATGCTCAACCACCGGCTGGCTAACGACGAGTCGTTTCTCAAGCGCTTCATCAACGAGGCCAAGTTCGTCGCCAAGCTGAACCACCCCAACCTGATCCAGATCTTCGACGTCGGGGATGACGAGGGGAAGTACTACTTCTCGATGGAGTATGTCGAGGGCGAGTGCGTGGGGGACATCCTCGACCGGCTGAAGGTGATCCCGCCGCAGAAGTCGCTCGACATCATCATTCAGGTCACCCGCGCTCTGGCGCAGGCGCACGAGCACAAGATCGTGCATCGCGATATCAAGCCGGACAACATCATGCTGACCCAGGCCGGCGTGGCCAAGCTGGCCGATCTGGGTATCGCCAAGACGGATGAGACGGCTGCCGAGCAGAACGAGCAGGGCATGCAGATGGGCACCGCGCGCTACATCTCGCCCGAGCAGGCCAACGACGCCAGCAAGGTGGACATCCGGGCTGACGTCTACTCGCTGGGCGCGACCTTTTTCCACATGGTGACCGGTCGCACGGCGATCTCGGGCAAGACCCTGCCGGTCGTGCTGATGAAGCTGGCCACCGAGCCCACGCCGAGCGCGACCGAGTTCAACGGGGATGTGCCCTGGGCGATGAGCGGGCTGATCAAGAAGATGATGGCCAAGGATGTGGGCGAGCGTTTCCAGGATCCGGCGGAGCTGCTGGTCGGGCTGGAGGAATTGCACGACGAGCTCAAGTCGGGCAAGAAGAAGTCGAAGAAGGTGCAGCT
>CAZMLI010000348.1:0-2530 GCA_964566865.1 uncultured Planctomycetota bacterium
AGAACAAGACTGACGACTGGCGACGCTGCTGTGCCCTCCAGGCCCACTGCGCGATGTCGAATGCTCGAGCTGTGTGCAGGCAGTCCTCTGCGGTGGCTATACTGACGAGGATGTCCGGTGATCCAGAGAATCGGTGCGGGGATCCACTCGCTTCGGGACCCGGAGGACCGGATTGGTGCAGGAGAAGCCCGGCTGGATGGTGTTGAACGCCTCGGATTTCGTCGTGCGTGCTGTTCGCATCGACCCACGCGAGGATCCGGGAAGACACTGGACCGCCGAGGATCTTGCCGAGCGGCTGGCCGAGGAGGGGGTGCGGCATGGCATCCTCGGCGAGACGCTGATTGCGCTGGCCGAAGAGCTCAACCGGTCCGGAGCGCCGATCTTCAATACCGTTGTTGCCACCGGCACGGTTGCGCAGGCCGAAGCCACGACCCCGCTGCTTCCGACCGGGGCATTTGTCTTGCCTGGGGATCCGCTCGCGAGTTGCCAGGAGAGTCGTCAAGGCAAGACGGTGTACGGCCTCGAGGTGCCACCGCCTCCTGGCAAGGTCTCACGAGCCGGTCTGAACGTCGTGCTCGACGAGGTCGAGGGCGCGATGCGCGCGGATGTTTACGGGCGAGTGTTCTTTGCGGGAGGGCGGATCGAGGTGGATTCGCTGATTCGTGTGAGCAGCGACCGGATGCAGGCCACCGTCGACATCGTGGCCAGGTCGGCCAGCGAGCGTGAGGTCGAACTGGCGGACATCGAGCAGGCGCTGGAGCGGCGGGGTGTCGTGCACGGGATCCTGATCGAGAACCTGCTGGAGGGGCTGGCCAAGGCCTGGAGTACCGGCGCCCCGACGAGGGGGGTGCTCGCGGCGCGCGGAACCCCGGCGGTGAACGGTGCCGATGGGCGTCTGTTGCCGCTTCGTAAGGGCCAGCGCTCGGTGGGCCGGACGGACGACGATACCGGTCGCATCGATTTCCGCGAGCGCGACACGGTGCAGAACATCGAGGAAGGGGACGTCGTCTGTCGGCTGATCCAGGCCTCAGAGGACCTCTCGGGAACGGACATCTTCGGCAAAGCCTTGCCCGGCGCGCCGGGCAAGGCATTGCGGCTGCCCAAGCTGGAGAACGTCCGCTTCGATGAGGAACGACTCGAGTTCGTCGCAACAGCCGCAGGCGGACTGCTCTACAGTGAGGAGATGGTGGCGGTCACTCCGATCTTCGTGGTGCAAGGCGACGTCAACTTCGAGACCGGCAGTCTGCATGCCAAGATGGCCTCGGTGCATGTCAAGGGGGACGTGCTGGACCGGTTCGAGATCACCACGCAGGGGTCCGTCACCGTGGATGGCTGCGTCGGCGACGCCACCATCATCTGCGGCCAGGACTTGACCGTCGGTTCCGGTGTGGTGATGAAGGAGAACGGCAGGATCGAGGCGGGCGGATCGGTCAGCGCCCGCTACTTGCAAAACGCCAAGGTGGTGGCCGGCGGTGACATCAGGGTCGGCGAATCGGCCATTGGCTGCCAGTTCGAAGCCGCGGGGGAGATCGTCGCCCGGCAGGGCAAGGGACGGATCATCGGCGGCACCCACAAGGCTCGACGCGGACTGATGGCCCGCGTCTTCGGCTCCGAGAGGGAAGTGGCGACCGAACTGGTGGTGTCATCGGCGCCGGTCTTCGATCAGTTCGCTGCGAGTGGAAAGCGGATCCGTCGTGACCTCAAGGAAATCGCCCTGTTGATCGGGAATTCTCCGACCCAGGAAGGCGGGGCAAGATTGGCGGCGCCCAAGCGCATCGCGTTACACAAACTGGTTCGCTACATGCAGCTGGCGCAGCGTTACCTCTGCGAATTGAACGACCTGCGCGACCCGATGCTGGCTGCCGCCAGCAGGGCAGCCGCCGACGTGACCGTGGTCGGCGTGATGCACGGGGGGGCGCGGGTGACCATCCTGGGCCAGAGCCTGACGGTCAAGCGTCCGCTAGAATCCTGCCGGATAGTCTATGATCCCAGGACCCGCAGGCTGGTCAGCAAACCCCTGGGCTCGCCAGCCAAGCGGGATGCGCCCGCTGAGCCGGATCTGTCTGGGCACCAGTCGTTGGAGGAACGAACGCTCTCGCGTCTGGCCGCGATGAACGGGGAGCTGGACCGGCTGGATCTGCCTCTCGCGCTGAGGACGATGCGGGATTTGCTGGAACTTGGCACGCGGATTCTGGTCGTGGACGACAAGCGTCCGACGCGGATTGCCCTGAGCCGGATGCTGGAGCTCTGGGGCTATACCGTCTATCAGAACTGCGGTCGCGAGGTGATCCCTGCGGTTATCGAGAATGCCGTGGATCTGGTGATGCTGGATATCTGCCTGCCGGGGGGCCGGAGCGGCATCGAAATTCTCAAGCAAATCAGGCAACTGCAGGAGCTCCACGGCTTGCCGGTGATCATGATGACCGCGCACAATAGCAAGGAGGTCGTCGCCGCGGCGCTGCTCAACAAGGCGGACGATCTGCTGCTCAAACCGTTCACGATGAAGGCGGTCAGGGCGAAGGTGGAACGA
>CAZMLI010000348.1:2630-5179 GCA_964566865.1 uncultured Planctomycetota bacterium
ACCGCGCCCTCGAGGCAGGCCAGTGCTTCGGATTCGCGTTCTGCCATGGCGCAGACGCAGGCCAGCCGGAAGTAGGCTTCCGGGTGGTTCGGCGCGACGGCGATCGCGCGGCGTAGGTAGTCCTCGGAGCGCGTCCATTGCTTGAGCTGCATCTGGATTCGGCCCATTCCGTAGAGCGGTCGTCGATAGTTCGGGTTGAGCTTCAATGCGTCGCTGAAGTCCTGCTCGGCGAGATCGGTCTCACCCGCGAGGAAGTAGGCCGTGCCGCGGCGTGAGAGCGCCTTGAGGTGGTCGGGCTGGGCTTCGAGGACCCGGGTGTATTCGCGCCACGACTCTGGATAGTCGCCCATTCTGAGGTAGACCTGCCCCAGGAAGAAGCGCACGGGAACATCGTCGGGGGAGATCTCGAGGGCGCGCTGCAGATCGCGTCGGGCCTCGTCGTCCCGGCGCAGGTAATAGTGGCAGACGCCGCGGAAGTAGTACACCCGATCTCGCTCGGGTTTTTTCTCGAGCAGCGCGTCGGCCACACGGATCGCACCCTCGAAGTCCTTGGCCTCGTAGAGAAAGAACAGCTCTTCCTTCGAGGAGCGGATCGGCTCCTGCACCCCGAGCAGTTCCAGCTCCGCCTCCGAGCCGATGCGCCGTGACATGTAGTACTTGCTAGAGTTGTAGACGCGCACGAACTGATCGAAGCCGATGGCGTTGAAATGGTCGAGCAGCCGGTCGTCATCGAAGATCACCGAGAGCTGGCAGCTGTCCCTGTTGCTGCGCGCCAGCTCGATCATCCAGCCGGCCTGCGCGACGGGTACGGGCCCGGCCTGGCCGAGGAAGATCGCCAGTTCGCGTGTCTCGAGGTGCGCGTACCAGTACAGATGATCGCGCAGCAGCTCCCCCTGGACCGTCTTTATCAGCCCGCCATGGAGCACGTCGACCAGCAGGTGGTCTCCAGTCCGGCGGAGGCGGACCTGCTCCGAGAAGGACAGGCTGCCGCCACAGCGACAGAGGAAGTTGCGTTCGTAGGCCATCTCGATGCTGGACCGTCTACCGCAGGCCGAGCAGCTGTAGCGGCCGACGACGGGCAGGCACGGCGGCGCGGGACTTGCGCGCGCCGGGTCCGCGAAGCCGCGCTGGTGGAGGATCTCCTCCAGCGGTAGATGCGTGCCGCTGCGTTCGGCGGCCTCCCGCTGGATCCGGTGGCATTCGGCGAACTGGCGATAGCTGATCCAGCCCTCCGTCGCGGCCTCGAAGCGACCCTCGAGGATCGCCTCGAGGTCGGCGCGCAGGGCGCTGATGTCGGGGTAGCGGTCCTCCGGTCGGCGGCGCATCATCTTGCGCGTCACGTGACAGATCGGGTCCGGCAGTTCCGGCGCCAGGTCGTCGGGCGATGGCTCTGGCCGGGTCAGCATCTGGATGATCAGGTTCGGCAGATTTTCGGCGCGATAGGGCAACTGCCCGGTCAGCAGGTAGAACAGCGTGACCCCCAGGCTGTAGATGTCCGAGCGACCGTCGAGTAGCTGGCCTTCGATCTGCTCGGGGCTCATGTAGCCGACGGTGCCGATCAGCTGTCCGGTCTGGGTCAGCTCGGTCTGTGTTTCCATCGAGACGGCGATGCCGAAGTCACAGATCTTGATCGTACCGTCGACGCCGAGCAGCACGTTGTGCGGTTTGATATCCCGGTGCAGGACCCGCTTCTGATGGGCGTGTTCGAGGCCCAGGCAGACGTGGTAGATGATGTGCAGCGCCTGGGCCGGTTCGAACGCGCCGCTGCGTTGCAGCACCGATTCGAGGCTCTCGCCGCGGACGAATTCCATCCGCATCAGATAGTGGCCGGCCAGCTCGTGCACGGCGTACAGCTGGCGGATGTTTGGGTGTGCCAGCTCGGCCAGCAGTCGTGCCTCGCGCAGAAACCGCTTCTGGCTGTCCTCGTCGGAGGTCAACCATTCGGCGATGACCTTGATCGCCGACGGCTGTCCCTCGGCGTCTTCTGCTCGATAGACCGCGCCCATGCCACCGACGCCGATCTTGCTGATGATGCGGAACCCGTCGACCTCCCGATCGATCCAATGGTCCGGGATACCCTCGAACTCCCGTTCATGGGTATTCTCGTCCACGGCGAGCACGGAGGTGTCTTGCTCTTCGAGCACCTTCCTCTTTATCGCTGCTGCGGTGTCGACGCCTGCGCGGATGCTGATCAGCCCGAGGCACTCGGGGCAGAAGAAGTGGTCGAAGGCGTTGTGGAAGCAGATCTGCTGGGTCTGGTTGCAGGCGTTGCAGGTGACCTCGATCCGCGGAACGACCCGGTGCTTCGTGTCGAGATCCCGCAGGATCTCCCCATTCAAGCGCTTGATCTGCGAGCGGGTGATGTACGCGGCCGCCAGGGCGAGCTCATGGATCAGCGCTGCTTCAGACTGGGGGGCGAGGCATGCATCCAGCTCTTCGCGCGCGAGGAAACCACGTCTGAGCGCCAGGTCGCAGAGCAGGACTTCGATCTTGTATGGCATGCCCGGCCATTATAGCGGCCTGATGCAGCGCGTAGGGAATTATCAGGC
>CAZMLI010000349.1:0-5177 GCA_964566865.1 uncultured Planctomycetota bacterium
TCTGCCTCCGCGTCTGATGGGCCACCAGGAATTTGGTTGCGGCCGCAGGCTGCGCGGTGGCCTCTGTGGCGAGAGAAGGCTCGCAAGGAGGCGTCGCAACCAAACGCCGGCGAAGCCGGCCCCCCCTACTCGCCCTCGTTTTCCTCGGAGTACTCGGCCACCGGCCGCGGGCGCATCAGCGGGAACAGCACGACGTCGCGCAGGTTGGGTACGCCGGCGAGCAGGGCGACGAAGCGGTCGATGCCCATGCCCCAACCGGAAATGGGCGGCATGCCGTACTCCATCGTCAGCAGGTAGTCCTCGTCCAGCGGCATCGCCTCGTGGTCGCCGGCGGCGCGCGCGGCCTGCTGTGCTTCTAGGCGCTCGCGCTGATCCAGCGGGTCGACCAGCTCGGAGTAGGCGTTGAGGACCTCCCAGCCAGAGACGACCAGTTGAAAGCGGTCGGTGATGCCGGGATTCTCGTCGTTGCGACGGGCCAGCGGCGAGAGCTCGATCGGGTGATGGATCAGGAAGGTCGGCTGGATCAGGCTCGGGCGGCTGACCTTCTTGTAGAGCTGGTCGATCAGATTGCCCAGCCCGAGGCTGGCGATCTCGTCGGTCTCGAGCTTGATCTTCTGGGCGACGATCTCGGCGCGCAGCGCGTCCGGATCGTCGAAGGCGGTGATGTCGATCTTGCAGGCGTCCTGAATCAACTCGGCCATCGACCGACGCGGCCAGGGTGGCTCGAAGTTGATCTCGACGCCGTTGCGCTCGAGCGTCGGCTTGCCCAGCATCGCGGTCACCGTCTCGCAGATCATCTGCTCGGTGAAAGCCATGTTGTCCTGGTAGTTCCAGTAGGCGCAGTAGTACTCCAGCATGGTGAAGTCCTGCAGGTGCGACGGGTCCATGCCCTCGTTGCGAAAGCAGCGGGCGAACTCGTAGACCCGATCGTACCCGGCCACGATGCAGCGCTTGAGATAGGTCTCCGGCGCGATGCGCAGCGGGATGTCGATGTCGAGCGCGTTGTGGTGCGTCGTGAACGGACGGGCCATCGCGCCCGAAGGCTTCTCGCAGAGGATCGGCGTGTCCACCTCGAGAAAACCATGCTCGTCCAGGTAGTTGCGCATCGAACGGATGGCCTGCCCGCGCATCAGGAAACGCTTGCGCGTCTCTTCGCTGGCGATCAGATCCAGGTAGCGCTGGCGATAACAGGACTCGGTGTCCTGCAGACCATGCCACTTCTCGGGCATCGGCCGGATCGCCTTGCCCAGGAAGGTCCAGCTGTCCGCGCGCAGCGTCAGCTCGCCGGTTCGCGTGACGAACATCTCGCCCTCGACCCCGATGAAGTCGCCCACGTCGACGGTCTGGTGAAACAGCGCGTAGTTCTCCTCACCGATCTCGTTCTTGCGCAGCGCGATCTGCAGCTTACCCTGTAGATCCTGCAACCAGGCGAAGGTCAGCTTGCCGATCTTGTTGACCGAGACCAGTCGGCCCGCGATGCGCACGCCCGTCTCGCCTTCCGGCAAGCCGCGGGCTTGCTCGAGGGTGTGGCTGCGGTCGAAACGTTCGGGATACGGATGCACCCCGGCCTCGCGCAGGCGGTCGATCTTGTCCAGGCGGATCTGTCTCAGGCTTTCTCTGCTCATGGTTGACGGAATGCTATACGCCATCAGACCTTGGAAATCAACATCCCACTTGTGATACGCTGACCACATGAGCACGCAGCTTGTCAGAACCGACCCGGTGGTCGCGGGAATCCTCGACGGACAGCGCACGTTCGCCGGCCCCGAACATGTGGTGATCGACATCACCAACCGCTGCAACTACAACTGCGTGGCCTGCTGGACCTTCTCGCCATTGCTGGGAGACAAGAAGCCGCCGAAGGCCTGGTACGGTCAGGAACTGCCCGTCCGGATGCTGCGCGATCTGCTGGACGACCTGGCCGCCATGGGGACCAAGCTGGTGCGCTTTACCGGCGGCGGCGAACCGTTCCTGCATCCGCAGATCCTGCCGCTGATCGCCCATTGCGCGAGCGCGGGCCTGCGACTGGACATCACCACCAACGGCAGCAAGCTCGACCGCCGCACCGCCGAGTTCCTGGTGCGCCACGGCATGGGCGAGCTGTCGGTCAGCCTCTGGGCCGCCGACGAAGCCTCGTTCGCGGCGACCCATCCGAACCAGCGAACGGGCGACTTCGGTCCGATTCGCGAGAAGCTGCAGTACCTCAACGGCATCCGACGCAATCGGGTCGAGCTGGTGCTGTGCAACGTGATCGGCGCGATGAACTTCGACAAGACCGCCGAGATGTTCGAGTTCGCGCTGGCCGTCGGCGCCGACCGGGTCTACTTCACCCTGGTCGATCCGATCGCCGGCGCCACCGACACGTTGCTACTGAACGAGGAGCAGCGGCTGGAGGTATTGCGCCAGGTGGACTGGATCGAAGCGCAGATGGCGCGGCTGCCGCCGGGCCGGCTGGGGCTGGATTTCTTCGACGGCTTCAAGCGTCGCCTGACCTCAGACCCGGATGGCGCCGGCCGTTACGACGCCGAAGCGGTCGAGGCGATCCCCTGCTATATCGGCTGGTACTTCTGCCGCGTCACCGCGGACGGCAAGGTCTGCCCCTGCTGTCGGGGCGTCGAGATGCCGATGGGCGATCTGTCGCAACAAAGCTTTCGCGAGATCTGGCAGTCCGCCTGTTATGCCGAGTTCCGCCACAAGGCGCTGACCTGCTCCAAGCATGACCCCTACTTCGCGCCGATGGCATGCCATCAGATGTGCGACAACCTGATGCACAACCAGCAACTGCACGAGCGGGTGGCCTTACTGCGGCCGTAGCTGGAGGATCTTGTCGAGCACGTCGCTGACCGTATTGTCGGGCGTCGAAGCGCCGGCGGTGATGCCGATACGGCCGCTCGAGGGCAGCCAGTCATCCGAGACGGTCAGCTCGCTGTCGCCATAGACCAGGTGCCGGATCTCGCCGCCGCTGAAGGACCAGGCACCTTCGATGTGGTAGGCCGTGGTGTAGTTGCAGGCGATCTTGGCCAGGTTCTTGGTATTGGAACTGTTCAATCCGCCGACCACCAGCATCAGCTCGAGCTTGGTCGAGCCGCACATCTCGATCACGGCCTGTTGCCGGACCTCCGTCGCGCGGCAGATCGTATCGAGCGCCTTGAAATGCGCATCGACCTGCTCCTCCCCATGGGCCGAGACGACCGCCTCGCGTAGCTGGCCGAAGACCTCCTCGCTCTCCGACGAGCGCATCGTCGTCTGGTTCGCCATGCCGATCCGCTTCAAATCCCGGACCGGGCTGAAGCCCGGCGAGACGGCCTTGGCGAAGCGCTCGAGAATATCCTCTTCGGTCAGTTCGCCACGAATGAACTGACAGATCTGCTCGGTCTCGGCCATGTCGCGCACGATCAGGTAGTGCCTGGCCACGCTGGCGGTGGCGATCGTTTCCTCGTGCTCGTACTTGCCGTGGATCAGGCAAGTGAAGCTGATCTCATTATATTCCTTCACCCGGTCCCAGACGTCGATCACCGAGCGGCAGGTTGTATCGATCAGCGTGCAGCCGCGCGCCGACAGCTCGGCCAGCCTCTCGAAGTTGAGCGTCGTCGTGCCGAAGGCCGGGATGATCACGACGTCGTCCGGCAGGATCGCGTCGAAGTCGAGCTGCGCCTCGTCCATGAAGATCGTGCCTCGCCGCCGCAGCTCGTCGTTGACGTACGGGTTGTGAATCATCTCTGAAAGCGCGACGATGCGTTTGCCCCGGTACTTGTCCAGCGCCGAGAGTGAATCCCAGATCGCCAGCTTGACCCCGTAGCAGAAGCCGAACTTGCGAGCGAGCAGGAACTCGAACTCACCCGCCTTGAAGCGATATTGCCCGTATTCCCAGCCGGTCTTCGGATCGACCTCGATCTCCTTCTGCTGGATCCGCTCGAGCAGATGGCTGTCGAAGAAGTTCCAGGTCACGTTCGGGTTGGGCTTCTCCTTGACCTTCAGCCGCGGCGTCTTGACGTATTCAGTCATCGTTCTCTCAGAGTATCATCCGGTCAATCACCCGACAAGTGGACCACCACCTTGCGCCGGCCGCGATGGTGTCGGTGTTCCCACAGGTAGATGCCCTGCCAGGTGCCGAGCAGCAGCTTGCCACCCGCGATCGGCACCTGCTCGCTGGTATTGGTCAGGGCGCACTTGACGTGAGCCGGCATGTCGTCGGGCCCCTCTTCGGTGTGCGTGTAAAGCGGGTCGCCTTCGGGCACCAGCCGCCCGAGAAACGCCGCCAGATCGCGCTGCACGCTGGGATCGGCATTCTCCTGGATGATCAGGCTGGCCGAGGTGTGTCTCACGAAGACGGTGCAGAGTCCCAGCTGAATCCGGCTCTTGGAGACGACCTGGCGCACCTCCTCGCTGAATTCATAGAGCCCCTGACCGCCGGTCTGGATCTCGATGCTCTGCTGATAGTGCACCGGTCAATTGTACCCGAGCGACCGGGTAATGGGAGCCTCGCCCTCCCACAGGGCTCGGGTCAAGAGCCAACTCTACTACTCACGTCTCAAGTCTTCGCGAAACAGGAAGACTCGGTCACGCAGCCATTGCAGTCAACGAGTTAGATAAGGGACCGCGCCACGTCTTGTCGTGCTCCGTGAGCCGCAGATTTCACAGATTCCTCAGATTGTTCCGGAGGACAGTGGGTCAAATCCTATCCGTACTACTAATGTCTCAAGTCTTCGCGAAACAGAAAGATTTGGTCACGCAGCCATTGCGGTCAAACGAGTTACATCAGCGAGCTGTGCAGCGAGAAGGTTGGTGATGATTCGTTGAACTATTGGCGCAAGGGTTGCGTGCCAGCGGAGAAACTGAGAGACCGCGGAGCCTCACGCGGAGCCGCGGAGATCGCGGAGCCGCGGAGGATCTTGAACTCCAAGCCACGGTCTCTGTAGGGCAAGGGGGGCGTGTGAAACCGGCAACATGGGTGACGTTTTAGACCGGGCACATCGGTGACACTTTTTCTTGTCTGCCTTCTCGGTCTGGGCAAACGCGACGGGGCCGCCGTGCCCTCATTGCGGCCTTGCGCCTCTGCGACTTTGCGTTAGAGGAAGGCACGCAGAGGTGCGCCGCAACCAGCCCGCGGGTCAAGCGTCCGGCCCAGCCCGCTCCAGCGCCAGCGCTCTTTCTCGTGGCTGCGGCGCGCACTTGCG
>CAZMLI010000350.1:0-5161 GCA_964566865.1 uncultured Planctomycetota bacterium
GAGCACCGCATAGCTCGGCACACCCCGCAGACCCAGCTTCTTCAGCAGCGACTTGCCCCGCTTGCCCTCGAGCCTGACGCAGACGTAACTGGCGGCCAGCGCGATCACCTGCTTCTTCTTGAAGACGACCGTCTTCATGTGCTTGCAACCGCTTCAGCCGGGGTTCGTGAAGAAGACGAACAGCAGCTTGTCTGCCTTCTTGGCCAGCTTCCTGGCCTTCGGGTAACGGTCGACCCAGCGGATGCCAGCAGTCGCCGAGCCGCAGAGCAGCAGGGCACAGAACAGGACGAGATGACGCATCGTTCAACTCCGAGACGTTTCAGGAGGGGGCGTTCAACCCCGAGCATACGCAAATTACCCAACCGGCGAAACCCCGGACTGGTCAGCTCATTCGTAGGATCACCTTACCGCCGGAGCCCTCGCTCTCTTCTATCGCCGTCGCAAACTGATCCATCTCGTGACAGCTGCCGATCCTGGAGACCAGGATGTCGCGGCGCATCAGCGAGCCAATCTGCTTGATCAGCTTGAGCCTGGTCCAAAGGCTCTGCGAGGCAATCCAGTCCGAGAGCCAGAAGCCGGCCACCTGCTTGCGGCCGACCATCAGCGTTCGGGGATCGAGCGGCAGGTCCACTCCCGAGAGGGTTCCATAGAGCAAGAGCATGCCGCCGGCTCCGAGTGCCCGCACCACGGCCGCGCCCGTCTCGCCGCCCACCGCATCGATGGCATGCTTCACCCCCGCACCGCCGGTGATCTCGCGCACGCGATCTTCGATCGACTCGCTCTCGCTGACGATCAGCTCGTCCGCGCCGAGTTGACGCAGCTCATCGACCACCGAGTCGCGACGCACCACGTTGATCGTGCGAATGCCTTGATGAGACGCGAGCCGGATGACCAGCCGCCCCACCGTAGAACCTGCAGCAGTCTGGAGCAGCCAGTCGCCGGGCGAAACAGCCAGCAGGTAGTTGAGCATCACGACCGCCGAGGCTGGATTGACGAAGAAGGTCGCCGCCTGCTCGTCGGACATCTCCGCAGGAACGGGCACAGCCTGCTTGGCCGGAATCACCACCTGCTCCCGCCAGTTCCCACCCGCGCTGTTGAGCACCGCCACGCGTTTACCCTGGACCCGCCAGCCGAACAGCCCGCCACCGCTCTCTTCGACAATGCCCACACCCTCGAAACCGGGTGATGCTGGAAGCCGCGGAAGCCTGCCGTACGTGCCGCGAACCACATGCAAATCGGACGGGTTGACCGGCACCGCCAGCATGCGCACACGTACCTCGCCGGGATCAGGTTCGGGCGTCGGCAGGTCCTTGATCTGCAGGACCTCGAGGGGATCGCCGAACTTTTCGAAAACGATTGCTCTCATCGGGGGTGGCTTGCCGCCGCATCCTACCACTGATAGGCTTTGTCAATGTCACATTCCCCCAGCCGCCCGAACGAGCCACCTGCGGAGACCGTTTGAGCCCCGTCCTGTTCGATCTTCCAGGACTGGGCCCGGTTCGCGCGTGGGGCACGTTGCTCTACCTGGGCATCTGCCTGGCGATGTGGGTCGGCTCGCGACGAATGCGCGCCGCAGGCTACACCGGCAACCACATGCTCTACATCGGCACGATCGCCCTGGTCGGCGGCATTCTGGGCGGCAAGCTGCTGTACATCCTGCAGTACGGCCTCGCAGGATCGACCCAGCTCACAGGACAGGGCATGGTCTCGTTCGGCGGATGGGCGCTGGCCAGCGCTGGCGTGCTGTCCTACCTCTGGTTGCGAGGGCTGCCGGTGGCTGCCGTCGCCGACACGCTGGCGCCCAGCCTCGCGGTTGGCGAGGCCGTCGGCCGGGTGGGCTGCTTCCTCAACGGCTGCTGCTACGGCGACCTCTGCAAGCTCCCCTGGGGCGTGAAATTCCCCACCCTGAAGGGCGAGATCGCGGTGCCATTCCAGCAGTTCTTCGAGGGGCTCAGCCTCAGCACCGCGGCCAGTCAGCGGATCGTCACGACCTACGCCTACCCCAACCTGCATCCGACCCAGCTCTACAGCGCGGCGGCCGCCGGGTTGCTGTTCTTCGTGCTGATCTGGTGGTCCAGCAGAAAGAAATTCGACGGGGAGATCCTGCTTGGATTCGGCCTGCTCTACGCAGCCGCGCGCTTTCTGATCGAGATCTGGAGAAGCGATACCCCGGTCTCGCAAGCCGGCCTGTCGCCGGGTCAGACCTTCAGCCTCGGACTTTTTCTCAGCTGCCTCGGACTCGTCGTTTACAATCGCCAGCGTGCCGGCCGATAGTGGCGCCGAGCGCTCTGAGCAAGCTGATCCCGTCTTGAATAGAACACGGTCCCACGCAGCATTCGCGCGCGCGCAAGCAGTGATCCCCGGCGGTGTGAACAGCCCCGTCCGTGCATTCTCCGCCGTCGGCGGCGATCCGCCCGTCATCGCACGCGGGCAAGGCCCCTACCTGACCGACCTCGACGGCAACCGCTTCATTGATTACGTCGGCTCCTGGGGACCGCTGATCCTCGGACACGCACATCCCCCCGTCGTCGCCGCAATCACCGAAACCGCCGCCAACGGAACCAGCTTCGGCGCCCCCTGCGAGCTAGAAACCGAACTCGCCGAGCTGGTCGTCAACCGCGTCCCATCCATCGAGAAAGTCCGCTTCGTCAACTCCGGCACCGAAGCCACCATGAGTGCGATCCGGCTGGCCCGCGGCATCACCGGCCGGGATGTGGTGATCAAGTTCAACGGCTGCTATCACGGTCATGGAGACTGTCTGCTCGCCGAAGCCGGCAGCGGCGTCGCCACCCTCGGGTTGCCGTCCTGCGCCGGCGTGCCGGCCTCCGTCGCCGAGCCAACCTGGACCACCCCCTTCAACAACCTCCCGGCCCTGAAGGCACTGATCGAACAGGCCCCCACAACCATCGCCGCCGTGATCGTCGAACCCATCGCCGGCAACATGGGCGTCATTCCACCCGAACCCGGCTTCCTCGCAGGCCTGCGCACACTCACCCAAGAAATCGGCGCCCTGCTGATCTTCGATGAGGTGATGACCGGCTTCAGAGTCGCACCGGGCGGCGCCCAAACCCTCTACGGCATCGAGCCCGACCTGACCACCCTCGGCAAGATCATCGGCGGCGGTCTACCCGTAGGCGCCTACGGCGGCCCCGCAAAGCTGATGGACCAGATCGCACCCCTGGGCCCCGTCTACCAGGCCGGCACCCTCTCCGGAAACCCCCTCGCGATGGCCGCCGGGATCGCCACCCTCAAAGGCCTGACCCAGGAGACATACGACCGACTCGAACAACTCTCGGAGAGGCTGGCCAAAGGCCTCAAGGAGGCGGCCAAGCAGGCAAATCTGGAGACGTACCACACCCGGGTGGGTTCGATGCTAGGACTGTTCTTCCAGCCCGGCCCCGTGCGCAACTACGAAGAGGCCAAGCAAGGCGACCAGGCCCGTTTCGCCAGCTACTTCAACGGCCTGCTCGAAAACAAGATCTATATCGCCTGCAGTGCCTACGAGGCATTGTTCGTCTCGGCAGCCCATACCGAGCAGGTCATAGACCAGACCATCGAAGCGGCAACCGCTGTGCTAGCCAACTCAGTCGCTCTCTAGGTCTCCTGGTGCAGGCGCGAGCTCGGGTTCCGGGGCCTGCATCTGCTGCCTGTGAAGCCGCCGCCTGAGAATCCGCAGCTCCAAGGCGCGCAGAAATACACTGAGCAGCAGGGCATAGAACATGCTGATAAGCGCGACGGCAAGCCCACCACCGATCTGATAGGGGTCGTCGAGGCTCACCAACACTGCGATCGCGCCGATGATAACCCCGATGCCCCCGAAGTTCAGCGCACAGGTGCGCGCCTGGGCCAGGACCATCCTTGCCAGCCCGTCGTCGTCAAGCTCTGCCCGCAGGCCCTTCAGAAATGCCGAGCGGATGTCTGTCGGGGTAAAGCTCAATAGCAGCGTCAGTAGCGTGCAGAAGAAGACCAGCAGCACGCAAGGCACACTTACGAAGACCTCGGGGGAGTTGGTGCTGATGAGAAGGACGATAGCGAGCACCGTACCGAGCATCGACGCAACACAGAGGAAGTAGATCATGGTGCCTCCTGGCAAAGACCGGGTCCGATCGCCGATTGGCGGTTGCATCCCGAAACGGGCCGAGTAGGATTCTCGACCACCCCGCTGAAATCGGTTGACCCAGGTTGAATCAGCACTGTTACCCCTGAACGCTGGTGAGTAGCGTACCAGATCGGCCGAACGAGCGGCACACAGGGAAAGGAAGAGAACTGATCGGTAGACGCAAGCCGATATCCAGCAGTAACTTGGGGGCGTAGCTCAACAGGATAGAGCAGCGGACTTCTAATCCGCAGGTTCCGGGTTCGAGCCCTGGCGCCCTCGCCAGCCGTCGGGTCCGCAATCATGCGGGTTTGGCGGGTCTTGGCCTTATTGGTCTCTTGTCGGTAATCGCGCCTGGTGTCCGATTGGGTGTCCGATTCAGTTGCGATTGGACCGGATCATATCGACAAGCGAAGGCTCCAGTGAGCCAGAACTTCGCGCACCTGATCGCGTGGAAAATGCGCGAGCGCCTCGTTCTCCAGGGTCTTTCTGAGCGCGGTCCTGCGCCTCTCGATGTTCTTCTTTACCGGCTCGTCGAACTCCATGATTCCGGGCGGTGATCAGCGCAGCCCGCGTCTCCGAAAGTGGAATATCGAGTGGAATACAAAATGGAATATTTTAGACCACAAAAGCCCGATTATGGCGTAAGCTCTTTTGGCACGGGGGGAAAACCACATAGGGAGGAAGTTTGTGATTCGCAAAAGAGATGCATTGAGAGTGTTGACGCCATACCTGGAGCTGCTGGCTGTCTGCGTGATAAACGGGTGGCTCCGGTGGCAAAGACGAGTAGCACCCAACATGCCTGCCGGGGTAACCAAGCGCGGCATAACGAACTGCCTGTGGGAGTGTTTCGCCGGGGAAGCACGGAACCTGTTTGACGCCGATCCTGATGTACAGGTGATCGAGGAACACGAGACCCTTCGAATGGTCGTGGCAGACTGCATCTCCCTGAGGTTCAAGAAGCTCGACGCGCAGCTGCGAGTATCAGGTCGACCGACTCGTCGCGCCATGCTAGTGGTCCGCCATGGAAATGGCGGGAATTAATTTTCCGTGAGATCCGTTTAC
>CAZMLI010000351.1:0-5134 GCA_964566865.1 uncultured Planctomycetota bacterium
GGTCGCAAGAGGAGGAGGTATTGGCAGACAAGGCTTTGTTGTCGAGGGTCGCCCGTATGTTGTATCGGCTGGAGCAACAGGCACGGATGCGGAAGTAAAGCGCGAGTAATTCGTAGTTGCCGGCGCTGGTCGACGTCGAGGTACCTGGTACGGGTGCTTCGTGCGGGTCGACGTCAACGTACCTGGTGCTGCGTGCTTCGTGCGGGTCAACGTCAACGTACCTGGTGCTGCGTGCTTCGTGCTGGTCAACGTCAACGTACCTCGGGCTGGTGCTTCGTGCGGGTCGACGTCAACGTACCTGGTACGAGTGCTTCGTGCTGGTCGACGTCGAAGTGCCAGGTGCGCGGTCCTGTGCTCGTTGAGGTCGACTACCTGGCGCTCATAGGCATTGTCCATCAAATCCCACCTGGGAAATCTGAGTAATCTGTGGCCTTCCCTCCGCGTCTCCGCGTGAGACTCACTGTTGCTGGAAGCCTGGAGATCCGAGCAGCAGTGCGGCGATGCGTTGCGGCAGGCGCGCACGCGCAGCGGGATCTCGCAGCAATAGAGCCAGCGCCCTGCGCGTGCGGGGACCGATCCCGGACGGGCAGATCTGCCGCCGCAGATGCTCGACCAGCTTTGCGGGCGGCAATTTGGCTAGCCGGGCAAATTCGCCCCGCGGCAGCCGCAGTCCCGAGACCCGTCCGGCGACGAGCCGCCTGGCGAAATTCCAGCGGTGCGCCAGGGCACCGGGATCCATCCAGTCGCGGGCGGCATCGGAGTAGCCGGTCGGATCGTCGAAGCGATAGAGCGGCTGGCCCATCTGATCCAGAACACGCTGCACCGGCAGCGGATCGTCGACCTGGTCCACGCCCATCGCGCGCAGGGCGCTGACGGTGAATTCGAATGGCGTCTTGAATTTGGCCCGGGAGTGGCGACGACTGACGAACTCGGGGCTGAAGAGAATCGCCCGGTAGACTGCCAGCAGACGGCCACCGCTCGCCAGGTAGGCCGCGGTGACGCGTTTGACGAGCGCTTCGGGTGGGCGATCGTGCACCAGGTAGCGGCAGAGCTTGAGCGCGATCAAGCGGGCGGTGCGAGGATCGCGCGCCAGCAGGCGAATCAGCCGCTTGCCCTCGGCCTGGCCCCCGCCGGCGGGAAAGCGCCAGCCCATGATGGTCTTGGGGCCCTCGTCGTGGCGCTGCTTGCGAAACAGAAAGCCAAAGCCGCTGTGGTTCTCGCCGAAGGGGACCGACCAGCCCGTCAAGACGCGCGCGGTCTCCATCACGTCACGCTGGGTATAGCCGTTGTCGACGCCCAGCGTGTAGAGTTCGAGCAGCTCGCGGGCATAGTTTTCATTCAACCCGCGCTGGAGCGCGAGCCCCTGGCCGCGCCTGCCCTGCGCGGCGCGGCGTTCGGCGGCGGTGGGCGGCTTCTGCGAGAGCGCGTTGTCCAGGTAGATCAGCATCGCCGGGTGGCGGGCGGAGGCCAGCAGCATCTGCTCGAACTGCCCGACCAGGTGGCGGCGGATGACCTGCTGTTCGTGGTGTGCCGCGAGATAAACCACCCGCTGCTTGCGCAGGTCGAGGTTGAAGTGGTTGCGCCAGAAATCTACCAGCACCTCACGCAGCTGGAACCGGGAGAACACGGCCCGTTCGAACACCGCCGAAACCAGCTCCTGCTGAGTGCCCAACCGCAGCTTGGCGCGGCTCAGCTTATCCAGAAACTTCGGCGGCTGGTTGCGGTAGGGCGGCCGGTAGCGGTCGAGCGCCTGCTCCATGCCCATCGAGATCAGCGGGTACACCCGACGAAATCGACGAACGAGCCACGGATGTTCGACCAGCAAGTCCGCGGGCGACGCTCGAGGCTTGTTGGCGCCCCGCTTGGCAATCACCCGCCCCGCGTCCGACGGTGGCGCGGCCCCATGTAGCTGCTGCTCGACCCAGCGCTTCCAGCCCATTCGCTGGAGCCGCTCGACCTGCCCCGGGCGCGGGCCGAAGGCCAGTCGGTTCAGCAGGTGTACGCAGATCTCGCGCTCCGAGAGGCGCACATCGGCAGTCTGAGCCTGCGCGTACGGGCCAGCAAAGAATGCCGGAAGGATGAAGCTGCAGGCTAATACGATCAAGCGAGACATGCCGCGCATCTGCCCCGCATGATAGCATACCGGTGATCCGCGGATCGCATGGACAAGGGGGATGCACAGTGTTGCAGACTCGGGCGAGAATCGCGCCGGCCAGAGCGGGTGCGAGATGAGCGAAAAGGTTCCATTGCAAGACGAGCGGCTGTTTCGCCTCGCCTGCTTGCTCTTCTTCGTTTCCGGCGCGATCGCACTGCTCTACGAACTGATCTGGCTCAGGATCCTGACCCTGCAGTTCGGCATCTCGGCCTGGTCGGTATCGACCGTTGTTGCCAGCTTCATGGCGGGACTGTCGGCCGGTAGTTTCACAGGCCGGGTCTGGGCCGATCGGATCCGGCGCCCGTTGCGGGTCTATGCCTGGCTCGAGCTGGCGATTGCCCTGTTCGGGGTGTTGTCGCTGCCGCTGCTGCTGAGTCTCGACCTGCTGATCGCTCCGCTGTACCACGCGCTCGAGGGCCAGTTCGTCTGGTTTTCCTTTGCGCGTTTTCTGCTGGCCTTCGTCGTGCTGATCCTGCCCACCTTTCTGATGGGATTCTCCTTCCCGGTGCTGGCGGCCGGGCTCGCCGAGAAGGAGTCGTTCCAGCGCCGCGTATCCTGGTTCTACGGCCTCAATACACTGGGGGGTGCCGCGGGGGTCCTGCTGGCGGGCTTCTTTCTGCTGCCTCAACTGGGTCGCAACGGCAGCCTCTTCGTCACGGTCGGGGCAGGGTTGGCGCTGGCCGCCGCGGCATTCGCCGGCGATAAAATGCTGCCGGCTGCCCGGCTGAGACGGCCGGATCGCGGGCCTGAACCGCCACGGGACACCGCTGCCCCCGCACTGGATTCTCTGGTGCTGGCCATGCTGATCGCCGGTGCGCTGGGCATGATGTACGAGATCGCCTGGGCCCGCCTGCTCGCCCCGGTCTTCGGCTCCTCGACCTACGCCTTCTCCATCATTCTGCTGACCTACCTGGTTGGAATCGGCCTCGGCGGGCTGCTGGCGGCTCGGTTTGCTCCGAAGAAAGCCCATCGAGTCGGGGTGGCATTCTGCCTGGGCCTGTCAGCCCTGACCGTCCTGCCCGGCCTGTCGCTGGTCGACCAGCTACCGGGATGGTTCACTCGACTGGCACATGCCTCGGGTGACCGCGTCTGGTTGCTGTTCCTGGTTCAGGGGTTGCTTGCGAGCAGCTTGATCGCGCTACCGACGCTCGGCATGGGCGCCGCCCTGCCGCTGGCGGCGGCCGGATGGCGCCAGCGCACGGGTCAATCCGGTCGGGCGATAGGAGGCATTTATGCCGCCAACACGCTCGGCGCGATAGTGGGCACGGTGCTGATCGGCTTCGTGCTGTTGCCGAGATTCGGCGCGGCCCGATCGATCCAGCTGGCGGCGGCGGCCGGGTTCGTGCTGGCGCTCGGCCTGTTGCTGACCGAACGCTGCTTCTCGGTCGACAAGCGGATTGGCTGGTCTACGGCTGCGCTGCTGCTCGGCGGTGTTGTGTTCCTGATGACCCCGACGATCGACCAGTCTGCCCTCCAGCGTGGGCAGTTTCGTCAGGTGCTGGGGCTGACCAGGAAGGGGTACGAGATCGGGCTCGGGGGTGACCTGCTCTATACCCGCGAGGGGCTGAGCGCCACGGTCTCGGTCTATAGAGACTCCGAGCAGACCTGTCTCAAAATCAACGGCAAGACCGATGCGTCGACCGGCCAGGACTCTGCGGCGCAGTACCTGCTCGGGCATCTGCCGCTGTTCCTCACGCCGCGGGCTCGCCAGGTCTGCGTGATCGGCTACGGCAGCGGAGCAACGGTACGCGCCGTGGCGACGCACCCCGGGATCTCGCGGCTGGATGTCGTCGAGCTGGAGCCGGCGGTGATCGGCGCCTCGCCCTACTTCGAGACCATCAACGACAACGTGCTGCAGGATGCGCGCGTCCGGTTGTTCCTGGAGGACGGTCGAACCTTCTTACGCTACCGGGAAGCCCGTTACGACGTCATCATTTCCGAGCCCTCCAACCCGTGGATTGCCGGTGTGGCCAATCTCTTTTCCGAGGAGTTCTATCGCATTGTCAAGGCTCGGTTGAGCCCCGATGGCCGCTTTTGCCAGTGGATCCAGGCCTACGAGCTCTCGAACGAGACCTTGAACGGAATGCTGTCAACGCTGGCCAAGGTCTTCGAACACCTGCTGATCTTCCGCTGGGGTTCCGATCTCATCTGCATCGGGACGGACAGGCCGATCGTCGGAAAGCCCGCAGCCTTCGAGCGCCGGATGCGCATTCCCGGGGTCTCGAATACCCTTCGACGTATTCGCATCAAGAACCCGTATGAGTTGTTCTTCGGGCTGCTTGCGGTCTTTCCAGCCGATCGAAAGAAGTACGTCGGACAGATCGTGACGGACGACCGGCAGTGGCTCGAATTCCGGGCGCCGCTGGAAATGTACCGCGGTGCCGAGATCGGACTCGAGATGCCCGACGCGCGTGAATATCTCGACCGGATATCCCGATCTCTCTTTCCCGGGCTGGATCGCTCGCAGCTGGCCCTGCGGCTGGCGCATGCAATTGAGCGACTCTCTCCCCGAGCAGCCCCACTGATCGATGGCATGGTAAAGTTCTCGCAGCCCGAGAAATTGCGCAAACGCCTGTCGCAGCTCGCGGCCTCGGCGAAGCGCCGCTGGAACGCCAGCGTGGACGCGCCGTCGCAGCTGCGCGTGGCCGAACAATTTCTGCGCAAGGGTCAGGGCGAGGCGGCCTCATCGCTCTTGCGCCAGGTGCTGACGAACCAACCGGAGAACGGCAAGGCGCACCGGCTGCTGGGTGCGGCGCACTGGCAATCGGGCCGTCGGGAGCTGGCGATCCGGGAGTTCAGGATGGCGATCCGCCTGCAAACGCTCGACTATCTGGCCCAGACCCAGCTCGGAACCCTGCTGTCGTTTGAAATGGACCAGCAGCAAGCAGGACAAGATCGGCTCCAGCGAGCGCTCGAGATCAATCCCTACCACGTTCGCGCCTGGAGCGCCTGGATTGCCAGCCTGGTCCGGCGAGGGCA
>CAZMLI010000352.1:0-5109 GCA_964566865.1 uncultured Planctomycetota bacterium
GCCCAGAAAAGGAGCACGGTCAAATCGGGCGCATTTCTTGACATGTGCGCGGTAGCCGAGATACTCCCCGCAGCCACCCCGCATGATGAGCAAAATAGCCCAAGCCCTGAAGCACACCGCCCGTTTTCTGCTCGCCGCAATCACGGTCGACTTCGACTACTTCGGCAAGCTGCGCGAGGTCCTCGGACGGCCCCGCGTGTTCTACGCCATCTTTGCCGCCGTATTGATCGTCTACACCATCGTCGGGATCAAGGCGGTGCGCAAGAAGAAGGGCGCGATCAGGCGCTCCCGCCAGATGGGCCTCGAGTTCCGCAAGCTCGCCGCCAACCGAGAACACTGCGAAAAAAATCTCGCAATTCACCAGGCCAATACCAAGCGCGGCCTGCCGACCGCCGAGTCGATTCGCTACAGCTACAACCTCTACGAACCGACCGGCCTGCACCGCCCCTACCCGGTCACCTTCGCGATGTTCTTCGCGCCGATGTCATACCTGCCACTGAAGCTGTTGCGCCTGCTCTGGTATCTGATGCAGATACTCTTGCTCCTGCTGGCGGCCTTCATCGCCGACCGGCTGGCTTCGGAGTGGTTTCCCGCCTGGCCGCGCTACCGCTGGGCCATGCTCGGACTCACGCTGCTCTGGACCACGCGTTTCCTGCAGCGGGACTTCTCGGGCGGCCAGGTCAACCTGCTGACCTTCATGCTCTGCCTCGTCACGATCTACCTGATCCATCGCGGCCACGGATTCGCCGCCGGCGCGCCGCTGGGGCTGGCGCTGATGATCAAGCTCACCCCGCTGCTGCTGGTGGCCTACCTGTTCTATCGCCGCCTCTGGCGTCCAGCGCTGGCGGCGCTGACGATCGGGATCGCGCTGTTCGCGCTGCCCTACCTGTTTCTGGGCGCGCCGGTTTATCACGCGAATACGGCCTACTGGCACAAGGGCGTGCAGACGATGAACCAGCCCGACCTGCACGAGAACCGCTACAGCGTGATGATCGTGCCGTTCTCCTGGGGCAACCAGTCGCTGCGCTACGCGATCTTCCGCTACGTGACGACTTATCCGCAAAGCCGCGCGGACCGGCCGGCCTGGGGCTACATCGACTTCGCCAACCTCTCCCCCAAGCGTGCCCAGCGCGTGATCAAGGTCATCCTGTTCCTGCTGTTACTGGGCATTGCGCTGATCTTCGGTTTGCGAGCGCCCGACACCCGGACGCTGCCCTTCTTCGTCGAGTGCGCGATCGTGCTGGTGCTGATGCTGGTCCTCTCGCCGATCACCTGGAAGGCCCACTTCGTCTACTTGATGCTGGGTTTTTTCCTGATGATCACCTACGGCGCCTGCCAGCAATCCCGCACTCCCTGGCGCTATCTGCTGCCGTTCTTCGTGCTCTGCGTGGCGGTCAATCGCAGCACCCTCGGGGAGGTCGGGGAGGATCTGCACCAGGCCTACTACATCAATACCCTCGGCCTGCTGATCGTGCTGGCCGGACTCTGTCACCTGCTGATCCTGGCTCGCCGGAGTCATTTCGGCGTCGTCGGCATCCCGGTCAAGTAGCCCCGCGAGCGCGAATAGAATATAATTCACAGAATAGTTCGGTCACCCAACCAGCTGGAGCAACCGATGCGGACGATGATGATGCTTCTGACCTCGACCCTGGCCAGCTTGCTGCTGGCCGGACTCGCCCCCGCTGATGTAATCCTGCTCCGCAACGGGAACCGCCTCGAGGGCAAGCTGCGAAAACTGCCGGATGGACAGGTGGAGATCCGTCTTTCCTACGGCAGGATCGTGCTGCCGGCGGCCCAGATCGCCGCGGTGCACACCGCCCAGACCAGGGCGGGCAAGATCAGCGAGGCGCTCGGCAAGCTGGCCCCCACCGATGCCGCCGGCCGCTACCGCCTGGCGCAGCGCTGTCACCGTCAGTACTTGTACTCGCTGGAGCAGCGTCTGCTGCGCGAGGTCATCGCACGAGACCCGGATCACGCCGGCGCCCGCCGCGCGCTGGGATTCAAACGCCACGCAGGCCGCTGGCTGGATGATGCCCGTTACCATGCAGCCCTGGGCCAGGTGCGGTTCCGGGGGCGGTGGATCACACGCGTCAAGCGGGATGCGATTCTCGCCGAAAAGCGCGCGCGCGCCGAGCAGGCAGCCAGCAAGCGCCGAGACGAGAAGCTGGCGCGGAACGAGGCGGCGCGGCGCGCAGGCCTGCAGCTTGAAATCGAGCGGCTGCACCATGAGCTGGAACACCTGCGGTACCGCCGTTACATCTACATCCGGCGGTTTCACCCGGTGACGCTCGCGCCGGAGCCGGTGATCGTCAGCCCGCCGAAGGTGACCGCGCCAACACGGGTTCAGACGCCGCGGCCGATACCGCCGATCGTGCTGCCGCATCCCAACGGAATCCCGCCGCTGCCCGTCGTCCGGTAGGGCGGGGGCTTGTCCCCCGCTTTGATGGACACCTCCTTACAATGCGATACTCGCATTGTAATTTTGTAGGTCGAAGTCGAAGTCATTGGTGCTGGGGTGCTTGTGCGGGTCGAGGTCAAGGTACCTGGTGCTCGGTGCTGGTGCGGGTCGAGGTCAAGGTACCTGGTGCTCGGTGCTGATCTGAGGTTCGCGCACGAACTCGGCGAGCGGTTGTGTGCCGGCTTGTCGCTTCATGACTTTGGCGGCGTGGTCTCTGAGTTCTGGCGCGTAAGCGCATCGGTTGCATTTGCGGCACCATGCGACATGCTGCCAGTCGGGGAGATCGCGGGAAAGTCAACGGGGTCAAGCGTGGCGCGCGCCAGGTGTTCGTATACGCCTACAACGGCTTGCAGTTCTCCTTCACCTCCAGCGCCTCTGTTCTGATGAGAAAACCAGCGGACTTGTCGGTTAGGAGGTAGCCAAGCTGTCCATCATCAAGCGTGATGATCGAGCCTTGCAACTCACTCGCCGACCAGGCGAACGGCCCCTGCACATATACGGGCCCAAGACAGGCGATGTGTAGGTTCTTTCCAGGACGATCGTCTGACGTAATCCTGATCGCCAGCATGGAGTGCGCCTTCCGGTACTCCCAGAAGGCCGCATTTCCGCCATTCCAACGATCAAGGAACGTCCCAAGGGACTTCAGGAGTTTCTGCATGTAGGCACGCTCGCTCATTGTAGATCCTCAGAGCATCGACCAGAGGGGGGCGAAGGGACTCAGCTGGGGCCGGCAGCCGAACTGCGGAACACATTACCGTGAGACAGCCAATTAGGCAGCATCGAAGAGCTGGTCATTCTGCTCATGCGCCACTAACGCGAGCTGTTTCCGCTGCGAAATCGCACAGGTGCGGCGCGCTGCGCAACCCGACACCAGGTACCTTGACCTCGACCAGCACAGGCGCACGCACGAGGTACTTCGACCTCGACCAGCACCAGCACCGAGCACCAGGTACGTCGACCTCGACCAGCACAGGCACTCGCACGGGGAAAGGTCTTTCACAGGAGAAAGGATCCGCCCTACTTGTCCAGCAGGTCTTCCAGGTCGGGCAGCCGTTCGTGTTCCGGTGAGAGACGCTTCAACCGCTCGATCAACTTGCGGCCCTTCGTCTTTTTCCCGCGCTTGAGCGCGCTGGCCGCCCGATCGGCCAGGCCAGCCAGGTAGCTGGCCCGGGCCTTGCCGATCTTGCCCTGCCAGCGCTCGTAGGCCCGCGCCACGCTCGTGCTGTCCTCGCGACTCATCGCCAGATCTGCGAGCTGGTCCAGCAGCGTCTGACATTGCTCCAGCTTGCCCTGCCCGGCCAGCCGCCGGGCGCGGTCGCCGAGAATGGCCAGCTGTTCGATCAGTCCATCGTCCCCCGTCTTCGCGGGGCCGGTCGGGACCGGCTGCTGGCTGACCTCGGCCTGCTTCGGCGGCGGGCTGTCCTCATCCGCGTCTGGCTGCGTGGAGCCGCCCGCCAGCACGCTGACCATGAAACCCAGCACCAGGATGCTGACGATCACCGCGAAGGAGATCCCCATCACGTGGGACAGCGGCATCGCCGGCTTGCGCGGGCCGGTCACCGGAGGCGGGTCGCGCCGCTTCTTCTTCGGATCGAGCAGGCGGGAAACCGCAAATCGGTCCTCGGAGAGGATGCCCTTGATCACCCCGCGAACCTCCTTCATCGACTGCAGGCGGCGGTTCGGGTCGATCGCCATCATCCGCTTCACCAGCGTCTGGGTCTGCGGGCCCAGGTCGGAGCGCAAGCTGGACAGCGGCGCTGGCCCTTCGCCGTCAGCGAGCTTCTGCTCGATCTGCTCCAGCTCGCAGCCATCGTAGGGCGGCTGGCCTCCGAGCAGCCGGTAGAGCGTCGCGCCGAGCGAGTAGATGTCGCCGCGACGACCCACACGATCGCCCCAGATCCCGGCCGGCGACTGGTAGTAGGGCGAGCCGCTGCCGCTCAGCTTGTCCCCCACAGGCTCGATGACCCGCAGCAGCAGCCGCCCCGCCCGGCCAAAGACCGCCAGTTTGCTGGGCCGGACATCCCCATGCACCAGCTGGCGGTTGTGCAGCGCCTGCAACCCATCGGCCGCCTGAGCCACCAGCTCCAGCAACTCCTGCTCGCTCAGGGCGGAGAGCTGCGTCATCGACCGACGCGCCGGCAGCACCTCCATCGCATACCACAGCAGGCCGTTCGACTCGCCCCCGCCATAGACCGTGACCAGGTTCGGGTGATAGAACGCGATCAGCTCCTGCCACTCGGCCTCGAACAGGCCACGCCGCTCGGTCGACAGGTCGTCGGGGACGGATTTGATCGCCGCGCGCAGATCACGTGGGTAGGGTAGCCCGAGCCGGCGGCAGACGCCCCGCGGCGTGTCCGGCTCACCGGCGCCCGAGGCGGGTTTGCGCTTGCGATCTCGACTGTTGCCGCGCCGCAGGTGAAACGAGATCAACTCGTCGAAATCGAACCGCTCCAGCTCGACCTCGGCAAAGTGCAGCGCCGCGTCGCGGCCGTCGTCGAGCAGCCGGGTCAGCAGGTACTGGCCGTCGCCGATCTCGGCTGGAAGATCTTCTGGGGAAAACACGCGACCCCGAGGCTAATCGCGCCTTGTTGAACGGTCAACGTCTAGTTGGTAGCGCCGCTCCGGCTCGTCCACCCTGGTCGGAGCAGGGC
>CAZMLI010000353.1:0-5093 GCA_964566865.1 uncultured Planctomycetota bacterium
AGCGGGCTCAGGCGATGGCGTTCGGCCATCGGCGTGCCGGGGCGCGGGTCGAGGAAGTTGACGGGGATCGAGGCCACGTCCAGTTCCTTGAGGGTGTAGGCCAGATCGAGCACGTCGGCGTCGGTCTCGCCCATGCCCATGATGCCGCCGCAGCAGGCTTCCATGCCTGCTTCGCGCGCCAGGCGCACGGTCTCGACGCGGTCGTCCCAGGTATGGGTGGTGCAGACCTCCTCGAACATCCGGCTGGAGGTCTCGAGGTTGTGGTTGAAGCGGTCGACACCGGCGCTGGCCAGACGCGCGGCGCTGGTCTGGTCGAGCAGGCCGAGCGAGGCGCAGATGGTGATCGGCACGCTGGCCTTGATCTCTTCCACGGCGGCGCAGATGGTCTCCAGGTCGGGGCCGGCGGCGTCGCGGGTGGCGGTGACGATGCAGAACTTGTAGGCGCCGGCCTCGGCCGCGGCGCGCGCCTCGCGCACGATCTGGTCCTTGTCCAGCAAGTGGTAGCGTTCGTCCGACTGGTCGAAGCGCGAGGACTGGCTGCAGAAGCCGCAGTCCTCGGGACAGCCGCCGCGCTTGGCGTTGCACAGCACATGTACCAGCACCGTATTTCCGTGGAAATGCCGGCGCACGCGTCCGGCGGCGGCCAGCAGTTCGTAGGTTTCGCTCTCCGGTGCGGACAGCGCGGTCTCGGCGTCGGTCCGGCTGATGCCGTCCTCGCGGATTGATTTTTCGGCCAGTTGCATCCAGTCGGTCATCACTGCGTCTCCCCCAGCACGGCCTCGATCGCGGCCGCCGTCACCGAGACCAGCTCTCGCAGCTGCTCGTCGGTCATTCCCAGCGGTGGCATCAGCACCACCACGTTGCCCAGCGGGCGGATCAGCACGCCGCGGGCGCGTGCCTCGTTGCAGACGTGCCAGCCCGCGCGGGTCTGGATCGGCAGCGGGGTGCCGCTCGCCGGATCCTGCATCAGCTCGATGCCGACCATCAGGCCCAGCCGCCGCACCTCGCTGACCATCGGCAGCTCGGCCACGGGTGCCAGCAGTTCGCCGAGCAGCTCGCCCTTGCGCGCGGCCTGCGCCACGGTGTCCTCGGCCAGCATCTTGTCGATGTTGGCCACCGAGACCGCGCAGGCCAGCGGATTGCCGGTGTAGCTATGTCCGTGAAAGAAGCACTTGCTCTGCTCGTAGCTGCCCAGAAAGGCCTCGTAGATCGCGTCGGTCGCCAGCGTGGCAGCCACGGGCAGATAGCCGCCCGAGAGTCCCTTGGCGACGGCCATCAGGTCGGGACAGACGCCGTCGTGCTCGACGGCGAACCATTTTCCCGTGCGGCCGAAACCGGTCGCCACCTCGTCGGCGATCAACAAGGCGCCGGCCTCCCGCGTGAGGCGCGCGACCTCGGCCAGCCAGCCGGCGGGCTGAATTCGCATGCCCACCGCGCCCTGGACGGCCGGTTCGACGATCACCGCCGCCACTTCATCGCCGTGCGCGTCCAGCAGCGCTTCGAGGCCGTCGAGGCTGCTCGCCTCGATCGGCGAGGGCGCCTTGTAGGCCTGCATCAGCAGCGGCTGGAAGATCTGATGGAACAGTCCGATGCCGCCGACGCCGACCGCGCCGAGCGTATCTCCGTGATAGGAGCCTTCGAAGTAGACGAAGCGCGTGCGTGCCGTCTGTCCGGTATTGCCGTGATACTGGAAGGCCATCTTCAGCGCAACCTCGACCGCGGTCGAGCCGTTGTCGGAGTAGAACACCTTGTTCAGCCCGTCGGGCGAGACCCGCACCAGCCGCTCGGCGAGCTCGATCGAGGGCACGTTGCTCAGGCCGAGCAGGGTCGAATGGGCCAGCCGGTCCAGTTGATCGCGCAGCGCCTGATCGATCTCGGCCACGCGATGGCCATGCACGTTGACCCAGAGCGAGGAGACCCCGTCCAGATAACGCTGCCCGTCGCTGTCGAACAGGTAGCAGCCCTCGCCACGCGCGATCACCAGCGGATCGGTCCACTCCCCCATCTGGGTGAACGGATGCCAGACGTGCGCCCGGTCGAGCGCCTTCAGTCGGTCGGTGTCCAGAGTTTCTCGCATACGGTCCAGTCGATATCCTCGGCCAGCGCGGCCGCGACGGCATCGATGTCGCCGCGAACCTGATCGGAAAGATAGCGTAGGGTGCCCAGCACCGGGGCATCCGTCAACCGTTCAATCGCGGCTGGGTTGGTTTGTTCGGCCAGGCCCGCGGGCTGGTCGCGCGATTCACAGAGCACGATCCCGCTGACCGTCAGCCCGCGCGCGCGCGCCGCCTCGACGGTCAGCACGGTGTGGTTGATCGTACCGAGCCCTGCGCGGGCGACGATCAGCAGCGGCAGGGCCAGATCGGAGGCCAGACGGCGCACGTCGTAGTCCCAGTCGATCGGCACCAGCAACCCGCCCACGCCCTCGACGATCAGGAAGCGGTGCCGCGCGGACAACGCTGCGAAGGCCTGGTGGATGTGTGCAATCTCGACCGCCTGGCCGGCGAGCTGCGCGGCCACCGCAGGGGCCAGCGGATCCCGAAAACGCAGCGGACAGACCAGTTCCAGCGGATCGTCGACGCCGGCGGCGGCGATCAGCCACTCGGCATCCGCGTCCGGCGGCACACCGCTGGCCACGGGCTTCATCACGCCCACGTCGACGCCTCGATCGCGCAGCAGGCGGGCCAGTCCGCCGGCAACCAGGGTCTTGCCGACATCCGTATCCGTTCCGCTGACGAGCAACATCAGGCGTACTCGGCGATCGCGGCCAGCAGCCGCTCGACCTGCTCGCTGGTGTGGGCAGCGCTGACGCTGATGCGCAGGCGCGAGCTGCCCTCCGGCACAGTCGGCGGCCGGATCCCCGGGACCCAGAAGCCCGCATCCAGCAGCCGCTGCGACAGCCGCATCGCGTCGGTTGCCGGCCCGATGATCAACGGGATGATCGGGGAGGTCCCGCGCTCGACCGCGTGGCCCTGCCTTGCCAGACCCTCCCGCAGCCGACCGGCCAGCCGCCAGAGCTTTTCGCGCCGGTCGGCTTCGCGCTGCGCGATGCGCAGGCCGGCAAGATTCATCGCCGCGACGCCGGGTGGCAAACCGGTGGAGAAGAAGAATCCGCGCGCGCGCTGAATCAACTGCTCGATGCCCTCGGTCGTCCAGGCGACAAATGCACCGTAGCCGCCAAACGCCTTGCCGAAGGTGCCGATCTCGATCAGGTCATCGGCCGGACTCAGGCCGCAGGCTTCGATCGCGCCGCGACCGGACGCGCCGAGCACGCCGTTGCCGTGGGCGTCATCGACGATCAACGTCGCGTCGAACTCCCGCGCCAGCGCCAGCAGCTCGGCCAGCGGCGCCAGATGACCATCCATCGAGAACAGCCCCTCGGTCAGCACGAAGCGGCGGCGCGCCGGTCGGTCGAGGGCCGATCGAACCGCCTCGAGATCCCGATGTGGCACGACCGCGACCTCGGCCCGGGAGAGACGGCAGCCGTCGATCAGGCTCGCATGGTTGCGCGCGTCCGACACCAGCAGATCGCCCGCCCCGGCCAGCGCGGGCAGCAGCGAGATGTTGGCCAGGTAGCCCGACCCGAACAGCAGCGCGGCAGGGCTGCCTTTGAACTCGGCGGCGGCCTGTTCCAGCGCCATGTGTGCGGGCCGGTTGCCCGAGATCAATCGCGCCGCGCCGGCGCCTGCGCCTTGCTCCTGCGCCCCGCGCGACAACGCCTCGGTCAGCCGCGAATCCCCGGCGAGTCCCAGGTAGTCATTGGCGCAGAAGGCCACCACCGGGCGTCCCTCGAGCGTCAGGCACGGGCCCGGACCGGAAGAGATCCTCAGAAAACGACGGTGGGTCTGCTCGACCGTTGAGTCGGACATCGCGGGGGTGGTTTCTAGCGGTCCAGTTCGCTGTGAATCTGTTCGTCGGCGTCGTCGAACATGCTGCCCCAGTCGCCTGAGTCGCCCGAGTCGTCGGTCGGCGCATCCTCTGACGACGCATCCTTCTTCGGCGCGGCCACCTCGTCCAGCGGGCTGAACTCGTTGAGCGCCATCTTGACGTCGCGCGAGGTGCCGATGAAGACGAACAGCTCGCAGCCGGTCAGCTCCTGGATCTCGGTGATGATGTCGGCGCTGAGCACACCGGACATCAGGATCGTGATCACGTTGGCAAACCGATCCAGCGGCACGAACTGATAGCGGTGCAGCATCTGGGTCGGCAGCAGGCTGGACATGTCCTTGTTGACCGCGTGATTCTGCAGGGTCAGGAACGGCAGATGGAACTGCGTCGCGATGGCCCGCGCGATGCCTCGCTCGGAGACATACCCGCGGTCGATCAGCACCTCGCCGAGAATCATCCCGGAGTCGCTCTTCTTCTGGAAGTCGAGCGCCTCGAGCAGCTGCTCCTCGGTGATGTAGCCCTCCTCGACCAGGATCTCACCGAGCCGCTTCTTGGTCAGCTTGCCCAGGTTCCTCAACGCTGTCTCTCCCGCGGCGGCAGCATGATCCGACTGCGCTGGCGAATGTAGGGCGTGAGAAAGAAGATCAGCTCTTGCTTGGCGGTCCGCCGACGATAGCTCTTGAACAAGAAGCCCACCACCGGCAGGTCGGAGAGGATCGGAATCCCCCGCTCCTGAACCAGCGATTCGTTGCGCAGCAGGCCGCCGATGATCAATGTCTCACCATCGCGCAGGCTGACCCGGGTGGTGACGGTGCGCTTGGAGATGATCGGGTTCGACGCCGATAGCGGGCCCGGCTGGGTGAAGCCGGTGACGGCCGAGACCTCGGCGAAGACATCCATGTCGACGGAGTTCTGACCGATAAGGTGCGGCGTGACCTTGAGCTGGATGCCGACCTTCTTGAAGGTGGTGGTGATCGTCGTCTGGGTGCCGCGCAACTGGACGTTCTGGATCGGCACCTCCGAGCCGGTCAGGATCGACGCCGTCTTGCCGTTGGCCACCAGCAGCCGCGGACTGGAGAGAATCTCGGCGTTGCCGCGGGCAATCAAGGCGCGCAGGGTCCCGGAGACCTGGCTGAACTCCTGGTTGCCATGCCCCAGCACGCGGAAGTCGAAGGAGCTGCCCTGAAACGTCCGCTGGTTGGCGG
>CAZMLI010000354.1:0-5050 GCA_964566865.1 uncultured Planctomycetota bacterium
CTCCTCGCCACACCTTCGCTGAGTGTCACCCATGTGCCCGGTCTATTCTGTTACCGATGTACCCGGTTTGGACCGACTAGCACCGTGACCGTGTTTCGTGACCGTGACCGTGACCGTAACTGTAACTGCCAGCCGCTGGCTAGCGCTTCTTGGGCAGATACAGATCCGTGATCGTGCCCTCGTAGGCTTCGGCCGAGAGGCCGATTGTCTCCGAGAGGGTCGGGTGGGGGTGGATCGTCAGGCCGATGTCGCTGGCTTCGCAATCCATCTCGATGGCCAGCGCCAGTTCCGCGATCAGGTCGCCTGCGCCCGGACCGACGATGCCGGCGCCGAGGATGCGCTGGGTCTTTGGATCGAACAGCAGCTTGGTCAGGCCCTCGGGACGACCGATCCCCAGTGCGCGGCCGCTGGCAGCCCAGGGGAAGCTGCCCTTCTCGTAGGCCACGCCTTGTGCGGCTGCTTCGGTCTCGGTCAGGCCGACCCAGGCGATCTCGGGATCGGTGTAGGCCACCGAGGGGATCACGCGTGCGTCGAAGGCGCTCTTCTGGCCGGCGATCACTTCGGCGGCGACCTTGCCCTGATGGGTGGCCTTGTGCGCCAGCATCGGCCCTGGCACGATGTCGCCGACGGCGAAGATGTGTGGCACGTTGCTGCGCATCTGTCGGTCGACCGCGATGTAGCCGCGTTCGTCGACGGCGATGCCGGCGTTTTGCGCCTCCAGTCGATCGCCGTTGGGTCGACGGCCGACGGCCATCAGGATGCGGTCGAACTCGGCGGTCTGGCTGCCGCCGGGACCTTCCATGTGCGCGACCAGCGCGCCCTCGGTATCGATACGGGTGACCTTTGTTTCCAGGTGGATCGTCGCGCCCAGTTCCTTGCGCAGGCGCTGCAGCAGCGGCTTGACCAGGTCACGGTCGCAGCCGGGCATCAGTCCGTCGAGCAGTTCGACGACCGTTAGCTGCGATCCGAGCGCGCCATAGACCATCGCCATCTCGAGTCCGATGATGCCGCCGCCGATCAGCAGCAGGCGCTCGGGCACGTCGGCCAGCGCCAGCGCGCCGGTCGAGTCGAAGACGCGCGGGTCGGAGAGCGGGAAGCCGGGAATCTGGCTGACGCGAGATCCGGCCGCGATGATCGCGGAGTCGAAGGAGATGCTGCGGGTTCCTTCGGAGGTCTCGACTTCCAGGCGGTGGGGGCTGACGAAGCGGCCCAGGCCTTCGACGATCTCGACCTTGCGCCGCCTGGCCAGGCCGCTGAGGCCGGTGGTCAGCTTGTCGACCACACCATCCTTGAATCCGCGCAGCTTGTCGAGGTCGATCGTCGGCTTGCCGAAGCTGACCCCGTGTGCGCCCAGCGCGGCGGCCTCGTCGATCACGCGCGCCACGTGCAGCAGCGCCTTCGACGGGATGCAGCCGACGTTCAGACAGACGCCGCCCAGCTTGGGGTAGCGTTCGACCAGCACCACCTGCAGCCCCAGGTCGGCTGCGCGGAAAGCCGCGGTGTAGCCGCCGGGGCCGCCGCCCAGGACCAGCAACTGCGCGTGCTGGTCGGCGTCGCTGGCCGGTTCCGGCGTCGCGGATGGCGTCGGTGTACTCGCCGCGGCTGCGGCGGGCTTGGGCTTACTGGTGGGTTTGGCCTTGGCCGGCTCGCTGGCTGCCCCGCTGAGTGTGACCACCAGGTCGCCCTGCGCCACCTGGTCTCCGATCGCGACATGGATCGCTTCGACGACGCCGTTCGCGGGAGCGGGAATGTCCATCGAGGCCTTGTCGCTCTCCAGCGTGATCAGCCCGTCCTCGGCCTGCACCGTGTCGCCGACCGCCACCAGCAGCTCCACCACACCGACCTTGTCGTCGGTGCCGATGTCCGGGATGCGAACTTCGTGGGTCGTGCTCACGAGACGAGCCTCTGCGGGTCGGCGAGGACTGTCGCGAGATAGGTGGTGAAGCGCACGCCGAGCGCGCCGTCGATCACCCGGTGGTCGTAGGACAGCGCCAGCGGCAGCATCAGCCGTGGCACGAAGGCGTCGTCACGCCAGACCGGTTGCAGCCGATGTTTCGAGACGCCGAGAATCGCCACTTCCGGCGCGTTGACGATCGGGGTGAAGGCGGTGCCGCCGATCCCGCCCAGGCTCGAGATGGTGAAGCTGGCCCCTTGCAACTGGTTCAGCTTGAGCTTGCCGTCGCGCGCTTGCTGACTGGTCTGGGCCAGCTCCTGCGCCAGCTCGAAGACGCTCTTGCTCTCGACATCGCGGATCACCGGCACGATCAGCCCGCCCGGCGTGTCGACGGCGATGCCCAGGTGATAGTAGGACTTGAGCAGCACATGCTCGCCGTCGGGGTCGAGCGAGGCATTGACCAGCGGGAACTCCTGCAGGGCGGCGACGGTCGCCTTCATCAGCAGGGCCAGCGGGGTCAGGCTGTAGCCGTCCGCCTTGGCGCGGGCCTTGTTCTCCTGGCGCCAGGCCTCGAGCTCGGTGATGTCCGCCTCGTCGTGCTGGGTCACATGTGGCACGTTCAGCCACGATCGACGCAGCGACTTGGCGGAGATCTTCTGGATCCGCGTCAGCGCCTGGCGCGTGACCTCCCCGAACTTGGAGAAGTCGATCGCCGGCACCTCGGGTAGCGCCGCACCAGCCGGGGCCGCATCCAGCCGGACGAGGGCATCCTTGACGTAGGCCTGCACATCTTCTTTGACGATGCGCTCGTTGCGCGCGGTCCCGCGCACGCGGGTCAGGTCGACGCCCAGCTGGCGGGCGTAGCGGCGCACCGCCGGCGAGGCGTAGGCGCTCGAGAAGTCGATCCGCGACAGCTCTTGGGCCGAGCGTGGGGCGGGTGCAGCCCGTCTCGCCGGGGCCGCTGGTGCGACCGGGGCTGCGGGGGCGGGCGCCGGAGCCTGCTTGGGCACAGCCGGCGCGGCGGTTTCGACGGCGTCGATCGTCAGGATCACCGCACCTTCTCTCACCTTGTCGCCGGCCTGCAGCAGGATCTCCTTGATCGTGCCCGCGTAGGGCGACGGCACATCCATCGTGGCCTTGTCGCTCTCGAGGGTGACGAGCGAGTCGTCGAGCGCGATCGTCTCTCCGACCGCGACGAGTAGCTCCACGATGCCGACCTCGTCGACCTCGCCCAGCTCAGGAATCGTGACGTTGCGAATCTCAGTCATTGTTCAGACCGTCCAGGGGTCGGGACGCTCGGTGTCGAGCTCGAACTTGGCGATCGCCTGTGCCACCACGGACGTTTCCACCTCGCCCGCGCGAGCCAGCGAGTGGAGCGCGGCGACCGTGACGTGTCGGCGGTCGACCTCGAAGAAGTCACGCAGCTGCGGCCGCGTATCGCTGCGGCCGAAGCCGTCGGTGCCCAGCGAGGTGAAGTCGCGCGAGATGTAGGGCCGCAACTGGTCGGGGTAGGCGCGCATGTAGTCGGTGGCCGCCAGCACCGGGCCGTCATGTCCTTCGAGCAGCTGCGCGACGTAGCTCGTGCGCTGGGGCTCCTCGGGATGCAGGCGGTTCCAGCGTTCGACCGAGCGGCCTTCCCGCGTCACCTCGTTGATGCTCGGCACGCTCCAGACGGTGGCGCCGATGCCGTACTCTTCCTGAAGGATCGCCGCCGCCGCCTCGACCTCACGCAGGATCGCACCCGAGCCGAGCAGCTGGATCTTGGCCCCGGCCGCCTCTCGCAGCAGATACATGCCCTGGCAGATGCCCTGCTCGACACCCTCCGGTAGCGGGGCATGCGGGTAGTTGTCGTTCATCAGCGTGATGTAATAGAACAGGTCCTCGTTGTCGCTATACATCCGACGCAGACCGTCCTGGATGATCACGGCCAGCTCGTAGTTGTAGGTCGGATCGTAGGCCCGGCAGGTCGGCACGGAGGCCGCGATAAGCAGGCTCTGGCCGTCCTGGTGCTGCAGGCCCTCGCCGTTGAGCGTGGTCCGGCCGGAGGTCGCGCCCAGCAGGAAACCGCGCGCGCGAATGTCGGCGGCCTGCCAGATCAGATCGCCCACCCGCTGGAAACCGAACATCGAATAGAAGATGAAGAACGGGATCATGTGGATCCCGTGGTTGGCGTAGGCGGTGCCGGCCGCCGTCCAGGAACAGAGCGAGCCGGCTTCCGAGATGCCCTCCTGCAGGATCTGTCCGCCCTTCTCTTCGCGGTAGTAGGCCAGCTGGTCACGGTCTTCCGGCGAATAGAGCTGTCCCGAAGGCGCGTAGATGCCGACCGTGCGGAACATGCCCTCCATGCCGAAGGTGCGCGCCTCGTCGGAGATGATCGGCACGACCCGTTCTTTGATCTGCTTGTCTCGCGTCAGCGCCATCAGGATGCGCACGAAGCCCATCGTCGTCGACAGGTTGCGCTCGCCGGAGCCATCGATCACCGCCTTGAAGGCGGACAGCTCGGGCGTGACGAGCGCCTCGGCCCGGTTTGACCGCGAGGGCAGGTAGCCGCCGAGCGCTTCTCTGCGCTCCTTCAGGTAGCGCATCTCCTCGCTGTCCTCGGGTGGCTTGTAGAACGGCAGGTCGTCGATCTGCTCGTCGGTGATCGGGATCGCCAGCCGGTCGCGGAACTTGCGCAGCGCATCCTCGCCCAGCTTCTTTTGCTGGTGGGTGATGTTCTTGCCCTCGCCGGCCTCGCCCATGCCGTAGCCCTTGACCGTCTTGGCCAGGATCACCGTCGGCTGGCCGGTGTGGGCCATCGCCGCGGCGTAGGCCGCGTAGACCTTGTCCGGATCGTGGCCGCCGCGCTTGAGCCGCCAGATCGCGTCATCGGACATGTCGGCGACCATCTCGCTCAGTTCCGGGTACTTGCCGAAGAAGTGCTCGCGCACGTACTCGCCGCCCTCGTTGACGTAGAGCTGATACTCGCCGTCGACCACTTCCTCCATCCGCATCCGTAGCCGGCTGGTGCGGTCCTTGTCGAGCAGCGGATCCCAGTTGGCGCCCCAGACCACCTTGATCACGTTCCAGCCCGCGCCGCGGAAGACCGCCTCGAGTTCCTGGATGATCTTGCCATTGCCGCGGACCGGGCCGTCGAGCCGCTGCAGGTTGCAGTTG
>CAZMLI010000355.1:0-5036 GCA_964566865.1 uncultured Planctomycetota bacterium
CGGGCTAGGCGTACGCTTGGCCGAGAGTGTGACTCTGGCCACCGACTGCATCGCCTTACGCATCTCTCGAGCGTTCGCATAACGCTCGGCCGGGTCCAGCGCCATCGCGCGGAGGATGATCTCCTCGACGTTCGAGGGCAGCTCGCTGTTGACTTCCCGCGGGCTGGGGAAGTTCCCGTCACGGACCTTGAGGATGATCTCCTCGCGGCTGCCAGGCAGGAATGGGTGCTGACCGGTGGCCAGCTCGTAAAGGATGATGCCCAGCGCGAACAGGTCCGACTGATGCGTCGCGCGTTCCAGCCGTGCCTGCTCGGGCGAGAAGTAGAGCGGCGTCCCCAGGAAACGGCCCGACCCGGTGATCGTGCTCTCCTCGAGCAGCCGGGCCAGTCCGAAGTCGGTCAGCACCACCGTCCCGTGGGAGATCAGGATGTTGGCCGGCTTGATGTCGCGATGGATCAGCCCGCGCTCGTGGGCGTACTCCAGCGCGCTGGCCACGTAACCCAGGTAGCCCAGCCCCGTCACCAGCTCCAGCCCATCGGCCAGCTGCACCTCGAGGTTGACGCCGTCGACCAGCCGCATCGCATAGTAGTACAGGTTGTCCTGCTGCCCGGCGCTGAAGACCGGCACGATATTGGGGTGCTCGAGACGCGCCAGGAACTGGGCCTCGCGCAGGAAACGCTCGCGCAGTTCGGCCAGGGTGAACAGACCTTCCTCGAGCAGCTTGATCGCCACCGGGCGGTTGAGCGAGATCTGGGTCGCCCGATAAACCTTGCCCACGCTGCCCCGGCCGATCAACGCCTCCAGCCGAAAGTCACCGAGCTCCAAGCCGACCAATCTGTCTTCCATGACCCCCTAAGTATAACGTGTCACAGCAAAGAGGTGGGGTCGACGTCGATTGTCAAGCTGGTCTTGCCGGAGAGCGCCAGACACCGGGAGAAGACCTGGCGAAAGCTCGGCAGCTCTCCGGCATTGCGCACGCGCAGCAGCAACTGATAACGATGGCGATCCCGCAGGTAGGCGATCGGTGCCGGGACTGGCCCGAGGACCTGTCGGCCCTCGCCGCACAGCGGCTCCAGCAACGCCTTGATCTGCCCCGCGAGCTTGCGTGCGCGCGGCTCCTGCTCATCCTCCAGCAGCAGCCGGACCAGACGCGAGAAAGGCGGGTAACCCAGCTCCTGCCGCGACTTGATCTCTTCTTGATAGAACCCGGCATAGTCATGCTGGGAGGCCCGCAAGATGGCGTAGTGCTGGGCAAATCGCGTCTGCACGTAGACCCGCCCTGGCTTGCTACCGCGCCCGGCCCGGCCCGCGACCTGCGCGATCAGCTGAAACGTGCGCTCGGCTGCGCGGAAATCCGGGAAGTGCATGCCAATGTCAGCGGAGAGCACGCCGACAACGGTGACGTTGGGGAAGTCGAGCCCCTTGGCGATCATCTGGGTGCCGAAAAGAATCTGGATCTCGCCGGAGCCAAAGCGCCGCAGCACCTGATCGTAGTGATCGGGCGTGCGCATCGTATCGCTGTCCATCCGAGCGTAGGTGGCGCCCTTGAAGAAGGTGGACAGCGATTCCTCGACCTTCTGCGTGCCCACACCGGTGTAGCGGAAGCTCGGGTTGTCGCAGGTCGGACAGCGCCGAGGCGGACGGTCCTCGGCCAGGCAGTAGTGACAGACCACCCGATCGAGCCGCTTGTGGTAGGTCATCGACACATCGCAGCGCACGCACTTGTGCACGTACTTGCAGCGCTGGCAGTGCAGGTAAGTCGAGAAGCCGCGGCGATTGAGGAACAGGATCACCTGCTCGCCGCCCTCGAGCGCGCGCTGCACCCCCATCACCAGCGGCCGCGAAAACAGTACCGGCTGTCCGTGCGGGTTCAGCTCGGTGGTCATGTCGATGATGTGGACGGGCGGTAACGGTCGCTCGGTCACGCGCTCGGGCAGCTCGACCAGCGCATACTTGCCCAGCTCTGTATTGGTGAAGGTCTCGAGCGCGGGCGTCGCGGTCCCGAGCAGTACCATCGCCCCCTCGGTCTTGGCCCGCATCACCGCCACGTCCCGCGCATGGTAGCGCGGCGTCGACTGTTGCTTGTAGCTAGGCTCGTGCTCCTCGTCGACGACGATCAGCCGCAGCGACTGGACCGGCGCGAAGATGGCCGAACGCGGGCCGATCGCGACGCGCGCCCGGCCCTCGCGCAGCGCCTTCCACTGGTCGTGCCGCTGCGCGCCGGTCAGCCCGCTGTGCAAGATCGCCACGTCGTCGAAGCGCGCCCGGAAGCGGGACACCGTCTGCGGCGTCAACGAGATCTCCGGGATCAGCACGATCGCGCTTCCTCCCTCGGCAAGCACCGTGGCGATCGCCTGCAGGTAGATCTCGGTCTTGCCGCTGCCGGTGACGCCATGCAGCAGCGTGACCCCGAACGCGCGCGTTTCGAGCGTCGCGCGAATCGCGGCGAGCACCGACGCCTGATCCTCGGTCAGCGCCTTGGGCGGCGGATGTGGCGGCACGTCGATGCCCGCCAGCGGATCGGCGTCGACCATCACCTTCTCGGTCCCGACCAGGCCGTGCCGCTCGAGCGTGGAGATCGGCGCCATCGACACCTGACAACGCCGACCGACATCGGCCTTCGTCAGCAGTCCGTCGGCCTCGAGCAGCAACCGCAGCACGCGCGCGCGACCGGGGTAACGGTCCTGCAGCTCCTGGATTCGCCCCTCCGCCTCGACGACGGAGATACGCAGCTTGAGCACATGCATCACGTTGCCCTTGAGGCCCTTCTTGACCCCGCCGGGCACGGACGCCTCGAGCGCTTCACCCCAGGAGCAGGCGTAGTAGCGCGACATCCAGCGGGTCAGCTCGAGGATCGGCGACGAGACGATCGGCAGCGTGTCGACCAGACCGAGCAGCGCTTTGATCTTGGCTGCGGGGACCTGGGTGCTGTCACTGAGCGAGACACAAAAACCAACCTCGGCCTTCTTGCGACGCCCGAAAGGCACCTCGACACGACAGCCTGGAGCAATCGTAGACTGTAGCTCGGCGGGCACCGCATAGTCGAACAGATCATCGATCGGCAGAGGCAGCGCCACCTGCGCGAACTGCGCGCTCATCGTTCGCTCAGCTGGAAGGCCAGTCGGTTGGCCTGCCACCAGCGCGTGAGCGCCTCGGTGCTCTCGAACGTCTCGCCGACCATCTGTCCGACGGCCGGACGCAACAGGCCCTGCAACCCTGCGGGGCTCTGTTCGCAACGGACCACCAGAAAACCAACGGCCGGCGCGCCGATGTTGCTCAGGGCGATCAGGGCGAAGCGCACCTCGGCCGCCGTGCCCTCGCAGACATGCTGGATCAGGTTGAGTACCGACACCGGATCGGCCTGCGAGGCGGCCTGGCAGATCTCCTTGAAGTCGTTCAGCGTGACGCCGGCCTTTCGACGCGTGCGTCGCCAGAACATCTCCATGATCCAGGCGTTGAGATACAGCAGGAAGAACAGCGAGAGCAGGGCCTGGCCCTCGAGGCGGCGGTCCGGCCTGAGGAACCACCACCCCACGGCCAGCGTGCCCATCAACAACACGCCGGCCCACATCCCGCGCCGGGCCCAGATCAGCAGCGTGGAACTAACTCTAGCGGCGCTTGCGCCCGCCGTCGCCGCCCGACTCGTCGAGGGCGCGTTCCTTGTCGCCGATCTTGATGCCGAGCAGGCCGAGAGCCACACAGATCAGCAGCACCAGCGCGACACCGCCGAAGATGAACATCGGCATCTTCTTCTTCTGCTCGGAGGCGGCGGCGAAGTGCACCGGGCAGTACCACAGCGCATCCCTCAGCTTGCCGCCGCGGACCTTCTCGAAGTTGCGGAACCCGAAACGCTCGCACGGTTTTCCATCATCGTTATGCGCGGCGCAGGGTTCCCCCTTCTCGAACTCGCGGCCCGTGGAGAGCGTGATGCCCGACTCGCCCCCGTCACCCGACTTCTTGCCGTCGAAGTGATAGTAGCAGAGCCAGTAGTGGGCATCGGCCTCCGGCAGATCGCCAGAGCCATCGTACAGCTCAGGCACCGCACTCTGGAGGATGATCGGATCCGGCACGTGACGCTTCTTCGCATCCTTGAGACGATACTGCTTGTACTTCGACTCCTCCCTCAGGTCGATCAGCTTGGGAGGCTTGGACTCCTTGTCGTACTTGTACCAGAACAGCTTGACCCACTTGATGTCCTTGCCACCACGCTTGCACCAGTGGCAAACCTGGGCCGAGGCAGGCGAGGCGCTGAACAACAGCAGCCCCAGGACGAACAGGCTCATACGGCGCTTCATGACCAGCATTCCTCGAGAGGTGATATATCGGCGAATTGGGAACGGTAGAAAATAGGGGATTCTCCCTGCGAGGTCAAATACAATTGACTCAATGGTACAGCAACACGCGGTTTATGCCGGCAGCTTCGACCCCCTGACCAACGGCCACCTGGACGTCATGCGCCGCGCTGCGGGCCTGTTCGACAAGTTGACGGTCGGCGTCGGCCAGAACCCGCACAAGACCTACCTTTTCTCGCTGGAAGAGCGAATGGCCTGGGTTCGCGAGGCCGTCGGGGAGCTGACCGACGTTCAGGAGTTCGACGGATTGCTGGTCGACTTCGCCAGCCAGCAGGGCTGCCAGGTGATCGTCAGGGGGCTGCGCTCGGCCGTCGACTTTGGCTTCGAGTTCCAGATGGGCCTGACCAACCAGCAGCTGCGTCCGGAAATCGAGACAGTCTTCCTGCTGACCACTCTGCCCAACATGGTGGTCTCGGCCAGCATGGTCAAGGAGATCACCCTCTTCGGCGGAGACCCGAGCCCCTACGTCTCGCCCGCCGTGGCCGCACGACTCAAGCAAGCCCTCGGATAGCCACGGCTTGCATCGAGTAGCCCCTGCGGCTAAACTCCGTCCACTCATGCGCCCCAAGGACCTCGCTGACCGACTGCCCGCCATCCTGCTTGCCGGATGGTTCATCCCTGGCGCATCCCATTTCTTGATCGGCCACCGTCGCAGAGGCATCTTCCTCTTCGTGGTGCTGCTCT
>CAZMLI010000356.1:0-5034 GCA_964566865.1 uncultured Planctomycetota bacterium
TCGCGCGGAGCCTTGCGCAACTGCGGGCGATAGCGGTCGCTATTGAACTGCGCGCGTTTCGACGGCCTCGCACGAATGCGCGCTTCCGCCTGGGCTCGCTCCCGGTCTTGCATCATCGCCTCGATCATCGCCTGCTCAGCCTCTTGCATGGCTTGTTGGCGACGTTGCGAGTGGAGAAACAATCCTGCCAGGCCCATACCGAGCAACACCACCACCCCCAGGCCAATCAACAACACCATCACCGTCACCGGACTGGCGCCGCGAAAACGGTTTCCGCAGCGAGGGCAGCGTGACATCCCGGAGCTGATCTGCTCTCCGCAGCATGGACAGGGCGGCATCTCGGTCGTCATTGAAGTTGATACTCCGGCGTCGCGGTCAGCAGCACCATCACGAACAGCACCCTCAGCCGAGTGGTCGAATCGCTGGCGTCGAACAGCCGCTCCGGAGTCCAGAGCATCGCCTGGGGCAACGGTCTCAGGGCTGTAGATTGCGCCCAGGCGGGCGCACAGAGACAGAGCAAACAGATCAGTTTTCTCACGCCGTATTTTCCCAAAAATCGACGGGCTGTTCAACTACCCTCGACCGACGACCTGCCCCGTGCGCCGCAAACGCGCCTCTTCTGCTGTTTCCGGGCCTTCCCAGCGAACAATACTGTGCAGCACCAGGATCGGCGCGAAGACGATCCACCAGCCCGGATTGTCGACGATCCCCTTGACCCCGACATAGACATAGCTGGACAGCAAGCAGAGCACCGCCGCATAACGCATGCTGATGAACAACGCGGCCAGCCCGGCCTGGATGTAGCGCGCGGCAATCATCGCCCAGCGCTTCGGACCGGTCACCGTCAGCTCCGGCGAACGACGCAGGTGATCCCGCAGGGCGATCGCGGAGTGGTGTCGGTCGCGCGGACTGAAGGCCAGCGCCTTCATCAGCACCGTGATCGCTTCGTCCGGCAGCAGCGGCTTCAAAGCCTCTGGCCCGATCGCCTTGTCCGGCCGATGCCCGAGCAGCACTTCATGCAGCATCACGCCCAGCGCATAGACGTCGCCAGCCCGGCTCGGTTCGCCCCCCTTGACCAGCTCCGGCGCCAGATAGGCCAGCGTGCCGCCGATCAGCCCGGCGCCCGACCCCATCGAGTGGCACAGCGCCTGACTCCGACGCTGCGATTGCGTCTCACGCGCCAGCCCGAAGTCGGTCAGCAGTGGCCGGCCCTCCCGATCGATCAGGATGTTCTCCGGCTTCAGGTCGCCATGCACCAGCCGATGCCTGCTGTGGATCGCGGACATCGTCTCGACCACGGCGATCAACTGGGCCAGTGCGCGCGGGCGGTCGTCGCCGCCGCGGACCTGCTCCAGCACTGTGCGAAAGCTGATGGTGCCGATCCAGGGCATCACCAGGTGCGGCGTCGGGCTTTCCTCGTAACAGGTGATCGGCACGATGCGCAGTTTGGGGTCGTTCGCCAGCACGGAGGCGAAGGCCCACTCCTCTGCCAGCATGCGCGCTCCGATCGGACTGCAGGCGATCTTGACCGCGACCTGCCCGGCGGGGCTATGCGCCCGCCAGACCTCGCAGAAGTTGCCTTCGCTGACGCGCTGAATCAGCCGACACCCCGAATAGACCTGGCCTTCGACAATCACGGTCATTGCATCATGAATGTCCACAGCGGATGGCCGCGGCGCTCCTTGTAGCGTTTCTCCGCAACGCCCAGGACCCAGGCGTTGATCGTGGTAATGCCGAGCAGCAGCCCGACCCAGACGACGAAGTTGAGGGCGATGATCGCGGTGCCCACGAACAGGTCATCCGGCCACCAGTTCAGCAGCAGGCTCAGATTCCCCAGGCCGAAGGCCAGCGTCAGTCCCAGCGCAACCACCAGCCCCAGCGCCTTGACGCCCCGCTTGACAACCGCCATCCGCCCCAGCCAGACCGCCCGGCGGGCATGGCCGTTACGCTGCTCCAGACAACCGCGCTCCAGCGCAACCAGTCGCCACAGCTCATCCGCCAGCGGAGCCGCCGACGCGAATCGTTCGGCCGGATCGTGGTGCAGCAAGTGCCGCAGCAGTTCCTCGGTGCGAGGCGGCAGGTACGGATTCAGCGAGCGCGGCGTGACGCCGAAAGCCGGCGAGCGGCCGGTCAGCGCCTGATGCAGCATCACGCCCAGACTGTAGACGTCCGACGCCTGCGATGGCTGGGCGCCCACGAGCAGTTCGGGGGCCATGTATTCCAGCGTGCCGGCGATCGAGCGACCGTCGACGCTGACCAGTGACTGCGCCAGCGAACGCTGCTGACGCGTCTTCACCTGGACCTGTGCCAGACCGAGATCGAGCAAGCTGCAGCGGCCACACGGCCGGACGAGCACGTTTTCAGGTTTCAAGTCGCCGTGGACCACACTTCGCCGGTGCAGCCGCCCGACGATTCCGGCCAGGTCGGCCAGCCGCTCCAGCCCCAGCACCACCTGTGGCATCTCGTCCACTTTCGGCGGGTGGCTGCGCATCGCCAGCGTCCGGCCGGTGACCCAGGGCATCACCAGGTAGGGCGGCTGGCTGGTCAGACGCGATTGCTGGATCGGCACGACCTGCGGATCGCTGACCAGGTCGGCGAGCTCTGCCTGCTGGCGCAGATGGTGGATCAACTCGTCGACCAGCGGAAACTTGAGCGCGTGAAGCGCCTGCGTCCCGGTGTGGCGGGCCTTCCAGACCACCGAGAAGCCACCCGCGCCGACCTGCGAGATCAACTGGAACTCGTCGATGCGTTGCTCGGGCTCGTACTTCATCTGAATAAGTCTAAGCCAGCTAACAGCGACTTACAAATTGGCCAGCGAGGCGGGATGCTCACCGGCTCGGGCTGCTGTTCTTGCTCGCGCTGACTCGGGTGTTGCGGTAGCATACGCGCCCCGCACGGCCCCACATTCTCAGAGGAAAAGCATGACCATCAAACCCGCTCTGCGGATCAGCTCACTCTCCGCCTACGCCTTTGCCGCCGTCGAGGAACAGGTCAACAAACTGCGCGACCAGGGCATCGACCCGATCGACTTTGGTGTGGGCGACCCGACCGACCCGACGCCGGAGTTGATCCGGCGCGCCTGCGCAAAGGGCCTCGACGACCACGCCACGTCCGGTTATCCGAGCTATATCGGCGGTCTTGAATATCGCACCGCTGTCGCCGAGTGGACCGCCCGACGGTTCGATGTCGCGCTCGACCCACAGACCGAGATCTGCGCCAGCATCGGCTCGAAGGAAGCGGTGTTCAACCTGGCCAACGGGTTCGTCGATCCGGGAGACCTGGTGCTGGTCACGTCACCCGGCTACCCGCCCGCCACCCGCGGCACACTGTTCGCCGGCGGCGAGGTCCATGTGCTGCCGCTGACGCCGGAAAACCAGTTCCTGCCCGACCTGGATGCCATTCCAGCCGAGATCGCCGCCCGCGCGAAGATGCTCTGGATCAACTACCCCAACAACCCCACCGGCAAGGTCGCGCCCCCTGCGTTCTTCGAGAAAGCAGTCGCGTTCTGCCGAGAGCACGACATCCTGCTGGCCTCCGACGAGGCCTACACCGAGATCTACTTTGGCGAGACCCCGCCGTCGGCGCTGCAGTTCGGTCGCGAAGGGGTGCTGGTCTTTCAGTCGCTGTCCAAACGCAGCTCGATGACCGGCTATCGCATCGGCTGGGTCGCCGGCGACGAGGCCCTCGTCTCGGTCTTCAAGAAGGTCAAGACCAACATCGACTCCGGCACGCCGACGTTCATCCAGCAGGCTGCGATCGCCGCGCTTGCCGACGAGCAGCATGTCGTGGAGGCCCGCGGGCGCTATCAGGCCAAGCGGGACCTGATGGTCCGGGCCCTGGCCGACGCCGGCCTGCCCGAGTGCCGGCCGGACGCGACGCTCTACATCTGGCAACGCACCCCCGAGGGCATGACCTCGACCGACCTGGCGCTGCGATTGCTCGACCCCTCGGTCGCCGTCGTCGCCACGCCGGGCGAGTGGATCAGCGCGCCGGGACCGGACGGGAAGAATCCCGGTGAGGGTTTCGTGCGCTTCGCGCTGGTGCCCAACATCGAGGACTGTCAGCGCGCCGCCGAGCGGATTGCGGCCGCGCTCTCTTGACCCATCCGGCATTTGATCTATTTTGGCGAGCATGACGGCATTCGACGTAGGCGGGGTCAAGATCAGCCAAAATGGACCGTTGTTTCTGATTGCAGGGCCCTGCGTGATCGAAGATCGCCCGGGCCATACGCAGGAGCTGGCGGCCAGGATTGCCGAGATCTGCGCCGACTGTGACATGCCGCTGATCTTCAAGGCCTCCTTCGACAAGGCCAATCGAACCAACGTCGACAGCTACCGCGGACCCGGCCTGGACAAGGGCTGCGAGATCCTGGCCGAGATCAAGTCGACGCTGAAGCTGCCCGTGCTGACCGATGTTCACGAACCCGAGCAGGCCGCAAGGATCACCGCCTACGGGATCGACATCCTGCAAATTCCGGCTTACCTCTGCCGCCAGACGGACCTGCTGGTCGCGGCCGGCGAGACCGGGGTGCCGGTCAATGTCAAGAAGGGCCAGTTCGTCGATCCGCTCGCACTGAGCGCGGCGATCGAGAAGGTCCGCGGCACCGGGAACACGAAGGTGATGGCCACCGAACGCGGCACCTTCTTCGGCTACAACCACCTGGTCAACGACATGCGCGCGATCCGCATCCTGTCCGATTTGGGCGTGCCCGTGATCTTCGACGGCACCCACTCGGTCCAGCGACCCGCCTCAGGCGCGGATGGCCGGACCGCTGGCGACCGGCGCTTCGTGCCGCTGCTGACACGCGCCGCAGTGGCCTCCGGCTGCCACGGGCTGTTCCTGGAGGTCCACGAACAGCCCGAGATCGCCCCGTGCGACAAGGACAACATGCTGCCGGCTGACCAGCTCGGTTCCCTGCTGCAAGAGGTCAAGCGAATCCACGCCGCGCTCGACCCGCAGCCCGTCAAGTAGCAGCGAGCAGCTAGCGCTTGCGCTGCGCTGCAGGACGATTCTTGCAGCGAAAGTTCTCGCGCA
>CAZMLI010000357.1:0-5012 GCA_964566865.1 uncultured Planctomycetota bacterium
TGATCATCGTCGGTCCCTACCGCCTGCTCGAGAAGATCAAGGACGGCGACGCCGTCGAGCTGATCAGCAGCGGGTCGAGCAAGTAACTACCGTTTCTGTTCCAGCTTTTTCTTTTCGGCCAGCGCCTGCTTGATCAGCCCCGAGATGGCTTCGGTGAACTCCGGCACCTTGCGCTTCAGGTAGGGGTCGAGCATCGTCGCGTCGCGCACCAGCTTGTTGACCGGCCAGAAGCGCCTGGGCACCTTCATGCTGGCTTGCTCCAGCTCGGCGCGCATCGCGCCGCGAGCGCGCTGGTCAGCCTTGTTCAACAGGTTGCGCAGCTGGTCCAGCTCGGCCGGGCGATAGGCCACCGGCTGCTTCTTCGCCTGTTCGGCGGCCGGTTTGCCGAGCGCGGAGAGTTGCGCCAGCCAGCGGTCGTACGCCTTCTGTGCGGTGGTTGCCTCGTACTTTTTCCCCTCGAGCAGTGCCTGGTGGGTCTCGCCGAGCTGGCCCAGCTCGGTCAGCTGCGGCGCGAGCTTCAGGATCACCGCCTGCATCAGCTGTAGCTCCACCAGCCGGCTGGTGACCGCCTGCAGGGGCGTGCCCAGCTGCCAAGGCTGGATCACCTCGACGATCTTGGGGAACTTCGCCAGCCTCGGCGAGAGTTGCGGGAGCTGCCCACGTCGCTGGTAGCGCACCAGCACCTCGTAGCGGCCCGGTGGCAGATTTCGGCGGGGCAGACGAAACGAGAACCGCCCCTTCAGCAGGTAGACCTTGCGCCAGCCCAGCGGCCGACCGCCGAAGCGGAGTGTCGCGGCCAGTCGGGTGCCGTGCGGCAGCTTGCTGGTTCCCTGCAGGAGCAGGACGCCGGCCGTCGGTTTCAGGCTGAACGAGAGTGGCGCTGGTGGCGGTCTTTCGTCAGCGCAGAGTGGAGCGCAGAGCAGGAACAGGGGCAGGAGGGCCAGCCGAGCAGGCATGCGGGCATTCTAGCCGGGCGGCAGTAAGGGGGCAATCAGTAACGGCCGTTACGTTTCGTAACGAGGCCCTCCAACGTAACTCCAGTGCCAGTCGGTGACTCAAGTTGGCATGTGGTTTGCACGCGTAGAATTTCTCATGTCGCGAACAAAAGCGAAGACGTTCGGGCGGATCGCGCTCGACAAGGGCTATCTCGAGCCGGATGCGCTCGACCACCTGCTCGATCAGCAGCGGGAAATGGCGCAGCGGCAGGTCACGGTCCGGCTGGGTGAGTTGCTGTTGCTGGTGGGGCAGCTCGACGTTGATCAGCTGTTCGATGTGCTCTCCGAACAGCTCGAGCGGGTGCGTGTCTGTCACCACTGCGATGAGACCTTTCGCGTGGCGGCCTCCAAGAAGTCCTCGAAGAAAAGGCCCCGCTGTCCCAAATGTGACGAGCGGATGGACCTGGGCGTCCTGCCCAGTCTGGACCAGGTCACGGCCGACATGGCGCGGCTGAAGGACAGCCTGACTCGCGTCGACCGCAAGGAGCTGGCCCGGATCAAGAAGGGCCGATTCGCCCGCACGAGCAAGGTCCGGCGTCAGCGTGTTGTCTCTGCGAAGAGCCTGAACGAGGGCCGGAGAAGTTACAAGCCCGCAGCCCCTGGCCCTGTGCCTCGCACGCGTCCGGCCAGGCTGAAGAGCACCAAGCAGGCTCGGTCGCTACGTCGTCCGTCCACCCGCTTCAGCCTGAAGGAGGTCCAGCAGTCGCGTCGCGAGAGTCAGCAATCGGTCGAGCCGTCCGCAACTAGAAGCCGAAGCCGAAGCAAGCATGGCATGGCCCTGCTGTTGCTGCTGGTCTGCCTCGGCAGCGGCTATGGCGTCTGGCGCTCCAGCTCGGCGCCGGTCTCCCCCGCGGCTGCCGCGCCGCTGACCGCGTCGGTGAAAACTCCGGCGGTGACGCAGGCGATGGCTGCTGGCCGGCTGGTGCTGATCGATGGCGAGCTGGCCCTCGAGACCGGTCGCGGCGGCAGGATCTGGCTGATCGGAGAGCAGTCGGAGGCCTTCGGTCACATGAAGCAGTTCCTCGAGGCGGGCGCCCAGTCGGTCTACCTCTCGGTCCGGGGCCGGCTGATCTCGGAAAATGGCGAGCGGCTGATCGAGGTTGTGCAGTGGCGTCGAACGTCGGCTGCACCGGGACAGCTCGAGATCACGGAGCCAGCCGACCGATGAACCCACGCCGGGGTATCGCGCTGCTGCTCTGTCTGGGCGTGCTGGCCGTGCTCTCCATCCTGTCGGTCTCGTTCGTCCGGTTGACCAGCCAGGAGCGCCTGGGGTCGAACAACTACGCCGCCCAGGTGCGCGCCGAGATGCTGGCCACGGCCGGCGTCGTGCGCGCGATGAGCGAGATCTCGTCCTCGGCTTTCCTCAAGCCCTACACCGATCTGAAGTCCGACCGCTGGGTCTTCCGCAGCGACGACGGCAAGGATGTCGGCTACTGGCCCGCGACGACACTGGAGGCGGCGCGTTATCCATCGCTGCCTTACGATCGCAACGAGAACGGCGTCTTCGAAAACGGCGTTGGTGCGTTGAGCGGCGCCGATCTGGTTCACGGGCGGGCCGTTTCGGGCGCAATCGACGACGTCTCCAAGCCGGCACAGAGCGCCTTCGGCCTGCCCGCTGGCGCCAACTACGGGGCCAGCTTCGAGACGCTGGGCAATACCTTCGTGCTCAAGATCCGTGACGCTACCAGCAAGATCAACGTCAACGGCACCCAGGCCAACCTGGTCGTCCTGCTCGATACGCTGGGCAAGGCGATCGCCACCGACGTCTCGTTCTTCGATCCGATCGCCGGGCGCGGGGCCGAGATCGTCGCCTTTCGCAAGGCGCGGGCGGGCGGACGTCTGCTGGAGATCGCGGAGCTGCGGCCGCTACTCGGCGTGAAGGCGGTGCGTCTGCTCGAGGACTTCCTGACCTGTCACGCCTGGCAGGACAAGGCGACGATCGAGCCCGACCCGCAGGTCGATCCACGAAAGATGCCCGCGCGGGCTTTCGAGCCGCGCAGTCCGGTCAACATCAACACGGCGGCCAAGCCGGTGCTGCGCGCGCTGCTGGTCGGGCTGTCGGGCTATGAGCTGCAGTTCGTCGAGACCGACGAGGTCTATCTGGGCCACGCCACGGTCGTCGACGAGAAGAAGGCCACGCCGGCGATCTCCTTCGAGCGGGCCGGCTTCATCGCCGACGAGATCATCTCCGAGCGGCTGATGGATTCATTCAAGACCTGGGACCAGTTCAAGGCCTTCGTGCTCTCGCTCCCGCTGCGCCGGCCAGAGCTGTCGAGCATGACGCCGGGGCAACTCGACTGCATCCGCGCGAACTTCAATCCCAATACCCTGCTGGTGCGGTTCAACCCGAACCTGGTGCGCGCGCATCGGGTCTCCAAGCTGGACCTGATCCGCTACTCGACAGAGTTCTGCTTCGGCTCGGGCGGCACCTTCGAGATCGAGTGTCTGGGGCTGGTCACCGCCCAGGGGGGGCAAGTGATGGCGCGCGCGCGGCGCTTCGCGGTGGTCAAGCTCTACGAGACGCTGCGCCACACCACGCAGGATGAATTCGAGCGCAATCGCGTCAAGAGTCACCATACCGTCAGCTACCCCGAGTCGATGGCCGACCTGCGGGACAGCAAGGCCGCCCCCAAGGACGGCAGCCCGTGGGACGGGCAGATCGAGATGTTCTTGCCGCCCAAGAAGGACGGGGTGTTCAGCGCGCTGTTCATCGACTCCTTCAAGGCCGAGCGGGCCGGCGGCGGCAAGTTGCCCGGCTGGGACACCGATGCCAAGGAGGAGGACCGTAGCCTGTTCGAGGGCAGCGATCTGCTGCCGGACGGGATGCTCTGCTCACGGGCGCTGGCCGAGGAGCTGCACTACACCACCAGTGGCAACATCCCGACCAAGGCCGGCGCGCTGGAGTTCTGGATCAAGCTCGTCGGCGATGGGAAAACCGGCAGCAATGAATCGCTGCTGTACATGGTCAACGTCAACAAGACCGCGCCGCTCGAGGGCGTCGCCAACAAGCTGATTCGCTTCGGCAACAAGCTGATCAATACGCGTTTCTACTGGGGCTTCCCGCACAATGCCGTGTCGCCCTATCCGCTCTGCTTCTCGGAGTCCAAGTTCGACATCAGCGGCTGGAAAGCGCACGAGTGGCACCACATCGCCATCGTCTGGGAGGATGCCGTCCGTCAACGCTTCTACGTCGACGGCAAGCGTTCGACCACCACCTTCGAGTTGACCAGCGCCGAGAACCGCTTCGTGCTCGCCTCGAATAACCCGCTCGACGAGACCGCCATCGGCGGCTACGAGTTCGTCAGCGAGAAGGAGTCGATCCTGTATCACGGCCCGATCGTGGTCAAGGGTCGCAACGACCGCTTCACCAACGCCACGATCTCGGGTTTTCGAGCCTACGCCGACGCCGGCGGGTTCACCGGCAGCAGCTTCCCGATGCCCGACCGCTTCGAGGCACACCCGCTGAAGCCCAGTCAGTGGCACGGCCGCTTCCGTCTCGACGATATCCCCCGCGGCGCGACCATCGGCAGCATCAGCTGGACCGAGTACCAGCCCCGAATGTGGCGCACCGCCTCATTCAACGCTGACCCCTCCGCCCCCGACACCGATGTGCGGGTCGAGTACCTGGTCGATTCCGGCAGCTGGACGCGCGTGCCAACCGACCCCGCGCTCGGCGGAGACGGCCGCGGCTACGCGATCGACCGGGTGATCGGATCGGCCAAGGGCTCGGGGCGCTATCTCGAATACCGCCTGACCTTCACCAACCCGGGCGGCATCTCGCCGTTCACCGTCACCCCGGTGATCGACGACATCACGATCACCTACCAGACGCAGCCGCAGATTCTGGTCTGGCGTTAGCCAGCGCACAGCGCAGCCTCCGGCCGCCTTCCTGAGGTGCGTAATCTGCGAAATCTGTACTACGAACGTCTCAAGTCTTCTCGAAACAGGAAGATTTAATCACGCAGCCATTGCGGCCAAACGAGTTACATCAGCAAGCCGTGCCGCGAGAAGGTTGGT
>CAZMLI010000358.1:0-5008 GCA_964566865.1 uncultured Planctomycetota bacterium
TCCACGGAGCCGTGTGCGGGCCATCGGCGTCAGTCGCAGATGGTTGTCGTCGCGTTGTACGCCGAAGCCCAGCTTTCGCAGATATTGCACGTCGCGCGTGAGTGTTCGCGGGTCGACCTCGTATCGTCGGCAGAGCGCCGGGATCGCGTGCCACTTCAGGCCGCCCAGCTCTTGCAGCAGCCGGAGCAGCCGGATCATTCGTCGAGATTGCATCTGATCCTCCTGATTTGCCGAGCCTCTTTCGTGCGGTGTTATCTCAAACAGCGTGCCAGGCAGCAAAGGGCGACCGAGCAGGGCAGGTGAGCGATCGTGCCACAGGCGGGCGTTCGATTTCGCCCGCCGGGCTCAGGCGTCGTAGTTTTCTTCGGGGATCAGGATCAGCTTGCCCACGGTCGCTGCGGACTCCAGGTCGCGGTGGGCATCGGCGACCCGCTCGAACGGGTACTCGGTCAGCGGCAAGGGCCGTAACCGGTCCTGGCTGATCCAGGCCTGCAACTGGCCCATCATCTCCTGGAGCAGGGCCACGCGGTCGAACATGAAGCTCAGGTTGAAGGCCAGCACGCTGCGGTTGCTGGTGGTCATCTGCAGCGGGTTGAAGCGCGGCGTGCGCAGGTAGTCCAGCGCCAGCTTGATCCAGCGCGGCTTGCCGCCGGTTCGCGGCAGCATCGTGTGAAAACCATAGACGACCAATCGGCCGGCGGGGGCCAGGTGGGCATAGCTCTGCTTGAGCGTGGCGACGCCGTTGGCGTCCAGCACGACGTCATAGCCGTCCGGGGCGTGGCGCTCGGCGGTGGGCCAGAGCGGCTCGCTGCTCTTGTCGATGACGATGTCAGCGCCGTTGTTCAGGGCGGTCTCGACCTTGTGCGGAGCGCCGACCACCCCGACGACGTGGCAGCCGGAGAGCTTGCCGAGCTGGATCAGCGCGCTGCCGACGCCGCCGGCAGCCGAGTGAATCAACAGCCGCTCGCCGACCCGTGGGTGGGCCAGGCCCAGCAGCGCATGGTAGGCGGTCAGGAAGACGCAGGGAAATCCAGCCGCCTGGCTGGCCTGCCAGCCTGCTGGCAAGGGCCACAGTTGATGGGTCGGCACGACCAGCTCCGTGGCGTATCCGCCGAAGCGGGTGACCGCGAAGACCGGCTGGCCGAGCGCCAGCCCCTGCACGCCATCGCCGAGGGCCGAGATCCGCCCAGCAACCTCGAATCCCGGGGTGATCGGCCAGCCGACGTACTGCTTGGCCGATGCGTAGAGCCCCATGCGCACCACACAGTCGGCATAATTGACGCCGATCGCGCGCACGGCGATGCGAACCTCGCCCGGGCCAGGCTGGGGATCGGGCTGTGTCTCGATGCAGAGCCGGTCGTAGCTGCCGGCCCGTGGGATCACGACTCGGCGCATGTGTCATTATTTCCTGTTACCCGGGGCATGTGCTTCTTAGAATACTGGTGATACTCCGCGGCGGAGTACAGATTTACCGCAGAAAGGATCACCGATGTTCGCCAAATTCGTGGCCAACTTCCTCGGGTCGAGCTACACCATCGAGGATCTGATCGAGAAGCACGAAGAAGGTTTTCGTTATCTTCACAGCGAGTCGCTGAACAGTTACTTCATCCCGAAGAAGACCCTCACGCAGCTGGCTGCGGCGCCCCCGAGCAACCTGAATGCGGTGCTGACGCGCCGCCTGGCCAGTCTCTACGAGTGGGAGGACCAGGCGCCGACCGATCTCTGGGTCGAGCCCTGCCCGGTCAGCGGCGGCATGATGCACCGGGTGGCCTATCCGATGATCTCCTCGCTGAGTTTTCTGCGTAGCGAGGGGCATGGGATCTGGATCACCGAAGATGAGCTGGCGCTGATCCGCCTGCACGACCCCTCGATTCCGGGTGTCTGTTCGGACAAACCGGCCGGTGCGGCCGTCGAGCAGACGGCCTCGAGCGGATCCGACAACGAGGACGAAGAGGGTAACGAGGTCGAGTCCGGTGTCGGCGGGATGCCTGCCGAGAAGGGCGAGGAGGGCAGCGTCGGCAAGGTCTGGATCATCCCGGGCTGCATCGTCTGCGACCTCTGCGAGAACCACGCGCCGAGCGTTTTCAACGTCACCGAGGTGACCAGCACGATCCGGATGGAGAGTCAGACCAACTGGACCGGGCTGTCGGCGGACATCGTCAGGGCTGCGGTCGACTGTCCGGTCGAAGTGATCAAGTACGAGATAGCTGCTGAGTAGTCAGGCTCCCCGTTCAAATCTAGGAACCCGCGCCATGTGCCGATACGCCCGCTTCACGCTGCTTTTTCTGCTGTTCGGTTCGCTGGCTCAGGCCCAGGAGAGCCAGCGCACGTACCGTAAGTTCAAGTTGGACAACGGGATAAAGGTCGTGCTGGTCTCCGACCCCGGCGTCAACATCTCGGCCGCGTCGATGGACATCTCGATCGGCTCGCTGGCCAATTCGAAGGAACGTCAGGGCATGGCCCACTTCCTCGAACACATGTTATTTCTGGGGACCAAGAAGTACCCCGAGCTGAATGCTTACGGTGCCTACCTCAAGGCGCGTGGCGGATATTCGAACGCCTTCACCGCGCAGGATCACACCAACTATCACTTTCAGGTCAACCATGATGGCCTGAGCGGCGCGCTCGATCGTTTCGCCCAGTTCTTCATCGCCCCGCTGCTGGACTACCAGTATGCCAGCAAAGAGGTCAAGGCGGTCAACTCCGAGCACCAGAAGAACATCCCCAACGATGTCTGGCGCTGGCGACAGGTCTATCGATCGCTGCTGACCAAGGGGCATCCGGCCAACGGTTTCACCACCGGCAATCTCAAGACGCTCGAAGGCACCAAGGAGTCGGAGCTGCGGCAGTTCTTTCAGCAGTACTACGGGCCCGAGCGCATGGCCCTCTGCATCGTGGCGAAGGCCAGCCTGGATGCACAGGAAAAGCTGGTACGCGAGATGTTCAGCGCGATTCCACGGCGCAAGCTCGAACCGTTCGACGTCTCGCCGATGATCCTGGCGCCGCAAGAAGCGCTGCGGCTGATTCGCGTCGTGCCGGTCACCGAGCTGCGCCAGCTGCACCTGATCTATCCGCTGCCACGGCAACGCGCCGACGACGGCAGCCACTCGGGCGGGCTGGTCGGCATGACGATGGGGGACGAGGGGCCTGGCAGCCTGCTGTCCTATCTGAAGCGTCAGGGGCTCGCCACCTCGCTGTCGGCTGGTCTGCGGCATGATACGCGCTACTGGGGCAGTTGCCGGATCACCGTGGGGCTGACGCCGCGGGGGGTGCGCCGCCACCGAGAGGTCATCGATCTCTGTCTGGCCTATCTGGAGCTGCTGCGCAAGTCCCCCTTTCCGACCGAACACTGGAACGAGATGCACGCACTGTCGCGGCTGCAGGAGCGTTACGCCCCCAAGCCGGAAGGGACCGATGCGGCGACCGCGATCGCCTCCGCCGCCAATACCTATGGCTTGAAGCTGGCGGAGCGGATCGATTACTACTTCACCCAGCCGGACGAGCAGAAGTATCGCAAGCTGCTGGGTCAGCTCGTGCCGCGGAACCTGCTCTGCGTGCTGATCGACAAGGGTCTGAAGACCGACAAGGTCGAGCCCTGGTATGGCGCCAAGTATTCTTACAAGGCGGATGCAGCGGCCTACCAGAGCCTGCTCGCACCCAAGCTGCCGGCCGGCATCAGCTTGCCAAGAGCCAATCCGTTCATCCCCAAGAGTACGGCCGTGCTCTCCGAGCGGCCGGTGAAGATTCTCGCCACGCCTGGCGTCACGCTCTGGTATGCGCAGGATACCGAGTTCAAGCGGCCGAAGGTCTCGATCCAGCTACACATCCTGACCCGGCAGGCCTACGTCTCTGCGCGCAACCAGGCGCTGCTGATGCTGCACACTGCGATGGTCAAGGAGGCGCTCAACGAGTACAGCTATCCGGCGCTGGTCGCCGGTCTGACCTACTCCGTCGTGGCCACCCGGCGCGGGGTGATGCTCACCCTGGGCGGCTACTCCGACTCTGCGTTCAAGCTGCTGGGCATCGTCGGACGTCAACTGACCCGCGATGACTACAGCGCCAAGCTGTTCCAGGTCGAGAAGTCGAAGATCGAGCGCGTCCTGGGTAACTTCCCGCTTGGCCAGGCCTATTCGGTCGCCGGCCAGCTCTCCGGACAGCTGACGCTCAAGCAATACTATCCGCGGCATCAACTGCTCGCGGCGCTCGACTCGCTCACGCTAGACGATCTGAAGCAGTTCATCAGCACCGTCTTCGCGCGGACCCATATCCAGGGAATGTGCCACGGCAACGTCAGCGCCCCGAGGATTCGCCAGGCCATTTCCAGCCTCGCTCGCTCGCTGGCGTCACGACCGCTCGACCGTCGGGATGCGCAGGAAGACGAGCATGTCTGGCTCGGCGCCGGTGAGGATCAGAGCTACGCCGCGGTGGGGCGGACCAACAACGCCTGCCTGCGGATGGAGTACCAGCTCGGACGTGCGAACCTGCCGACCCAGGCGGCCGCCTGGATCCTCGGGCGCGCTCTACAAAACGGCTTCTACACCGAGATGCGAACCAAGCAGCAGCTGGGATACATCGTCTGGTCCGGGACCTACGATCAGGCCGGCGTGCAGAAACAGGTCTTCATCATTCAGTCCAGCGCCTACCCCGCGCGCGAGCTGTTCAAGCGGGCCGATGCATACGTGGCCAGCGTCTCGAAGATGCTGGAGAAGATGCCCGACAAGTTGTTCGCAGCGATCCGCAGCAGCCTGATCAAGGACCGCTTGAAGAAGCCCAAGTCGATCAGCCAGAAGGGCAGTCTGTTCTACCAGCAGGCGTTTGCGCACAAGGCCAACTTCGACCGTCTGCGGCACGAGATTGCCGCGCTCCAGGCAGTCAAGAAGGCGGATGTGCTGGCGCTGGCGCGTCGCGCCTTCGACGTCAAGACCCGGCGGCGGCTGACGATCATGCTCAACGCCAAGCAGCAGGGCAAGGACAAGGGCCAGACCAGCGTCACCGACTTCCGCGCCTT
>CAZMLI010000359.1:0-5000 GCA_964566865.1 uncultured Planctomycetota bacterium
TTCGAGGCCACCACCTTGTTGGTCGACATCTGATAGTGCCGGCGAATCGAGCCGGGGCGCAGCACCTCGGCGGAGAAGGACTCCTCCTTGCTCCGCGCGTACTTGCGGCCGGCAAATCCCTCCAGCTCGCTGGTCACGATCCGGTAGTTCATCTGGATCTTGCTGTAGCGGGAACGGCGGTCGCCGGTCTCCAGCGGCGAGTCCAGCGTCAGCTGCGACTCCTCCGCGGTGGGGCTGACCTGCTTGATCTCGGGGGCCGCCTTCGCCCCTGGCTGCTCGCCATTTTGACCGCTGTTATCGCTGGGCTGAGGACCGATCGGACAGCCCAGCAGGGTGAGACACAAGAGGAGCAGGGCCAGGCGGATACGCATGGGCGGGAGTATAACAAACACCTGCCTGGCGGCCACGTATCATTGTTCCTCCGAGGGGAGGAAACCACCGGTTCTGGCGGACCGAAACCCAAGAAACCAATAGGTTTATCTCTAAGGAGTCCCCGTGAAACGGTCCTGCCTGGTGCTACTCTGCGCATTGATTTTGACCCCCACGCTGTCCGCTCAGGGGCGGCGAATGAACCCTTTTGGAAGAGGTGGGGCGGTCTCGGGTTACAACATGGGACTGCTCGGCGGCCAGTGCAAGAGCATGAGCAAGTCCGACGCGCAGTCGATCGGGCTCAAGTCCGGGCAGACCGGCCTGGAGATCACCTCGTTGAGCTCGGCAGGGGTGGGACAGCGCGCGGGTCTGATGGTGGGCGACAAGATCATCAACGTCGGCGGCCGGGGGATGACCGACAAGCAGGATGCTGTTTATCAGCTGGCCTATGGCATGGATCGGGTGATGTCGCGGCGCAAGAAGGGCTCGTTGCTGCTGGGCGTGCTGCGCGGCGGCAAGATCGTCAAGGTCAAGGTGCCGCTGCCGGCGCTGGGGCCACATAGTTCTTCGGGTCCGAGCCGCTGTCGGCACTGCGGCGCACTGATCGCCAAGTCGTTCGAGTTTCTGCTGACCACGCAGAACTCGGACGGGTCGTTTCAGACCAAGGTCGGCGGTGTCAACGGCGCGGTCGCGACGACGGCGCTCAGCGGGCTGGCGATGCTGGCCGCGAGCAAGAGTCCGAGCGGCGCGATGGCCAAATCGATCGCCAAGGCGAAAGATTACCTGGTCAAGTCGGTCGGCAGTGCGAGCGCCTTCGGCTTGGGCGGGGGAACCGGCGGAGGCAGAGGCAGAGGCAGCAGCGGCGGACAGCAGGGAATGGGGCAACGCGGGGGCGGCGGCAACTGGAACCAGACCAACTGGGCGCTGGGTTATGGCGCGATGTTCCTGGCCGAGTATCTGGCGCGGACCGGTGATGCGGCGGTGCGCCAGAAGCTGAACTGGGTCTGCCGGCAGATCGAGGCCAACCAGGAAACCAACGGCGGCTGGTCGCACGGCCCTGGCGGTCCGAACGCGCTGGGCTACACAGACTTCGCGGCTGTCACCAACGTCGTGCTCAGCGGTTATGGCGCGGCGGGCAAGGCCAAGATCAAGTTGAAGTCGACGACGATCTCGCGCGGAGTGAGCTACCTGATCGGCACCTCCGGCCCGAGCGGCACCATCGGCTACAGCCAGCGACGGGGCCAGAAGGGCATGGGCGACGCCGGTCGCACGGCCGGCTCGGTGCTGGCCTTCGGGCTGTGCAAGCAGAGCGGCCACCCGTTCTTCAGGAAGATGGCCGGCTACTTCACCAAGAACATGGCCAAGGTGCCCGAGGGGCACGCCTCTCCGGTGCATCACTTCGGTCTGGCCTCGCTGGCGACCTTCCAGGTGCCGGGCGCCTGGAAGAAATTCCACCGGATCTTCCGCCTCGAGCTGGTCAGCGCGCGCAATGCGGACGGCTCGTTCTTTCCGCGGCCGTCGAAGGAATCGGCCTCGATGGGCATGAACAGCGATCGGTCGACCGGACCCGCCTGGGCCACCGGGACCTATCTGCTGGCCTGGAATCTGCCGCGCAGAAATCTGCTGATCTTCACCAAGAAGGGGCGACGCTAAGAAGGTCTTTACAGAGCCCGGCGGCACTGCTAGCCTCCGCCACCCCTAGTTTTTTGCGGATGGAGATGGCTGTGGAGATCAAGAAGATCGGTGTCGTCGGATGTGGTCTGATGGGCGCGGGAATCGCTCAGGTGGCGGCTCAGAAGGGGCTGCAGGTGGTGGTGCGCGAGGTCAACCAGGAGCTGCTGGACAAGGGCCTCTCGCGGATCGACAAGTTCCTCGGCCGCGCCGTCGAGAAGGGCAAGATGCAGGGCGACGAGAAGGATGCCGTGCAGTCCAGGATGACTGGCACCACCGACCTCGATGCCATGGCCGACTGCCAGCTGATCATCGAAGCGATCATCGAGAAGAAGCAGGCCAAGGTGGACATCTTCGAGGCGCTGGACAAGATCTGCGCGCCCGAGACGATCTTCGCCTCCAATACCTCGAGCATCTCGATCACCGCGATGGCCGCCGCGACGGCGCGTCCGGAGCGCTTCATGGGCATGCACTTCTTCAATCCGGTGCCGATCATGAAGCTGGTCGAGCTGATTCGACCGCTGCAGGCCAGTGACGAGACCTATCAGGTTGTGCACGACCTGGCCGTCATGCTGCGCGAGAACGTGATCATCTCCAAGGACAGCCCGGGGTTCATCGTCAACCTGCTGCTGATCCCCTTTCTGTTCGATGCGATTCGCGCGCTGGACAGCGGCGTGGCGAGCGCCGAGGACATCGACAGCGGGATGAAGATCGGCTGCAACCACCCGATGGGGCCGCTCGAGCTGGGGGACTTCGTCGGTCTCGACACGACGATGTTCATCGGCGAGGTCATGTTCCGCGAGTTCGGCGATGCCAAGTATGCCACGCCGCCGCTGTTGCGGCGGATGGTCGAGGCCGGCTGGCTGGGCCGCAAGAGCGGCCGCGGATTCTACACCTACTAGTAGCTAGGATACGAATGATGCAGCTGGAGAACGTCCTGTTCGAGGTGGCCGACCGGATCGCGACCGTCACCGTCAATCGTCCCGACAAGCTCAATGCGCTTTCGGCCGCCACGGTCTCGGAGTTGATCCGCGCTTTCGAGCAGGTCGCGCAGGATCCGGAGGTCGGGGTGGCGATCCTGGTCGGCGCAGGCAGCCGTGCGTTCATCGCCGGCGCCGACATCGTCGAGCTGGCACAGATGACGCCGGTTTCGGCGCGCGAGATGGCGCTCGAAGGGCAGCGGCTGACGCTGTTGATCGAGACGCTGGGCAAGCCGGTGATCGCGGCGATCAATGGGTTCTGTCTGGGCGGCGGGATGGAACTCGCGATGAGCTGTACGATGCGGATCGCCCATCAGAAGGCGCTGCTGGGGCAGCCCGAAGTGAAGCTGGGCATCATCCCGGGATACGGTGGCTGCCAGCGGCTGCCACGGCTGGTGGGCCGGGGCAAGGCGCTCGAGCTGATCCTGACCGGCGAGCCGATCAAGGCCGACGAGGCCTACCGGATCGGTCTGCTCGACCGGCTGGTCAAGCTGGACGAGCTACCCGAAGACAAGAAGGAAGCGGCGGCGGCTCTGCGTGAGGCGCTGATCGAAGAGGCCCGCAGCGTGGCCGCGCTGATGTTGCAGCGGGCGCCGATCGCGCTGCGCTACGCACTGGACGCGGTCAACCAGGGGCTGGACATGCCGCTGGCCGAGGCGCTCAAGCACGAGGCCGGTCTGTTCGGGCTCTGTGCCGCCACGCAGGATTTTCATCACGGAATGCAGTCCTTCCTCGAGAAGAAGGACCCAGAGTTCAAGGGACAGTAAAACGATGAGCAAAGAGATTGCGATTGTCGGTGGCGCCAGGACGGCGATGGCGGAATATGAAGGCACGCCCGGAGGCGGTGCGTTCGCCCGGACCTCCGCGGTGATGCTGGCGGCCGAGGCGAGCAAGGAGGCGCTCAAGCGAGCGCGGGTCGCGCCGGAGAAGATCGATCACGTCGTGTTCGGCAACGCCATGCAGACCGGGGAGGACGCGATCTACGGCGCCCGCCATGTGGGCCTGCACAGCGGCGTGCCGATCGAGGTGCCGGCCTTCACGGTCAACCGTCTCTGCGGCTCGGGCATGCAGTCGTCGATCGACGGCGCGCACCAGATTCTGCTCGACGAGTCGCGCTACGTACTGGTCGGCGGCATGGAGAACCTGTCACAGGCGCCCCATATCATTCGCGGCGCGCGCAGCGGTTTCCGTCTCGGTCAGGGCAAGCTCGAGGATCTGTTGATGTCCTCGCTGATGGACCCGTTCTGCGGGCTCTACATGGCGCAGACCGCGGAAAAGCTGGCGAGCAAGTACGGTATCAGCCGTGAGGAACAGGACGCCTTCGCCTTCCGCAGCCACGAGCTCGGCACCGCCGCGGTTCAGAGCGGGGCCTTCGCCGAAGAGATCGTGCCGGTCCACGTCAAGTTCCAGGGCCAGAAGCAGGACTGGAAGGCGGATGACCACATCAAGCCCGATACCAGCCCGGAGAAGCTGGCCAAGCTGCGTCCCGCCTTCGGCAAGGACGGCACCGTCACCGCCGGCAACGCCAGCGGGCTGGTCGATGGCGCCGCGGCGCTGGTGATGACCACCGTCGAGGAAGCCAAGCAAGAAGGGCTCGATGTGCAGGGCATCCTGCGCGCCTGGAGCGTCGTCGGCGTGGAGCCGGACATCATGGGCATCGGCCCGGCGCCCGCCATTCGCGCGGTCGTCGACAAGGCCGGCATCAGCCTGGCTGATGTGGATCTGTTCGAGATCAACGAGGCTTTCTCGGCGCAGTATCTGGCGGTCGAGAAGGAGCTGGAGCTGGATCGCGAGAAGGTCAATGTCAACGGCGGCGCGATCGCGCTCGGCCACCCGCTCGGCGCCACCGGCGCGCGGCTGATCCTGACCCTGCTACGCGAGATGAACAAGCGCGAGGTTCGCTTCGGCATCACCAGCGCCTGCATCGGCGGCGGGCAAGGCATCGCGTTGTTGTGGGAACGGCCGTAAATCCGTAGGGCG
>CAZMLI010000360.1:0-2119 GCA_964566865.1 uncultured Planctomycetota bacterium
TTCAAGGCACGTACGGCTTGAACGAACGGGCGACTGAATTCTCGATCGGAGGAGGAATCGCCCTGCGCTGGTAATACGAGAACGAGTCTTCACCTCGAGACCCCCACCCTCGAGACCCATCCGGCGCCGCACCTGGTCCAGATCATGACCTCGTGCGGTGCCTTCTTTTTTGGCTCTTCCGGGTTTTCTGTGGGGTGGTCTTTCGGACCGAGCGCTTCCACAGCATGGCGAGTGGCGCGTTCCTGGCTGCCGGTAAGGGGTCTCAGGGTGGTGTACTGGTCCAGCGCGAATGTGGCAGCACTGGGGTTGGGTAACGGACAAAGTGGTGGCGGTGGACGGCGAGAATGCGGGGGAGAAACAGCTCGCTCATCCTCTGGCTCTGAGGTTTCCAGGGGGCCCGGCTGTTTATGCTGTGGTCGCTGTCCAGGCGTTCGACGACTATCTGTCGCGGCTCATCAATCGCAAGCGCTAAAGAGGCAGACCTTGTTCCGTCCCGTCTCCTTGGCGCGATAGAGCGCCCGGTCGGCCCGCTCGATCAGTGCCTTCTCGTCAGTCATCTCGCAAACCAGCTCGGCCGCGCCGATCGAGACCGTCACCTTGTAAGGCAAGACGTCCTGCTGGGCGATGCCCTGGTTGATTCGCCTGGCCACCTTGACCGCCCCCTTGAGGTCGATCTGCGGCATGATCACCGCGAACTCCTCACCGCCATAGCGGGCGGCGATGTCGGGCCCGCGCGTGGAGCGCTTGACGATCCGGCCGACCAGCCGCAGCACGGCATCGCCGGCCAGATGGCCATGGGTGTCGTTGAGCCTCTTGAAGTGATCCAGGTCGAGCATCAGTAGCGAGAGCGTGGTCTTGTAGCGCTGCGCTCGAGAGGTTTCTTCCTTCAGCCGCTGGTCGAAATAGCTCCGCTGGTAAACGCCGGTGAGCGAGTCGATGGTGGCCTTCTCGAGCAACGTGGCATTGTTGATCGCGATCGCGACCTGGTCGGCTAGCTGCTCGACCAAGCCGGCTTCGGTGGTGCGAAACGGCGGCTGGTCGACCTGCTTGTCGACGTAGATCAACCCGAGCAGCTGCCCTCGGTGAAAGTACATCGGCACGCCCATCACCGGGCGGGCCTCCGGCCGCCAGACCGCAGACGCACTGCGCCCTGGACGCGCCCAGGATCCGAGCTGTGTGTGCATCTCACGCACGGCCTGCGCCACGATCGCGGTCGAGATATTGAAGTCGCTCGCGGTCAGCGCCTGCTGCTGGCAGTCGCGACCGAGGCGGAACTCCAGCTTGGCCTGCTTGTTGACCAGCATCAAGGAGGTGCGCGAGGCATCGGTGACCTCGATGATCTTGTCCAGAATCAGCGCCAGCAACCGATCACACTCCAGTCCGGAGGAGACCGCCTTGCCCACCTCGTTGAGGATGCGCAGGTTGCGGTTGGTACGCCGGACCTGCACCTGTCGACGCGCGTTGCGCATCGCGATCGCAGCCTGGTGGCTGAACGCCTCGACCCACTCGAGGTGCTGTTCCTCGAATGCCTGGCGCCGCGCGCAATTCTCTACATAGAGCACGCCGATGACCCGTCCGTCCAGCTTCAGCGGCAGGCAGAGCAGGGAGCGTCGCTCCAGGCTGGCGATCGAGAGCCGGTCCCCCGCCAGCGACTGGCCCTGCAGCTTGCCGCCCGCGGCGATCTCCATCCCCCCCTGGTCGTCGTACAGCACCAGAAACGCCTGCTCGGCGTCGACCAGCTCGGCGACCGCGTCGAGGATCTTCTGCAGCATCGGCGCTAGCTCGAGCTCTTCGGAGAGCGCGCGGTTGATGCCAACCAACTCCATCAGCCGTTCGGTCGGATCCATCATTCGACGGCTCGAGAGTGCGACCGGCCTGTCACATCATATTCTTGATCACGCGCCCGATGACCTGGGCCCGAATCTCAGGATCAGCCATCAGGCGAGCGATCAACTTTCGCCGAAAGTCCGCGGATTGCTCGAAGGCCTCGCTCATTGCCGAAGAGATATCGCGCACCAGCGCGCCGTCTTCTTCGTTCACCAGACGCTGGGACAGTTCTTCGCAGATCTCATCCAGTGGAAGTGCGTCAGCGGTCACCAGCTGCTTGCCGACCGGGAGC
>CAZMLI010000360.1:2219-4983 GCA_964566865.1 uncultured Planctomycetota bacterium
TTGTCGACCGGGAGCTTGTCGACCGGGAGCTTGTCGACCGGGAGCTTGTCGACCGGGAGCTTGTCGACCGAGGCAGGCTTCGACCTGGGATGACTCTTTCCGTTGGTCGGTTTCTTGCCCTGGATTCTGCCGACGAGTGCATGAACTTTACGCGCTGTGCCGATCATCGCCTCGATCTCCGCGACATCCATACCGAGCAGCTTCTCCAGCTCGGGCACCTTGCGCTTGGCGAGATCTCCGACTGACGCGATGCCGGCTTCCTCGAAGGCCTCCTTGCGCGCTTGCCCCACGCCGGGAAGCGCGGTCAGGTCAATGTCCAGCAGAGCGGGCTCCTCCTGCCTGGCGCTTCGGATCAGGCGCTTCGCAACCGTGTGAGGGATCTTGAGCCAGCGCGAGAGTTTCTTCGAATCGCTGTCCGCCAGATCGTCGATCGACTTGATCCCTCGATCCCGCAGAGCGCTCGCCATGGACCGCGCCTCTTTCTTGGTCACCATCTTCTTGCCCTTCGCCATCAACTCGCTCCTGTGCTGGATCAGTCGTTGAAGTTCATGATCACGAGCTTGGGACCGCTTCCGTCATCCTTGTCGACGTAGTTCATCAAGGACGACACGTTACGGTACTTGGGCTGCATGTACTTGAGATTGGGGAGCGCGCCAGGGGCGCCTCGCTCTGGCTCACTGTCACTGCCACCCATAGTGGACCTGTTCGCCAGCAACTCATCGAGCACGCCATCGATCCGACCTGGACGCCGCGTGCCTCTGCGACCCGGGCGCTGTTGACGAATCTGCGCAATGGCGTCACAGGTGTGCGCCAGCAGCCACTGGGTAGCCACCTGGACCAGCACCTCTCCGAGCAAGCCCATCAGCAATGCATCCGAATCTGCTTCCCTGGACTCATGCTCCTTGACTTCGGCACTGCGGTCTCGGCTTGCCATCATGCCTCCCTGGTAGTGTCACTCGCGGCGCGTTCTGCACTGCTTTACGCCGGATGGGAGGCAGCCATTCACCTTTCTTCAGCAAATGCAGAAGGCCCGCTCAGCAGCTACGCTCGACAGGACTCAGGGGGCGGCCGCGAGCAAGGCGCTACACATCTACCTGAGCCGATTTACTGATTTCGGCGTCGAGCACGCTGCGCACCTTTTCCAGCAACATTCTGCGGTTCAGCGGCTTGGGCAAGAAGTCGGGGTGGTGCTTGAGAAACCGATGGTCCGAACTGCGGAACTCGGGATAGCCGGACATGAACAGCACACGCGGCCCATCGCCGGCGCGTTCCATCATCCGGATCGCCAGTTCGGTGCCGCTGATCCCAGGCATCACGACATCGGTAATCAGCAGATCGATCTTGTCGAACTGGTCCTGATGTCCCCGCAGCGCTTCGTCGCCATTGGGAGCTTCCAGTACGGTGTAACCGGTGTCCCTCAGCAGCCGGGTCATCAGCACCCGCAAGATATCGTCATCCTCGACGACCAAGATCAACTCGTCGCCGCCGGCCGCAGACTCAAAGGCTTCATCCTCCGCCTCACCTACCAGTTCACGCGGCAGATGCTGGGGCAGGTAAATGGTGAACTGCGTGCCACGCTTGACGGTGCTCTTGACCCTGACTTGCCCCTGAAAACGGTCGACGATCCTGCGGATCGTCGAGAGACCGAGCCCGGTGCCCTTGCCCCGCTCCTTGGTCGTGTAGAACGGCTCGAAGATGCGTTGCAGATCGTTCGCCGGGATGCCGATTCCGTTGTCTCGAACGTCGAGCGCGACGTGCTTGCCTGGCGGGAGCGTCACATCATCGGAGGCGCCCAGCGCCTTGTCCGATCCCAGGCGTGTTTGGATGGTGATGCGACCGCCGTCGGGCATGGCATCTCGCGCGTTGATCACCAGATTCATCACGACCTGCGGGATCAGCGCAGAATCCGCGATTACCAGCGGATTCTGCGAGTCCAGTTGAAGCGTCACCTCGATGTCCTCGCCGATCAGCCGATCGACCATGCGCTTGGTCTGGACCACCATCTGGTTGACATCCAGCGGCTTCATCTGAAAGGTAGAGCGCCGACTGAAGGAGAGCAGCTGCCCGGTCAGCGCAGTTGCCCAGGCGGCAGCCTTGACCACCTCGGTCGCAAGTTCCCAGCCGGCCTCGTTCTTGTTCAGGCTGCCGATCAACAACTCGGAGTAACCCAGCACGACCGAGAGCGTATTGTTATAGTCGTGTGCCAGCCCACAGACGAGGGAGCCGACGAGCTCCAGCTTTTGGGACTGCAGCAACTCCGCCTCCACCGCACGCAGCTGGCTGATGTCGGACCAGCTCATACGCCAGACGGTTCCTCCGACATCGGTGACCCACGCCGCACGAAGCTCAACATGAAGCGACTCTGCGCTCGGGCGATTGAGCAAGAGCGCTACATCTTCGACCCGATCGGCGAGCTCGAGCCGTCGGTGTGCGGCACGCGCAAGTTCGCGGCATTCCTCGTCATACAGCTCGAGAATCGGCCGACCCACGAGTTCCGCGCGCGGTATGCCGGTCTTGCCAACCAGCGTGTCATTGCACTCGATGATGACCCCGCTGGCGGGATCGACATACGCGTGCATCTGATGAATGTCCTGGTATAGATCGGCGTAGCGGGCAACCGTCGCGGAGGGAGGGTCTGGCATGTGTCGCATGACTCCTGGAGTTGCGTTAAGGCCTCTATTCTGAGATACCGCATGGAGTTCAAGGGACGTTCAGGTGGGTATCAAATCGGAGTCAAACAGTGAAGGGATTCTGGTATACTGGT
>CAZMLI010000361.1:0-4980 GCA_964566865.1 uncultured Planctomycetota bacterium
CGTTGCAGCGCCGACTCATATTGCAGATGACGCTTCGCCGCGCGCAGATTGCCCGCAGCGCCTCCTCCGGGTCGCGGGCCTGGCCAGTAGGGACCGGCACGGCCGAGTCGCAGGCGCACGGCGTGCAGCTGTTTATTGTCCAGCGGCAGCAGCGCGATCCACTTGCCGGGCTGGCCCACGACCTGAGGGCTAGCTGTCAGCAGGTGTCCGGTGGCCGACTGCCAGAGCGGCCCGCCGTCGGCGCCGTCGAGCGCGACGATGCGACCGTCGTTGGTACCGAAGAGCACATCGGGCAGGCCGTCGCCGTTGAGGTCGCGGAAGCAGGGCGCGGGATAGTCGGGCTGGCTCTCGTCGAGTCGGTGATGATCCCAGAGCACTCGCAAGCCCGGCAGCGCGTAAGCGGTGACGCTGCGTTCGGTTCGCATGACCAGCCGGGCGCGGCCAGCGGAGTCGCGCAGGACCTGCGGCGGTCCGCGGTTCCAGGCGGGCAGTTGCAGGGGTTTGCCCGGCAAGGCCTGACCGTCTAGCCCGCGCAAGCGGTGCAGTTGAAAGCCGGAGGGCTGGATCACATCCGGCGCCCCGTCGCCGTCGATATCCGCGACAGCGGGCGGCGCGACCAGGAAGGGGAAGAGCCGTCGCGGCTGCAGTCCCTTGACCGACCAGAGTCGTCTGCCGTCTGTTCCCCGAAGGGCGGTCAGGCTGCCGTGCCCGCCTGCGATGAGCACGGACTGCTGGCCGCGTCCGTGCAGGTCGCCGATCACCGGTGGAATCTGCCACTTCTCGCCCTTGGGGAGCGGGCGAACCCAGAGCGCTGTGCCGTCCGACAGGTGGAGTGCCCTCGCCTGTGCGTTCCCCTTCGCGTCACGGGTGATCAGCACCAGCTCCGGTTGCTGGTCGCCGTCGAGATCGCCGACCTGGCTGCCCAGTTCGAGGATCCGGTCGAACTTTCGCTGCCAGATCAGCTCGCCGTCTCCGGCCCGCCGCAGCTCCAGCCGCCTGCCGCCGAGCAGCAACAGCCCCAGCGGTGTCGCATGCAGCGCGCGCGCGGCCCGGGTCGCGAGCGTGCGGCGGGGCTGGCCGTCCGACAGGCCGTACCAGGTCAGGGCGCCGCTGGCGTCGAGCAATACCAGCGCGTCGCCCGACTGGTACTGGCCCGTCACCCGGCCGGGACGCTGTCGCCACCAGGCCAGGTCGAGCTGCGGGGCGATCCCGTAGAGACGGCCGTCGGTGGTCGCCAGGTAGACTTCCGCGACTCCATCCCCGTCCAGGTCGGCCAGTGCCGGTGAGCCGGGGATCTTCGCCTGCAGGTCGTACTGCCAGAGCCGCTTGCCGCTGGCCCCGCTGACGACGGTCACGCGTCCGTTTCGGGTCACGGTGGTGATGTCCGCCGCACCGTCGCCGTCCCAGTCGCCGACGGCCGCGGGGTTGGGCAAGGCGCCGACCGAGACGGCGGCCCAGAGCGGGCGCCCCGTCTTCCCGGAGAGCGCGCGCAGCTTGCCGTCGAGGCCGGTCAGCAGGACGTCCAGCCGTCCGGCCTTCCGGCCCAGGTCGGCCAGCATCGGGCTGCCGGCGAGCATCTTGTCCAGCCGAACGCGCCAGTGGATCCGTCCCGAGAGCGGGGACAGCGAGACCAGCGCGCCGCCGGCCAGCGTGACCACCTCCGCCGAGCGGTTTCCGGAGATGTCTCCGATCGCCAGGGGCGATTGGCTGTCGACGCCGATCGCATGGCTGGCCAGCGACTTGCCCGAACGCGGATCGATGACGTGAATCGCGCCGTCCTGGCCAGGGACCAGGATCTCCGGTCGCCCGTCTCCGGTGACGTCCGCCAGCGTCGCGCTGCCCAGTCGCCCGGCTCCGACCGTGAAGCGCTGGCGCAGGGCTCCTGTTCGCCCGTCGAGCACGATCAGCCTGCCCTTGCCAGCATCGAGCACCACCTCGACCGCGCCGTCGCCATCCAGGTCGGCGGCGGCGGGTATGCTCGGGCTGTCGTGCGCGCGGGTCCAGAGGATCGCGCCGTTGACGCAGCTCAAGGCGACGATGGTATGTCCCTTGCGGTTGGGCAGCGTACTGACCCAGTCGAGCGCGCCGTTGCCGTCCAGGTCGACCAGGATACCGTCCCGCAGCGCGCCGCCAAAGAACTGTCCACTGCGCTCCCAGAGGATGCGCCAGCCCGTGCCGGTCTCGTGGCGCTCGAGGCAGAACATGCCGCCGCCGCGGGTGACGCCGAGCAGGTTCATCCTGCCCGAGCGGTCCAGGTCCCCGACGAAGATCGAGGAGGCGACGGGCAGCGGCAGGTCTCTGCGCCAGAGCGAGATCGGCGCCAGGTTGATCCGCAGGCTCAGGCGTTCTCCGGCGCGGATCGTCACGCGTCGCCAGGCGGGCAGGTAGCCGCTCTTGGACAGGCAGAGCCGATAGCTGCCGGCCTCCAGCAGCGGAAACCGACCGTCACCAAACGGGATGCTGTAGCGCGCCAGCAGCGGTAGGCCCCGTTGCTGCGGCCAGATCTCGAGGGTCAGCTTGTCCTGCTGGCTGGTGATGGCGAGCGTGCCGACCGCCTCGCGTTCGAGGGTCAGCTTCAGTCGGGTCAGCGCGCCGCCGGAGCCGATCTTCACCTCGCGGGTGATCGGCCGGTAGCGATCGCGCGAGACGACGATCCGGTAGCTGCCCCGTTCGAGTTCGGCGAAGTCGGGGGTGCTGTCGATCAGCACGCGGCTGCTGCCTTCGATGCGCACGGATGCCCCCGCCGGTGTGGTGGCCACCATCAGCCGCCCGGTCTTGCGCCGCAGCAAGACGGTGAACTCGCGCTGCTGATTGGGGCGCAGCGGCAGGGGCTGGTGGGCTGGGAAGGAGCGGGGGTTCTGTACCCGCAGCTTGTGCTGACCCGCGGGCAGCTCGAAGCGCAGCGGCTGACCGGCCTCCGTCTGGCCGATGAGTTTGTCGTCGATGTAGACCGAGGCCGCCTCGTCGCCGGTCCAGATCGTCACCGTCGCGGGCAAGCGCTGGTAATACCACAGGCCCAGGACAAGGCAGAGCAGCAGCGCGCAGAACAGGGCTGAGAGCTGCTGGTGGCGCTTGACCCACTTGCCGAGCCGGTAGCTCAGCGCGGGCCCACGCGCCGAGATCGGTCGCCCATCGAGATAGGCTTGCAGGTCGCCGGCCAGTTGCTCGGCGCTCTGATAACGCGCCTCACGATCCCGGGCCATCGCCTTGGCCGTGATGAGCTGCAGCTCCTGCGGAACACCGGGTCTCATCGCCGGCGGCCGGCACTCGACGATCTTGCCGAACAGGCCGAACAGCACGTTGTCCTGGAATGGCCGGCTGCCCGTCAGCAGCTCGTAGAGCAGCACGCCGAGGCTGAAGACATCCGTGCGCAGGTCGATATCCCGGACCTCGCTGTCGACCTGCTCGGGAGACATGTAGTAGGGCGTGCCGACGAAGTTGCCGGTCGCGGTCAGCTTCATCTGTTCGTTGTCCACCTGCGTGGCCAGACCGAAGTCGACCACCCGGGGCACGCCGGACTGGTCGATCAGCACGTTCGTCGGCTTCAGGTCGCGGTGGATCACGCCATGCAGATGGGCGTGCTGTAGCGCCTGGCAGATCGAGACCATCACGCGCAGCTTGTGAGCGGTCGGGCCGGTCAGCTCGTTCAGCGTTCCGCCCTCGATGTACTCCATGGTGAAGTAACGTTGCTGCTCCTGCACGCCGGAGTCGTAGATCGAGATGATGTGCGGGTGCTGCAGCGCAGAGACCAGTCGGATCTCCTGCAGGAAGCGTTTCTCCTCCAGCGTGCGGGTGGCGGTTCCGCCGAGCAGCACCTTCAGCGCGACGATGCGGTCCATCTCCCGGTGGCGGGCCTTGTAAACGACGCCCATACCGCCCCGCGCCACCTCCGAGATGATCTCGTACGGTCCGAATGCCTGCCCCGCCATCGACGTGGCCTCAGACGTCATGGCCGTCGCCTGCAGCGTCGTCTGGTCGAGCTGCCGCGTGACCGGGGCGGGGTAAGCCAGGGGGCCCTGGCACTCAGGGCAGAAGAGCGTCAGCGCAGCGGCGGGGTCGGAGAGGTCCGTCATCTTCCAGTCGCAGGCGGTGCAGTCGAGGCTCACGGGGCAAGGCCGCCGTGAAGCTGGAACTGGCGTTTCAGGGGGCCGGCGAGCTGAGGGAAGCGCTGCAGGTACTCCGCCGCCTGGGGCTGCTGACCGTTATCCTCCCGCAGCAACACCTCGCCGTAGAGGAAGTCGAGCAGCAGCTCCTCGTCGTCGGCCAGGCCGGTCTGCAAGGCCAGGTAAGCCTCGACGATCACCTGGTGGCCGCGGAACCAGCGCTCCCGCTGGTCGAGGCGGAACAGCGCCAGCTGATCCTCGGCTGAGAGTTCGCCGGCCCGACGCAGCATGTCGCCGACCAGGGTGAATTCTTCACGTCGCCAGGCCTGCTCGAACTGTTCGATCATCTGCGTCACCCATATAATCGTTTCCCGATGTCGGAGCAAGAGGACTTCCAGCGGTTGATGGCGCGAATTCGCGCGGGTGACAGCGCGGCCGCCGGGGAACTGGTGCGGCAGTTCGAGCCGGAGATCCGCCGGGCGGTGCGCGTCCGACTGACCGATCCGCGGCTGCGCAAGCTGATTGATTCGACCGACATCTGCCAGTCGATCCTGGGCAACTTCTTCGTCAGGGTGACGGCGGGCCAGTTCGATCTGGACGATCCGAGCAAGCTGATCGGATTGCTGGTGACGATGGCGCGCAACCGCGTGACCGACTTCGCCCGTCAACAGCAGGCCGGGCGTCGCGACGTCCGCCGACAGCAACCCCTGGGCGAGATCCAGCCGGCCGACGGCGCACACTCGCCGAGCCAGATCGTGGCCGGCGAAGAGCTGATCGAGGCCTTCCTCTCCCGACTGGACGAGGAGGAGCGCTACCTGGCGGCGCAGCGCAAGCTCGGCCGTGGCTGGGCCGAGCTGGGCGAGGAGCTGGGCAGCTC
>CAZMLI010000362.1:0-4975 GCA_964566865.1 uncultured Planctomycetota bacterium
GAGTGGTACGACGCCGAAGGCAACGGCGTCGCCAAGCCCGGTGGGTTGGGCTGGAACAAGGAGGGCGGCGGGTACATCTGGGATCCCTACGAGTAGTAGGTCCCTTCCACTCGCTGACTGCTTGAAACTCGTCTTCTTCGGCACGCCGGAGTTCGCGGTCCCGACTCTCGAAAGTCTGGCCCTTGCTCCGGCCTGTGAATTGATCGCGGCCGTGACTCAGCCCGACCGGCGCGCCGGTCGTGGGCGCAAGCTGATCCGGCCTGCGCTGGCGCTGCGTGCCGATGCGCTGGAGCTGCCGGTGCTGCAGCCGCAGAAGGCGCGGGACCCCGAGTTCCAGCAGGCGCTGCGCGCGCTGGCCCCCGATCTGGTGGTCGTCGTGGCTTACGGCGAGATATTTCCGCAGGAGCTGCTGTCGATCCCACCGCTGGGTTTCTACAATCTGCACGCTTCGCTGTTGCCGCAGCATCGTGGGCCCAGCCCGATCAACGCTGCGATCCAGGCCGGGGACACGGTGGGCGGCCTCACCTTCTTTCAGATCGTCAAGAGGATGGATGCCGGACCGATACTGGATTGTGCGCAGACCGCGATCGGTCCCCGTGAAACGGCGGGCGAGTTGCACGATCGGCTGGCCCAACTGGGAGCGAAGCTGGTCTGCGACAGCGTGGCGGCGCTGGCGTCCGGCCCTGTCAGTTTGACCGAGCAGCAGGAGTCCGAAGCCAGCTATTGCAAGCTGCTGCACAAGCGCGACGGGCGGATCGACTGGACCGCCGACTGTCAGACCGTCGATCGACAGATCCGCGCCATGCTGCCCTGGCCCGGTCCGCGCAGCACCCTGCAGCGAGGCGAGGCGTCCGCCGAGCTGACGATCGCCCGGGCGATTCCCGATCCCGCTGGCGCCGTCGCCGGCGCGTCGCCGGGCAACATTCTGAGCAGCGAGGGCGGCACGTTGGTGGTGGCCACCGGCGCGGGCACGCTCGCGATCGATCGGCTGATTCCCGCCGGCAAGCGGGAGATGGCGGTCGACGAGTATCTGCGTGGCAACCCGGTTGCGTCCGGCAGTTGCTTCGCATGACACCGCTACAGGCTGCGCTGCGGGTGCTGAGCTCGCAGCACGAGACGGCGCTGATCGACGAGCACTATGCCAACGCGCCCGCGGTCGGGCAGGTAAACGACCAGGGGCGGGGCCTGCTGAAGGAGCTGGTCTGGGGGGTGATCCGGCAGCGCGGCACGCTGGATCATCTGCTCGATCGATTCTTGCCGCACCCGGATCGTATCCCGCGCGAGGTGCGCGAGATCCTCCGCCTGGGCGCTTACCAGTTGCTGTTCCTGGACCACACCCCGGACCATGCGGCGATCAACGAGACGGTCGAACTCACCCGCTGGGCCGGTCGCAAGAAGCTGGTCAAGCTGGTCAATGCGGTGCTGCGTCGACTGCAGTCGATGGGAACACCGAGCTATCCCGACCTGGCGTCGGCCCACTCGCATCCGGACTGGCTGGTCGAGCGCTGGGTTGCGCGGGACGGGAAGGATGTGACCGAGGCACGTTTGCTGGCCAACAACCGCCGGCCGGTGCTCACGCTGCGCATCAACCGGCGTCAGATTTCCCGCGACGACTATCTGGCCCTGCTGGGGGCGGCAGGTCACAAGGCCAGCGCCGGACCGCTTCCGCCATCGATCCTGGTCGAGAGTGGCGGCGCCCCCGCGCTGCTGCCGGGATACGCGGCGGGACAGTTCTTCTGTCAGGATCTGTCGGCGATGGCGGTCGCCCCGCTGGTCGAGGCCGAAACTGGCATGCGGGTGCTGGAAATTGCGGCCGCGCCGGGCGGCAAGACGACCCACCTGCTCGAGCTGGTCGACGACCTACAGCTCTTCGCGCTGGATGCCAAGCGTGGCCGGCTGGCGCGATTGGAGCAGAACCTGCAGCGCCTGTCGCTGGAGGGCGCGCGGCTGCTGGTCGGCCGCGGCGATGCGCTGCCACTGGGCCCCGGGACGGCCTTCGACCGAGTGCTGCTGGATGTGCCGTGCTCCAACACCGGCGTTTTGGCACGCCGTATTGACGCACGCTGGCGGCTGCGGGCCGGGGATATTTCGCAACTGGCGCAGCTGCAGGGGCGAATGCTGAGGTGCGCGGCTCCGCAGGTCGCGGTAAGCGGGAAGCTGATTTACAGCACCTGCAGCATCGAGAGCGAGGAAAACGAGCAGCGGATCGCCCACTTTCTGCAGTCCTTTCCGGGGTTCGAAGTCGAGCTGCAGCAGACGTTTCTGCCCGAGAAAAGCTGGCCCGGGGCAGGAGGTTTCGTGGCACGTCTTGTGCGCATATACTGACACGGTGCAGAACGGAAAAGACTACTACGAGATCCTCGGCGTCAAGCAGGATGCGAAGGTCGAAGCGATCAAGAAGTCCTATCGCTCGCTGGCCCGGAAGTACCATCCCGACAAGAACCAGGGCAACCCGCGGGCCGAGGAACGTTTCAAGGAGATCTCCGAGGCCTGGCGCGTGCTGTCCGATACGAAGAAGCGGCAGCAGTACGATGCGCTGCGTTCGGGTGGCTTCAACTTCGGCGGGGAGGGCGTCAACCTGTCGGATCTCTTCGGCGGAGGACAGCCCGGTGGGCCGGGCATGGGCGGCATGGGCGGCATGAGTGACATCCTCAGCTCGCTGTTCGGCGGCCAGCAACAGCAGCGGCGGCGGCCCTCGCAACAAGCGGAGCGACCACGACCGCAGCGCGGCGATGACATTTTTCACAAGCTCGACATCCCGTTCGATCTCGCGGTGCGCGGCGGTACGACTCAGCTAAACATTCCCCGACGGCAGCAGTGTGCGGACTGCGGCGGTAGCGGAGCGGCCAGTCAGGCCGATCGCCATGACTGTCCCGAGTGTCACGGGAGTGGTGAGGCCTCCCACGCACAAGGTTCGTTCGCCATCAACCGGCCCTGCACACGCTGCCTGGGGCAGGGGGTACTGATCTCCAAACCCTGCGAGACCTGCCAGGGTCAGGGGGCCGTGCGCGCTGCTCGTCGCTTGTCAGTCAAGATCCCGACCGGGATCGAGAGCGGCAAGCGAATCCGGCTGAGTGGCGAAGGCAAGCCGTCGCCAGATGGCGGGATGGCGGGAGATCTGTACCTCGAGGTTCAGGTCGCGCCCCACCCGGAGCTGACGCGCGATGGCAAGCACATCGTCTCGTCGGTGGAGATCTCGATCGTCGAGGCGATCCTCGGCGTCAAGAAAGAGGTCCAGACGCTCAAGGGCGTCGCGGCCGTGACGATTCCGGCCGGTACGCAACCGGGCGCCAGGATGCGACTGGGCGGCTGCGGCATCGCGGGGCCGGGCGGTGTGCGTGGAGACCATCTGGTAGAGGTTCGAGTTCGGATCCCGAAGAACCTGACGGCCGAACAGCTGGACCTGTTGCGCAAGCTGGATCCGTGAAGCGGTTGGAGGAGCTGGCTGTGCTGAAATCAGGGCGAACCGGGCCCTGCGTGTGTTAGGGCGTATTAGGTGGTTAGGGCAACTTGATTTGTCCTTGATGGCATAGCGGGTACACTGCATTCAGATGCAGCAGGAAGAACAGCAACGCAGCGACCAGCAGGCTGAGAAGCAGGAGCACGCCGAGAAAGAGCAGGAGCGGTTGCTGCGGCTGACCATCTCCGAAGACGGTCAGCGGGCCTTCCTCAGCGTCTTGATGAGCTCGGGTCGCAAGGCCATCGGTTTCGACGACCTGATGGAGTTCCTGGACCGCCACGAAGTGGTGTTCGGGGTCAAGCGCAGCCGGATCAAGGGCCTGTTGCGCAAGCTCGCCATGGGCGAGGAGGCGGTGCGCCACCAGGTGGCCTACGGCCGCGAGCCGAAAAAAGGCAAGGACAGCGATGTCAAGCTCTGCATCGACCCCTCCGTGGAGGCTGGCAAGGAAGATGGCGCGGGCAAGTCGATTGACTATCGCGAGCGGGGTTTCGTTTGCCTGGTCAAGCAGGATACCCTGTTACTGAGCGCCACGCCGCCAGGTCCCGGCACTCCTGGAAAGACGGTCACGGGCGCGGAGGTAGCAGCCATTCCTGGCGGGATCGATATCCCGCCGACCCGCACAAACGTCTACGACGAGGAAGGGCTGCGCTGGAAGGCCGCCATCTCAGGCCAGTTCAACTTCGAGCCGGGGCGGCTGCTGGAGGTCAGCGAGGAGCTGCGGATTCCGGGCAACCTGGACTATCGCTTCGGCAATGTGGACTGGGACGGACCCATCGTCATCGAAGGGGACATTTTGCCCGGCTTCTCCGTCGTCTCGCGCACTTCGATCCAGGTCCAGGGGGACGTTCAGGGCGAGGCCCAACTGCAGTGCGACGGACCGATAAAGATCCTGGGCAGCATCAACAGCGGCGCTGAAGGGCTGGTCTCATGCACGGGCGATCTGTTCGCCGCTCAGATCCTCAACAGCAAGGTGGAGGCCGATGGCGACGTGGAGGTCAAGCGGCTGATCCTCAACAGCCAGGTGGTCGCCGGAGGGCATGTGACCATGACCAACCCGCGGAGCGAGATTCGCGGCGGGCGCGTGGAGGGTGTGCTGGGCCTGACGGTGTCGACCGCCGGCTCATCGGAAGGCGCGACCACCGTGCTGGTTTCCGGGCTCACCCTGGGTTATCACGACGAGGCAAAGGTGCTGGGCAAGGATATCAGCGAGCTGTCTCGCTCGATCGATGAGGCGGTCCGGAATTTCCGCGTGCGCTACGAGAAGGTCAAAGTGGGAGACCTGAAGCCAGATGAACGCAAGCGGCACGACGAGGCGCAGGCCCGCGCGGACCATCGCTCGAAGACCGGCATGGCCCATCTCGCCGAGATGAAGGATCGTCGCAAGACGTTACGCGAGAAGTACAAGCAGTGCGAGGACGAGACGATGATCCAGGTGCTGCGGGAGGTATTTCCGGGAACCTTGATCTGCATCGGTGTCAAGGCGCAGAAGTTGCTCGAACAGCGTGTCAACAGGGA
>CAZMLI010000363.1:0-4914 GCA_964566865.1 uncultured Planctomycetota bacterium
TGGTTCGTTCTCAACTGACCGTCGCCGTGATCGGCATCCGCACCCCCGAGACCCAGCGCTATGTCGCGCGCTTGCTCGACGACGGCAAGCAGTCGCCCGTCGTCCGGACCACCGCGCTCTACGCGCTCATTCGCTGGATGCGCGGGGGGGACTTCGCGGCCGTGCCCGACTGGAAGCGCCTGGCCACCCTGGAGCCCGACCCGATCCTGCGTTGCGCCAGCCTCTACGGCATCTCCGAATTCCTGCCGCTGATCGCCCCGCATTACCTGCGAATCAGCTTCGAGGCCGAGCACCCGACGATTCGCGGGCTGGCGGCGATGTGCCTGGTGCTGCTGCCCCATGTTGACGCCGCCGACAAACGCACCCTGCTCTCGCTGGCGCTGCATGACCCGGCCGAGGTGACACGCCGGACCGCCTGGGTCTCAGTCGGACTGCTGGCACATGCAGGCCGTCTCGAGCGGCCCGGTATCTGGCAGGAGATCAGTCGGCTCCCACAGCGCCAGCAACGCGCCGTCGCCGAGGGCCTCGCGCAGATCGAACAGCTCGACCAGCTCCAGCCGCCGAAGGGCGTGCCAGTTGCGGAATTCCAGACGGCGGCGCTGGAGCGGGCCTGCAGCCTGTGGCCCGAGAATGCCAGGTATCGCAGCCTGCTCGCCGACATGTGGATGCGCCAGGGGAAGATCGGCAAGGCGGGCGAAGTGCTGGCCCAGGCGCGCACGCAGGGGCGCTGGCAGGCGCGGGGTCTTCGGACGCTCGCGCAATACGCGGCGCTGCAACAGCGGTGGACCGAGGCGATCGCGCTCGAGCAGCGATCCGTGGCGCGCTGGCTGGAAAATCCATTTCCAGTGCCCCGTGGCGTGAAAAACCCGGTTCACCCTCTCGCAGCGCTGCTTCGCGCCGCCGACCACGCCAGCAAGAAGGGAGATCACAAGGCAGCCATCCGGATGCTGCGCCGGGCAAGCTACTTTCAGCTGAGGGAGCAGGTGGTGTTCGAGCCGTTCTGGTTGCTGGCGCGAGCCCAGGCCAGGCTCGGCAAGCTGTCTGAGCTGGTGCAAACACTGGCCGAGGTGATCCAGCTCGGCGCTGCCCGAAACCGAGTGCGCGGGGAGCTGGCGCATCCCGCTTACGCGGCTGTTCGAGATGGCCAGGAGATCCACAAACTGCTCGCTGAGGGACGCTAAAAAGATTTGCGTCTGAGGTACCAGATGGGCTATAGTTCATAACAACATGGCACCATAGATCGCACTATGGTGGGGCAAACACGCGCGCAAGCCGATCCGGTCGGTACCGCGCAGGGCTCGTCAGAAAAGGAGGTGATCCATTGGAAGTCAATTGTAGAAACTCACACCGGAGGCGGCCTGCCTCCTGACGAGCAAGCCGGCGAAGCCTGCTCTTAGTACAGGCTGCCTGAGAGAACACGACGAGGTCCCGGTTGATTTCCGGGGCCTCGCCACTTTTAACAACGATCTTCTTCGATTGCCGTATCTACTGCATGAGACAGATCCTTACGCTCGCCATCCTCCTGCTGCTGACACAACCCACGCAGGCAGACTCCCCCTCGATCAGCTTCGACCGCTACCACAGCTACGACGAGATCACCCGCGCGTTGCGGCAGTGGGGCAAGCAATTCAAGCGTTATGTGCGCGTACGCTCGCTGGGCAAGAGCATCCAGGGCCGCGAAATCTGGCTGATCAGCGTGACCGACCGGGAAACCGGCGACGGGGAGCGCAAGACCGGGATCTACATCGACGGCGGCCACCATGGCAACGAGATCGCCAGCTCGGAGGCCGCCTTTTATCTGGCCGACTATCTGCTGCGCAAGCGCGCGCACCCCAGCCTGTCCTACTTGCTGAAAACGCACGTATTCTACATCGTGCCACGGGTCAACCCGGATGCCAACGAGCTGGCGCTTTCGGGCATCCAGGTGCGCGGCAACCTCCGGCCGCGTGACAACGATCGCGACGGGCGAGCCGACGAGGACGGGCCCGAGGACATCAACGGCGACGGGCTGGTGACGCAGATGCGGGTCCCGCACGCCCGCGGGCGCTACGTTGCGGTCAAGAATACGCGCTACATGACCCGCGCAGGCTGGAGCAGCAGCGGACAGCGCTACAAGCTCTACACCGAAGGCATCGACAACGACGGCGACGGCCGCATCAACGAGGACGGACCGGGTGGCGTCGACCTCAACCGAAACTACCCGCCGATGGGCTATTCGGGCAAGCTCAAGCAGCCCAGCGAGCCGGAAGCGCGAGCGGTGTTGAAGTTCCTCACCGGCGCGCGCAACATCGCGACGGTCCAGTCGCTGCACACCTACGGCGGCATCCTGTTCCGCCCCTACGGCGCGCTGGCCGACAGCGACATCGACAAGGCCGACATGGCCGTCTTCGACAAGCTGGCCGAAGCCTACACGCTGCGCACCGGTAATAATGCCTACAGTCGGCCCTATGGCACCGGCCGCCGCATCTACGGCGCCCTGCTCGATCACGCATTCGGCCGACTCGGCATGTACGCCTTGACCGCGGAGCTCTGGCGGCCGCCGGGCAAGGACACGCGCAAGCGGACCAGCTTCTGGGGCGGTCTGGAGTCGATTCGCGGACGCTCCGCCACCCGCCGCTGGCGAGAGTTCAACGAGAAGGAACTCAATGGCGAGGGCACGCTGGCCTGGAAGCCATTCAATCATCCGACGCTGGGCAAGGTCGAGATTGGCGGCTGGAACCCCTTCGTCCAGCGCAACCCGCCGCCGTCCCATCTCGCGGGCATCTGCCACAAGATCGGCTTGTTCATGCTCGACCAGGCGCGCCAGGCGCCAAGCCTGGTCATCCGCAAGGCGGCGATCGCCGGCAACCTGTTGACGGTGCAGTTGACCAACGTCGGCCAGATGCCGACCTTCTCCCAGCAGGGGCTGCGAGTCGGTCGTTACGCCCGCGACATGCTGGGCATCCGGCTGCCGGCCGGAATGCGGCTGGCCGACGGTCAAAGTGGTGTGCAGAAGTTCGGCCCGCTGGCTGGCGGCCAGAGCATCACGCTGCGCTTCGCCTTGAGGGGCAAACCCAGCGGCGACGCGACGAAGATCCGGCTGGTCGCGCTCTCCGAAAAGGGTGGCATGTCGCAAACCGAGGTCGCCGGAGCAGACTGATACGAATCGTGCGGCGCGTTACGAAGCGTAACGCAGTAGCGCGGGAGCTTGATTGACACAACCATAACGCCAGGATGGCTTTCCGCGACTGACGCCCCGCGGCACGCCAATTGCATTACCTTCTAGCAACGTCAGTTTTGGGGTTCTTGGAGGTAGCGCGTGCATCATTTGCCGGTCAACGAGTTGGTCCCTGAAGACGGGATTCCGTACACCCTCGTGCACCCCTGCTGCCAGGTTCTCGTGCCCTTCGGTGCCGACCTGACATCGATCCATCTGCGGCTGCTGAACGAATGCGGCGTGCAGACAGTCTACCTGCTGGACAAGTACGACAGCATCCTGCGGCTGATGGCTCACGCGAGTAACCAGCTGATCCCGACGGCGCAACTACGCGCCGATGACATCATTTCCTTCCCGCTGGTCGACGGCGACGATCGAGTGATCGTCGGCTGGCAGACCGAGATCACCCCCGCGCTGACCGAACAGCTACTGCGATCCGGGCTGGATCGCATCACGGTCCGGCGGCGCGGCGGCCTTGACGAGCCGTCCTATCATCGCTTCCGCCGAGCGATCGCCGAGATCGAGCAGATTTACGAGCTGCCACCCGAAGGACTCACCCGCGTCCAGCAGATCCCGTCGGGCGAGGTCATCACCGAGCCGATCGTGACCCAGCCGTGGCCGGCGCCCAAGCGGGACCGCGCGGCAAGCTTGCTCGAGCAAGTGGATCGAGAGCCGCAGGCGTCACGCACGCCGCTGCGCAAGGAGGCCTACCTCGATCTGTACAACCGGGCCGTGACCCAGACGATGACCCTGCACCACCGCCTGATCAACGATGACAAGCACATCGACGCGATGTCGCTCTATCCGTTGCTGACCCATCTGATCAACGCCTACCGGATCGATCGCCCGCTGCTGCTCGCGCTGGTCAACGAGCAGCGCGATCTGGACTTCATCTGCAGCGAATCGGTCAAGGTCACGATCCTGGCGATCAACATGGCCACGACGCTGGGCTACGGTTTCTCCGACGTGCTGGAGATTGCCTACGGCGCCTACCTGGCCGATATCGGCATGCTGAAGATCCCGCGCGAAATCCGCGAGAAGCAGGGGCGCTTCGACGCGCGGGAGGCCGACCTGCTGCAACAGCATCCGATCCACGGCCTGGAGCTGCTGGGCAAGATCGAGGGATTGCCAATCTCGACACCCGTGGTGGTCTATCAGTCGCACGAGCGCCTGGACGGCACCGGCTACCCGGCGAGCGCCAGCGGCAGCCAGGTTCACCCGTTCGCCCAGATCGTCGGCGCGGCGGATGTCTACCAGGCCATCTCCTCGGCCCGGCCGCATCGCGACGCGCAACACCCCGAGGTGGCGCTGGATCAGGTCGGCAAGCTGGCCGATACCGGCAAGATTCAGAGCGGTGTCTACCGCTCCCTGCTCGGCTCGCTCTCGCACTATCCGGTCGGCAGCTGGGTTCGCCTGGGCGACGGCCGACTCGCCCGCGTGGTCGGCGCCGGCGACGACCCCCGGCGCCCGCAACTCGAGGTGCTGACTGACGCCTGGGAGAAGTCGGAGAACATCACCGACGTGACCAAACCGGTCGTGCTCGACGCCGAGCTGATGGCGCTGCTACAGCCGGCCGAGGCGCCCGGACACGGGCTACCGGCACTCGTCGGATTCTAGCTGTCGGTTTCTAGCTGTCGGTTCCTAGCTATCAATTTCCAGGTCTAGCTTCCAGAAGTGATTCAGCGGGCCCGGCCCTTCGCCCACGGCATAGGCCGCGC
>CAZMLI010000364.1:0-4859 GCA_964566865.1 uncultured Planctomycetota bacterium
ATACAGCGGCTTTTGTCCCAGCCGATCCCGTCCCAGCACCAGACGTCCGCGCGGACCATCCCAGAGGGCGAAGGCGAACATGCCGACGGTCTCGTCCAGCAAGGCCAGGCCGTGCTGCTCGTAGAGATGGACCAGCGTCTCACTGTCGCTCTCGGTCGAGAACCGGTGCCCTTGCGCCTCGAGCCGCTCGCGCAATGCCCGGTGGTTGTATATCTCACCGTTGACCACGACCTGCACGTCGCCTGTCTCGTTGCCGATCGGCTGGTCGCCGCTCGAGATGCCGATGATCGACAGACGCCGGTGTCCCAGAGTCACGCTCGCACCGCCGCCGCCGAATGTCTCGAGACCCTCCGCGTCGGGGCCGCGGTGCGCGAGCCGACCCATCATCCGCCGAACCGTCGCCGCGCAATCGGGCGTGGAGGGGGCGGATCGGTAAATCCCACAGATGCCACACATCATCGTCGATTGTATTGCTCTGCCCCGGAGGCTACAATCGCCAGATCATGAGCAAACCTGATGACGGTCAGATCTTCGACCTCTTCGCCCGTCTGAAAATCCTCCCCGAAGAGGACGCCGAGAAGGCACGCGTGCGCTTCCGCGAAGTCAGCCGCGGCTTACCGTTGCTGGATTTTCTGCTCGACGGTGGGTACCTCGGTCGGATGCAGATCGCGCGTCTGCAGGCGATGCGCAAATCTGGCGCTGGCGACCTGTACGACGACGAACGGGCCACGCTCGACCATGTTTGCGAACAAGTGCCCGACAGCGACCAGCTGGATGACCCCGAGGATACGGCGGAGGAACCGGCTCTCGAGAAGGGCAAGACTCTGGTCGCCATTCCGCCACCCCAGCAAAAGACCTCGGACGAGCAGGGGGACAGTTCGTCCGGCTGACCTCGCGGCCACCTCCTCGATGCCAAGAGTCGCTTTCTATTGCCCGCAGGCCGCGCCGCTGTTCGAGCCATCTTGTCCTCTGGGGCATGGCGGCGCCGAGATCGACATCTATTACCTCTCCCGCTGGCTGGCGCAGCGACCCGAGTTCGAGGTGCACGCGCTGATCGCCAGCTGGGACGGCATCGGCGACGCGCCGATCACCGATCATCCTGATGGGGTGATCCTGCATCCGTTCTATCGTCCTGGAAAGCCGTGGAATCGCTTCTCGGTTCCTCGGCGGATGGCGCGCCGCCTGACCCAGATCCAGCCCGAGATCGTGCTCCAGGGGGCCGCCGGGGCGGAGACCGGACTGCTCGCGCGCTGGTGCGGACGCAACGGGAAACGTTTTGTCTACCGCGTTGCGCATGACATCGACTGCACCGGGGAGTACCTGCGCTGGCAGTTCCTTCGCGGGCGCTTGTTTCGCAGCGGCCTGCGCGCCGCCGACCGGGTGATCGCGCTGACCCAGCGGCAGCGCACGTTGCTGGCGCAGACCTTTCAGATCGATGCCGCGGTGCTGCCCTACGCCCATCCGCCGGTTGCCGCCGCGCCGCGGCCACACGCCGACCGCCGTTTCGTGCTCTGGATCGGGCGCTTCGAGAGCTGGAAACGGCCGGAGGTGGTGCTCGAGCTGGCCCGCGCACTGCCCGAGCTGCAGTTTCGACTGGTCGGGCGGCTCGAAGGCGAGGTGGCCGACGCAGTCCGCCTGGCCGCGCGCGAGCTGGCCAATGTGGAGCTGCCCGGTCCGGTGCCCTTCGCGCAGACCGGGGCATTGTTCGAGCAGGCACTGGCGCTGGTCAGTACCTCGCAATATGAGGGCTATCCCCACGCCTTCCTCCAGGCGCAACGCGCCGGCACACCGGTCTGCAGCCTCGAGGTGGACCCGGACGGCGCCCTGGCCGACGGGGCCTATGGCTGCCTGGCCCGCGGAAAGATGGAGGACATGATCGCCGCGCTCTCCAGGCTGGCCAGCGACCCTCCCTACTTCGAAGAGACGGCGCGCTCGGCGCAGTCGCACTTCAGCGAGCGCCACGACCTGGAGCGGGTGGGCCCCGCGCTGGTCGCGTTGCTCGACGATCTGCTGGACCCGGTCGCGTGAACACCGACCCGCCTCCCGAAGAGGAGCTGACCGTCCGGCAGTCCCTGCCCGGGGACTTCGAGACAGAGGTGGGCCACGTCAGCAACGTCGAGGCCGGGGAGGCACGGGTCCCGCAGCGCATCGGGCCGCTGGAGATGAAGGGCAAGCTGGGGCAGGGTGGCATGGGCATCGTCTATCGGGCCCGGCACATCGAGCTCAACAGCGACGTGGCGGTCAAGTTCCTCAACGTCGGCGAGGAAGCGGATCGCTTTCTGCACGAGGCCCGGACGATGGCCCGGCTGTCGCACCCGGGCATCGTGCGGATTCACCACGTCGACACCTCCGGCGATACGCCGTACATGGTGATGGATCTGATCCACGGAGAGACGCTCGCGCGGGTCATTCGTCTGGAACGCATCCCGCCTCGCCGCGGACTGCAGCTTTGCGCGCAGCTCTGCCGCATCATCGCCTATGCCCACAGCAAGGACGTGATTCACCGGGACCTCAAACCCGGCAACATCATGCTGGTCCCGGACGACCCGTCCTGGGAGTTGCGCGTGATGGACTTCGGTCTGGCCAAGCACCACGATACCAACCTGACCCGGTCGGGCAGCATCCTCGGCACGCCAGGCTACATGTCACCCGAACAGGCCCAGGGCTGGCGCGAGTCGATCGGCCCGCGCAGCGACGTCTATAGCATCGGCGCGGTGCTGTACGAAATGCTGACCGGGATGCCGCCGTTCAGCGGTGACTCGATCCCGGAGATCCTCTACAAGGTGGTCCATACCGACCCGCTCTCGCCGCGCCAGCTCAACCCGACCGTCGACAGGTATGCCGAGGCGATCTGCCTGAAGGCGCTCGACAAGGAGCCGAGGCGGCGCTACCAGACGTCCGACGAGATGGCCAGCGATATCGACCGCTATCTGGCCGGCAAACCGATCGAGGCCCGGCCGATGAGTGCCGTGCGACGCGCGTGGCGCAAGATTCGTCGCAACCGCCTGGCCTCGGTGACCCTGCTCAGCCTGGCCGCGCTGATGGGCTACCTGGGTTTCGAGAACGGGTTCCCCGGCGCGGTCACCTTCGAGGAGTTCCCGGTCGGGAGCTGGATCAGCATCGACGCCAGCTCGCCCAGGACGCTCGCCGCCGGAGAGCGGATCTGGCTGCTGCCCGGCTACCACCGTGTGGTGCTGACCCACCCGCAGTTCGAACCGTACGAAGGCGACCTGCACCTGCGCGCCGGGCGACTGCAGGAGCTGACGATCAAGATGATCCCGGCCAACGGCATGCTGGTCATCACCAGCCAGCCTTACGGCGCGCGCATCGAGGGACGCCCGACAGGCGGGAAGTGGCGGGACCTCGGCCGGTCCGTGGCCGGCCGCCAGTTGCGACTGTCCAACGGACCCTGGCAATTCAGGCTGACGGCGGAGAACTACCAGCTGACCGAGGTTCAGCGGGTGATCGCGGGTGGACAGACCAGCCACATCGAGCAACCGCTCGCGCCGCTGACGGCGATGGTCACGATCTCCGGCGGCCCCGGTGCCGTCGGGTTGCGGCTGGTGCACCGCAAGAGCGGAGAGCAGCGCCGCTTCACCTCGCACTGGCAGGGGCGGCTGCGCACCGGCTGGCATGATGTCTACGTCACCAAGCAGAACCACTTTTCGAAGCAGCGCCTGCCGTTCCACGTTCGCGCGCTCGGGTCCGACGAGACCGAGCGCGAGACCAACGTGCTGCGCGTGCTGCTGGCGAGCCGCGAGATCTGGCGTTATGACGCCGGTGACATGCTGCAGCAACTGGTCACGGCGGAATTGACCGGTGACGGCTGTCCCGACTTCATCGCGGTGTCGCAAGACCACACCCTGCACGCGATCGACGGCTTCTTCGGTCGGCTGCTCTGGCGCCACCGGCTGCCCCACGGCGTGACGCTGCTACAGAGCCAGCCCGACCTGACCGGAGACCGTCGGCCGGATCTGCTGATCGGCATGACCGACGCGACCCTGCAGTGCATCTCCGGCTGGCAGCCCTCGGGCAAGATCAAGCCGCACTGGACGATCAAGCTGCCTGGGCTGCGCTCGCTGACGCGGATCCGCGACCAGGACCGAGATGGCGCGCCGGACCTGGCGATCGGACTGGCCAGCGGGCGGCTGGTGCTGCACTGCGGCCGCAGCGGGAAGCGCATCCGCGAGCTGGTCGTGCTGTCCAGCACGCGACTGATCACGCATCTCTCGGTCGACCTGACGCGCGACGGGATTCTGGATCACGTGCTGTTGTTGCGAGACGAAAAGGGCGTTCAGCGGCTGCAGGCACACGGCGGCGACGACGGTCGCTTGCTCTGGCGGGCTCGCCCGCCCGCCAGCGGGCTGACCCTGCCGGTGGCGGCCGACTTCAATGCGGACGGTGTGCCGGACCTGGCGCTGGCCGGTCATCCGTCAGCGGACGCGGGCACGCTCTACGTCTTCGACGGCCGGGACGGCGTGCTGCTGCGAGCGGCACCGATCGGCGGCAAGGTCACGGCCCGGCCCAGCGTCGGGCGGGGGGCGGGCAAGCAGGGCAGCGTGATCGGCGTCGGCTCGTGGAATCGGTCCTTCAGCCTGTTCGACGGCACGGGCCGGCGGCTCTGGCGCAACGAGCAGACCACCGGCTGGATCCAGTTGCCCGGGGCGATCGCCGACTTGGACGGCGATGGCAAACCAGAGGTCGTCTTCGGCGCGACCGACCGTCGCCTGCGCGTACTGTCGGACGGCGGCACGGGCTGGGACTACCTCACCCCGAGGGAGCTGCGCGCGGTTCCGCTGCTGCTGGATCTCGACTGGGATGGCGCGCTCGAGATCGTCGCCGCCTTCGCGGACGGCAGC
>CAZMLI010000365.1:0-4859 GCA_964566865.1 uncultured Planctomycetota bacterium
GCGCCAATTTGGTAGTATGGTGAGATTGTGCCCGAACCACCGCCCAACAAGCCTACCCACGCATTCTCCTGGCCGCGACTTTGCGCCGGACTGGTGCTGGGAAGTGTCGCGCTCGCGCTGGTTGGGCGACAGATCGAGTGGGCCCGTCTGGTCGAGGCGCTGTCGGGCATCGCGCTGGGCTGGCTGCTGCTGGCGGGGATCATCGACCTGCTGGCGTTTGCGTTGCGCGCGCTGAAGTGGCGCACGTTGCTGCGCGGGTCGACATCGATTGCTTACCCGCCGGTGTTTCGCGCGACGGTGATCGGGGCGCTGGTGACGGATGTATTGCCGTTTCGGCTGGACGAGCTGGTGCGGGCGCACCTGATCGGACACCATACGGGACTGCCGCGGGCGCGTATTCTGGGCACGATCGCGGTGGAGCGCACGCTCGACGTGCTGGCGCTGGTCACGCTGCTGGGGCTGCTGGCCTTCAACTTGACGCTGCCGCGGGAGCTCTACGGCGCGGGGTTGGGGCTGGCTGCGGTCGCCCTCCTGTTCGGGCTGATCTACAGCTTCTCCAGAAACCGGAACTGGGCGCCTTCCTTTGTCGGACGTCTGGTCGCGGAGCTGATCGAGGGGGTGCGCGCCACACGCGGGCGAACGCTGCCGGCGGCGGGCGTCTGCCTGCTCGAGTGGTTGACCTTGTTCGCGATGTTCTGGGCGATTCTCAGTGCGTTCGGGATGGCGAGCGCGGAGCTGGCACTGGCGATGCTGGTCACCAGCTTTCTGGTCTTCGCCTTTCCGCTGTTGCCGGGCGCGGTCGGCATCTATGAGGCGGCGATCAGCGCCCTGCTGGTCGCGCGCGGATTCGCGGTCGAAGAAGCGCTGGCGATTGCGCTGGCGGCGCATCTGGTGATCCTGGCGCCGACGACGTTGCTCGGCGCGGTGTTCCTGATGCTCGAGGACCTGGGTCTGGGCGCGCTGATCCGCAACAGCGCGAGCGCGACCGCGAGCGCACCCTTGCCGCGGCCGCAAGAGGAGGCGGCATGAAGGTGCTCTGTCTGAACTTACCGCACGCCGCGGGACGACTACAGCGCCGCTTCGTCGCCAGCTACTACGCGCCGAACTTCCTGGTCCCGCCGATCGAGCTGATGGGACTGGCCTCGATCGTGACGCAGTGGAAGGACGGGCAGGCGCAGATGCTCGACGCGATCGCCGAAGATCTGGACATCGAGGGCGTGCTGGCGGCGATCGAGCGGATCCAGCCCGAGCTGATCGTCGCGCTCAGCGGATTCGGCTGCTTCACCGAGGACATGGGTTACCTGGACCGGATCAAGCTGGCCCAGCCCGATTGCAAGGTCACCGCCTTCGGCTATCTGCCCAGCCAGCGGCCCGAGGAGGTGATGCGCAACACCCGGCTGGACGCGCTGTTCTGCGACGAGCCGGAGCATCCGTTCTCGGACTATCTCGACGTGCTGACCGACGGCGCCGACCCGGCGCTGGCGCCGGGACTGGTCACGCGGCAGGGCGACGAGATCGTCCAGGGACCGAAAACCCGCCGCCTGACCAGCCTCGACGACCTGCCGTTCCCGGACCACGGGATGATCCGGCGCGATCTCTACAGCGAGTCCTATCTGGGGCGGCCGATCGCGGCGGTGCTCTCGGCGCGTGGATGTCCGTTCCAGTGCACCTACTGCGTGCGGATGTACGGCCAGAAGTTCGTCACGCGCAGCGCCGAGAACATTCTCGAGGAGCTGAGCGAGTTGGCGGCCAGCGGCATCCCCAACATCCGCTTCATGGACGACACCTTCACGCTGGTGCCGGAGCGGCTGAAGCAGATCTGCCAGGGCATGCTCGACCGCAAGCTGAAGCTGCGCTGGACCTGCCTGACCCGGCTCGACTGCCTGGACGACGAGGGCCTGGCGCTGATGAAGAAGTCGGGCTGCAAGCGGATGTACTGCGGGGTCGAGAGCGGGTCGCAGCGACTGCTCGATCAGTACAAAAAGGGGGTGCAGGTCGAGACGATGGAGCAGCAGATCCGGCTCGCACGCAAGCACGGGATCGAGGTCTCCGCCTTCTTCATCGTCGGCGCGCCGGGCGAGACCGAGGAAGATTTCCAGTTGTCGGTCAACTTCGCCCTGCGCACGGGCCTGGACTACGTGATCGTGACGCGGATGCAGTACTGGCCCGGAACCGAGCTCTACAGCCAGGTCACGCAGGAGCTCGATTTCTCGCTTTTTCCATTCAAGGTGGCCTTCGCCGGGGATGGAGATCAGAATTTCTTCAGACGCGAGAAGGAGTTCTATCGCCGCTTCTACATGCGGCCCAGTTATGCGCTGCGACGCATTCCGCAGTTGATTCGCACGCCGGGTGACATCGCACGCGGCTTGCTCGAGTTGACGCGTTATGTTCGCAGCGACCAGATCCCGAAGAAAGATTTCATTTGAGCCAGATGCAGACGACGGAAGTGACCCAGGCCACCGTGCCGCTGAGCGTGATCATTCCGACCACCCGGCCCCGGCTGGTGCGCGAGATGCTGCGCACCTTGACCGCGGCCGATCCGCAGCCGGCACAGATCTTGTTGATCGACGATGCCAGTGCACAGGATGCACGCAAGTATGTCGAAGAATTCCCGACCGTTTCGCTGCATCGGCTCGAAAGACGCAGCGGCCCGGCCTGCGCGCGCAACTTGGGCGCGAGCCTGGCCAGCGAATCAGTGCTGGTCTTCCTCGACGACGACGTGCTGATCCAGCCGGATACTTTTTCGCAGATCGCCAGCCACTTCGAGGACTCCGGGGTCGCCGCGCTGACCGGCCTGTTCACCCGCAACCCGATCTACGTCAACTTCTTCTCGATCTACAAGAACGACTACATGTTCTTCATCTGCGATCAAGCGCCCGCGCTGACCAGCACGCTGCTGACGGCGATCTGCGCGATCCGCGCCGAGCCCTTCGAGCTGGCCGGCCGCTTCGATGAGAAGATCGTCGCGGCCACGATCGAGGATATCGACATGGGCCGCCGGCTCTCGGCGGACGGCCCCTCGGTGCGCTTCGACTCGGGGCTGCAGGTGACGCACATGAAGCACTACAGCCTGCGTACGCTGATCTCGAGCCACTTCCGCCGCAGCCGGGACATGGCGCGCTACCTGCTGGGGAAGTTCCCGTTCGGCGCCTTCGGCGAGCTGTTCTCGAGTCAGGACCGGCTGGCGTTGCCCTGGCATTTCAGCCTCGGCGTGCTGCTCGCCGGCCTGTTCTTGCTCTCGCCCGCCCTCTACTGGCTCATTCCAGCCCAGCAGGCCGCGCTGGGGCAAATCCTGCCGTTCCTGCTGGTCGGCTTGACCAACCTGCCGTTCTTCCGCTTCGTCCGCAAGGAGCGTGGCAGCTGGTTTGCCCTGCGCTGCTGGCCGACCCTGTTCCTGGAGTTCTTGATCTCCGTGCTCGCCATCGGCTGGACGTTCCTCACCCCGCTGCGTACAATGAGGTCCTCATGAAGCGCGTCCTGTTCATCACCGCCCCTTGGAGCTTCAAGGAGTGCTATCCGCCGCGCATGAGCAATGACAAGACGAGCATTGCGGGCGCCACCCCTCCGCTGGGCATCCTCTACCTCTCGGCTTGCCTCAAACAAGTGGGCCACCATACCGGCTACGTCGACGGGATGGACCGAGCGCTCGACTGGGTCGTGGACGAAATCAACGCCTTCGCGCCGGACATCGTCGCCTTCTCCTGCACCACCTTCGCCTGGAAACGCACCGTCGACCTCTGCCGGATGATCAAGTCGGATCGGCCCGAGGTGGTCACGCTGGTCGGCGGACCGCACGTCACCGGCGTCAAGCTGCACTGCCTCGAAGAGGGCGTCGACTACGGGCTGACCGGCGACGCGGAGCAGTCGATCGTCTCACTGGTCGCGGCGCTCGAGAGCGACATGGACCTCTCCAAGATCAAGGGCCTGGTCTATCGCGATGAGGCAGAAGCAGGCAAGCCCAAGCTGAACCTGGGCGGCTTCTTCAAGGACCTCGACTCCTTGCCCTTCCCGGACTACGACCTGGTCGACATCCGCGACTATCCGCCCTCGGTGGCGTTCTACAATCGACTGCCGTCGATGACGATGATGACCACGCGCGGTTGCCCGGCGCTCTGCACCTTCTGCGACGCCTCGTCCAACTTCCGCGTACGCTCGATGGACAACGTGATCGAGGAGATCCGTTTCCTCAAGGACACCTACGACCTCAAGCACATCCTGTTCTACGACGAGGATCTGCCGCTGGTGAAGAAGCGCCTGTACGAGATGTGCAATCGCTTCATCGACGAGGACCTGGACATCAGCTGGTGCTGCAACTCGCGCGCTGACTCGATCGACGAGCCGATGGTCAAGCTGATGAAGAAGGCCGGCTGCTGGCGCATCCTGGTCGGTGTCGAGAGCGGCAACCAGGAGACGCTCGACGCGATCATGAAGGGCCTGACGCTGGCGGAGATCAAAGAGAAGGTGAAGATGATCCGGTCCTACGGCATCGAGGTGCTCGGCACCTTCATCTTCGGCCTGCCGGGCGAGACCTACGAGATGGGGTTGAAGACGGTCGACTTCGCGATCGAGATCGACCTGGACTATGCGATCTTCCTCAAGCTGACCCCCTTCCCCGGCACGCACATGGCGCAGGGCATCGAGAAGAAGGGGCGACTGACCGGCAACTGGGCCCCCAACCTGATCTCGTTCGTACCCAATGAGATGACCGAAGAGGAAATGGCGAAGCTCTCGTCCGAGGCCATCCGCCGGTTCTACATGCGCCCGGCCTACCTGCTCAAGCGCGGACTGAAGATGCGCAGCTGGCGCGACCTCGAGCGCAACCTGCGCGGCTTCTTCAGCTTCTTCGGCATCCGCACCGC
>CAZMLI010000366.1:0-4849 GCA_964566865.1 uncultured Planctomycetota bacterium
GCCACCAGCGCGGCAAGCTGGGCCAGACGCGCAAGGACCTGCTGCACGTGGTCGAGCTGCGACTCGGCCCGCTGCCCGCCGTGCTCCCCTGCCAGATTGCGCTGCGCACCGATCAGATCGACGAGATCCAGTCGGTTCGCGTCTTGGGCCTGAGCAGCCAGCACGTCCGGCGCTTGATGCGGGGCAAGGACGGCGTCTACCGGGCCGACCGGCTCTGGCCGGACCGCTACGACATGCTGGTCGTGACCCCCAAGGCGGTCTACCTCAACCTCAGCGGCGAGACGCCGACGATGCCGATGGACGTGCTGACCTATCAGCGGCGACGCTCTCTGGGACGCTGGCTGGCCTCTCGCGCGGGCAAAGGCGTCAAGCGCCGCGCGCTGACGCTCGCCGGGCGCGTCCGGCGCTCACGGGTGCTCGTGCAGGAAGAAACACGCAAGGCGGGCAAGCTGGTCGAGCGCCGGCTGGACATCTATCAGGTCGAATACCGGAGCGGCAGATGGACGGTCCGCTTCATCGTGCCGATCTATCGCGACACCTCGGTCGACTCGGCGGTGCCGCTGCGCTGGCTGCACATCCGCAATGAACTGACCATCGATCTGAGCCAGAAACAGCCCGAGAAGAACGTGCTGCTCAGGGCAAAACTACCCGAGAAGCGCTAGACCTTCGCCCCAAGCTGGGGCATCATGCCGCCGCCGTGACCCGTAAACTAGAACCACTCGACTGGATCGTGATCGCCGTCTATTGCCTGGTGACGCTGGGCATCGGACTGTATTTCGCGCGCCGCGCCAGCAAGAACACCGGGGAGTTCTTCCTCGGTGGCCGCAGCTTGCCCTGGTGGCTGGCCGGCACCAGCATGGTCGCCACCAGCTTCGCCGCCGACACGCCGCTGTATGTGACCGGCATCGTGCGCGCGCACGGCGTCTACCTCAACTGGATCTGGTGGTCGCTGGCGGTCAGCCACATGTTCAGCCTGGTCTTCCTGGCCCGCATGTGGCGCCGGGCCGAGGTGGTGACCGACGTCGAACTGGCGGACATCCGCTACTCCGGCAAGTCGGCCAGCTTCCTGCGCGGGTTCCGCGGGCTGGTGATGGGCCTGATGGTCAACTCGATCGTGATGGCCTGGGTCTTCCTCGCCGGCGGGATGATCGTCGAGGTGGTGCTCGGCATCGATCCGTCGATCGGCATCCCGATCTGTGTCGGGTTCTCCTTGCTCTACGCCGGCCTGGCCGGGATCTGGGGCGTGGTGGTCACCGACCTGGTGCAGTTCGCCGTCGCGCTCGGCGGCGCGGTGCTGCTGGCCGTGCTCTCGGTCAATGCCATCGGTGGTCTCGACGAGCTGTCCTACACGTTGCACATGCAGGGCTTCGGCAAGCGACTGGCGCTGCTGCCGCAGTGGCCCGAGGGCGGACTCGCCTCGATCGGATTCTGGGAGACGACCGCCGGCACGCTGCTGATCTACTTCAGCATTCAGTGGTGGGCCTGGAAGAACTCCGACGGCGGCGGCGCGCTGATCCAGCGCATGTCGGCTTGCCGCGACGAGCGGCAGTCCTTCCTCGCGGTGCTCTGGTTCAACATCGCGCACTATTGCATTCGGCCCTGGCCCTGGATCCTGGTCGCGCTGGCCTCGCTGATTCTCTTGCCGGATGTCAGCCACGAGAAGGCCTATCCGATGATGATGATGAAGTTGCTGCCGACGGGGCTGCTGGGGCTGATGTTTGCCTCGCTGCTGGCGGCCTTCATGTCGACCATCGATACCTTCCTCAACCTCTCGGCGGCCTACCTGGTCAACGATGTCTACCGCCCGTTCATGGTCAAGGACAAGAGCGACAGCCATTACGTCTGGGTCTCGCGCTTCTCCTCGCTGCTGGTGGCGCTGATCGCGTTGCTGATCGCCAGTCGGTCGAAGGACATCCGCACCCTGTTCCACTTCATGATGGGCTTCGGTTCAGGCGTCGGCGTGGTCTACCTGCTGCGCTGGTTCTGGTGGCGCATCAGCGCGGCCAGCGAGATCGCCGGACTGATGGCCTCGACCGTGATGGCCCTGCTGCTGGCTTTCCACCCGGTGCTCAAGCTGATCTTCGTCTTCCCGACCAACATCCCGGCGATCACCCTCATCTCCGGCGTCGTCTGGATCGTCGTCACCTTCCTCACCGAACCGGTGGAGCAGGAGAAGTTGCTCTCGTTCTATCGCAAGGTCCGTCCGCTCGGTTTCTGGGGGCCCATTCGCGAGGCGGCCGGCGATCCTGAGCCCGACAAGACGCGCGCCTGCTGGTTGATCGCGGCCTGGCTCGGCGGCTCGACGATGATCCTGGCCGGCATCCTCAGCACGGGCTACCTGCTGCTGGGCCAGCACCTGCACGGCATGCTTATCTTGCTGGCCTCCGTCGGCGGCGGCTACCTGCTCTGGATCGGCCTGCGCAATTCCGAGCCGCTTGAAGAAGCCGCATGACGCGCTATTTGATCACCGGAGGCTGCGGGTTCATCGGCGCCAACTTCATCCGACTGCTGCATGCCGAGCGCCCGGACGCGCAGATCACCAACCTCGACGCGCTGACCTACGCCGGCAACCTGGCCAACCTGGCCGACCTGGCTGACGACCCGCGTTATCGCTTCGTGCACGGCGACATCACCGATGAAACGGCGGTGGCCGATGCCTTCGGCGACGCCACCGAGATCGTGATCAACTTCGCCGCCGAGAGCCATGTCGACCGCAGCATCCTGGGCCCCAAGCAGTTCGTCGAGACCAACATCGTCGGCACCACGGTGCTGTTGCAACAAGCCCGCAGCGCCGGCATCACCCGCTTCCTGCAGGTCGGCACCGACGAGGTCTATGGCTCCCTCGGACCCGAGGGCCTGTTCACCGAACAGACGCCACTGTCGCCGCGCAGCCCCTACTCCTCGAGCAAGGCGGCCGCCGACCTGCTGGCGATGTCCTACTTCCACACCTTCGAACTGCCGGTGGTGATCAGTCGCTGCTCGAACAATTACGGCCCGTACCAGTTTCCCGAGAAGGTCATGCCGCTGTTCTTGACCAACCTGCTCGACGGCAAGAAGGTCCCGCTCTACGGCGACGGCAAGAATGTGCGCGACTGGATCCACGTCACCGACCACGGCCGCGCCTTGCTGGCGCTCGCCGAAGGGGGACGTCCCGGCGAGGTCTACAACATCGGCGCCGGCATGGAGCTGTCCAACCTGGAGCTAACCCAGGCGATCCTGGCCAGCATGGGCTGCGGCGACGAGATGATCGAATACGTCACCGACCGTCCGGGCCACGACCTGCGCTACGCGATCGACTCGAGCAAGATCCGCGACGAGCTCGGCTGGCAGCCACAGATCGAGTTCGAGGCGGGGCTGGCCGAGACCACCGCCTGGTACAAGGACAACCGCGACTGGTGGGAAGCGATCAAGAGCGGTGAGTACCGCGACTTCTACCGCAAGTGGTACGAGGAACGCTGATGGAATCGGGCGCGCCCTGGATCCTGCTTGGCGGCGACGGACAGCTCGCCCGGGCATTCGTTTACCTGGCAAAGCGCGCGAAGCTCGACCTGCGCAGCTTGACCCGCGACGAGTGCGACATCACCGATCGCGATGCCGTCGAGACGCTGATCGCCGAGACCCGACCGGAATGGGTATTCAACGCCGCGGCCTACAACCACGTCGACCGCGCGGAGAGCGAGAGCGAGCTGGCCCAGCTGGTCAACGGCGAGGCGCCCGGCTGGATCGCGGACAGCTGCAAGCGGCACGGCGCGCGGATGATCCACGTCTCGAGCGACTTCGTCTTCGGCGAGGGCGGCCAGGCGCCTTTCAGCGAGACCGACACCCCCGCCCCGCTCTCGGCCTACGGCCACTCCAAGCTGGCCGGCGAGCAAGCGGTCCAGGCCAGCGGCGTCGAACACCTGCTGGTGCGCACGGCCTGGGTCTGCGGCCTCGGCGGCAACAACTTCGTCGAGAAGATCCTCGGCCGGGCGGAAGCGGGAGAACCCTTGCAGGTGGTCGCCGATCAGCTCGGCAGCCCGACGCTGGCCGACGACCTGGCCGCCGCGATCTTCTTCCTCGTGCGCCAGGGACATCGCGGCCTGTTCCACGTGACCAACGCCGGCGCGACCAGCTGGCACGGATTCGCCACTGAGTTGCTGGCGCTGGCTCGCCTGAACAACCCGATCGAAGCGATCGCGAGCGAGACACTGGACCAGCCCGCCCGCCGCCCGGCCGATTCCCGGCTGGCGCTGGACAAGCTCGGCGGGACCGGATGGTCGATGCGGCCCTGGCAGGCCGCCTTCGCACACTACGTCGCAACTCGTACATAGGAGCTCGAGATGCCAGCAGTACTGATCACCGGCGCCAACCGCGGCCTGGGTCTGGACTTTGTCCAGCAATATGCCACCGACGGCTGGCGAGTCATTGCCGGCTGCCGCAACCCAGAGGCGGCCACCGCGCTGCAACAACTGGCCGCCGACAACGCGACCGTCACCGTACACCGGCTGGACGTCAGCGCAACCGACCAGGCCCTGACGCTGGCCGACGAGCTGGCGGATCAGCCGATCGACCTACTGCTGAGCAACGCCGGCGTCTACGGCGATCGGGACGGGGAGGTCGCCTGCGGTTTCGGCACGATCGACTACGCGGCCTGGGCCGAGAGCTTTGCGGTCAACAGCATGGGGCCGCTGCGGGTCTGCGAGGCCTTCGTCGAGCACGTCGCGCGCAGCGAGCAAAAGAAGATCGTGATCGTCACCAGCCAGATGGGCAGCATCGCGGACTGCACCAGCGGCGGCAGCTATCTCTACCGATCCTCCAAGTCGGCGGTCAACATGGTCGCGCGCTGCCTCTCGATCGACCTGCGTGAACG
>CAZMLI010000367.1:0-4829 GCA_964566865.1 uncultured Planctomycetota bacterium
GGGTGTATTGGCTGGAAGCTACACCTTGAACCAAGATTCAGGGTCAATCAAGAAATCCACTGTTCGAGGCTGCTCCTTGGCTCTGAGTGGGGTATCCTTGCAGCAACGCGATTGCCGGAGCAGGGTGTCGCCCACCTCCGGGCCACCCCCGAAGGCAGGTCACAGAGCAACACAGGAGAGCAGCATGGCAGAGCCGAATCAGATTCAGGCATCCGATTTCATCGTCAAGTCGAAGGTCAAGGTCCTCTTTGCCGAAGCCAACATGCGTATTTCCGGCGATGCCTGGAACGACATTGGCCACCAGGTCACCCGCGCGGTCAAGGAAGCGATCCGTCGCGCCCAGGCCAACAGCCGGAAGACCGTCAAGGGCTGCGATTTCTAGCAGCTCCAGCTGATTCGGAGGACCTCCTGAGATGGGCGAGCCATTCAAGGAGATGTTCAATCGCGCGACGGTGCGCAAGATCGGCGCGCGGCTGGCTGCGGCGACCCCGCAGTTTCCACGGGTGCGCTTCAGCCGGCGAGCAGAGAGCGGGCTGCTCGAACTGGAGCTGAAGGCCCGGGTGGATCACATCGTCGATGCGCTGGAGTCGACGCTGGATCCCGATCCACCGCGGGCGTTCGCCCAGCTGCTGGCGGCCAGCGATCCGCCGCAGAGTGAGACTGAGGGCAGCACGGACGGGTTCTGGCACTGGCCGTTTTGTACTTACGTCGAGCGACAGAGTCTGGCCTACCGGGACCAAGCGCTGGCGACGATGCATGCGCTCACGCGCTGCTTCAGCTGTGAGTTCGCGATCCGGCCGTTGCTGGAGGCGGATCCGGAGCGCACGCTGGCCTGGCTGGAGGGACTGATCGACGACCCCGATCCGCACGTGCGGCGCTGGATCAGCGAGGGCACCCGGCCCAGGCTGCCCTGGGGTAGGCGGCTTTCACGTTTCGTCGCGGAACCGGGCCCGGTGCTGGTCTTGCTGGAGCAGCTCAAGGACGATTCCAGCGAGTATGTGCGCCGCTCCGTGGCCAACAACCTCAACGACATCGCCAAGGACCACCCCGACCGCGTGGCGCAACTGGCGGTGCGCTGGCTCGAGGGCGCCTCGCGGGAGCGCGAGCGGCTGGTGCGCCATGGTCTGCGCAGCCTGATCAAGCAGGGCCATATGGGCGCGCTGGCGGCCATTGGTGTGGGGCCGGCGCAGCTCAGCGGCCTGCGCTTCTGGGCCGAATCGAAGCGCGTCAGGATCGGTCAGCAGATCACGCTGCAGCTCGAGTTCCGCTCGGCAGCCGAGCAGCAGCTGGTGATCGACTACAAGCTGCATTACGTCAAGGCGAGCGGCCGGAGCAGCCCGAAGGTGTTCAAGTGGCGTTCTCGAACCGCGCGAGAGGGGGAGCAGGTCAGCCTCTCCAAACGCCATCCGCTCAAGGTGGTTTCGGTGCGGCCGCTCTATCCAGGGACGCATCGCATCGAGCTGCTGGTCAACGGTCTGCCGCTGGGGGAGATCGCCTTCGAGCTGACGCGATGAGCGGAGCCAGGTTGGCGATGGTGCTGACGGTCTGCAGTTTCGCCGGGATCGGCCTGCTCGTGGGTCGCGTGGAACAGTGGCGTGTATTCGAGGGCTTGTTGTTCCTGCTGGCGCTGCTGCTGGGTCTGGCCGGCTGGCTCGTCCGGCGGGGCGCCGAACCGCGGCTGCTGGGCGCGGCGCTGCTGGCCGGACTGGTCGCGCGTATTGGTTTTCTGGCGCAGCCGCCGTCCAATGATGTCTGGCGCTATCTGTGGGAGGGCCGCGTCCAGCTGGCCGGCTATAATCCCTATCGCCTGGCGCCCAGCGACCCGGCGCTGGCCGCCTTGCGCGACGGTAGCCATGCGTTGATCAACCATCCCGGCTGGACCGCGATCTATGGTCCGCTGGCAGAGGCGATATTCGCTGCCGTGAGCTTCATCTCGCCCACCGTGCTGGGCTGGAAACTCTGCCTGCTGCTGGTCGAGGGGCTGGTGCTCTGGCTGCTCTGGCAACTGCTGCGGCGTCGGGGCCGGTCGAGCTGGTGGCTGCTGGGTTATGCCTGGCACCCGCTGGTTCTCTGGACCGTCGCGGGGGAGGCGCATCTGGAGCTGCTGATGGTCGCCGGTGTACTGGGCGCGATACTGGCGCTCGAGACGGAGCGTCCGGCGCTGGGTGGCGTTTGCCTGGCCTGCGCGATGCTGATCAAGCCGACGGCCTTGCTCTTTGCGCCGTTACTCTGCATTCCACGGATCGAGCGTCGCGCGATGCTGGCCCTCTGCGTCACGCTGGTCGTCGGCTATTTGCCCTATCTCGGTGCGGGACGGGGCCTGCTGGCCAGCCTGCTGCGTTTCGGCGCTGCCGGACGGTTCAACGATCTACCGAGCCTGGTCATGGGGCCGGTCGCCGCCAGGCTGCTGGCGCTCGGCGTGCTGGCCGGAGCGGTGATCCTACTCTGGCGCCGTGGGGCATCGCGCTCGGTCCTGGCCACCTGGCTGGCCGGACTGTTCCTGCTGGTCTCGCCGACCGTGCATCCCTGGTATGCCCTGGTACTGATCCCGCTGCTCTGCCTCGAAGGCGGCTGGGCCTGGTGGGTCCTGACCTTCAGCCTGATCCTGGCCGGCGAGACCCGCGCCATCGAGCTGGCGACGGGTCAGTGGTCCGAGCCGGCCTGGATCCGCTGGGCGGTCTACGGTCCGTTCTTGCTGGCCGTGGCACTCACTTTTTGGGCTCGAGCTCGAAGGACAGCACGTCCATCGGACAGACCGTGATGCAGATTCCGCAATGGATGCAGCTGCTGTTCTTGTTCGAGAACGGCTCGCCGTTCTTGGCGAAGGCCATCACGTCGACGCCCACCTGACAGTACTTCGAACACTGCGTGCACTGGATACACTTGTCGTTGGACGCGATCGTCAACCGGCCGTACCAGGCGCTGAGGATCTGCATGTACTTGGCCAGCGGGCACCAGTAGCGGCACCAGACCTTGCCGCCGAACAGCGGGTAGAGCGCCACCGGGATCACGGCCACCAGCCAGAAGTCGGTGATCAGTGCATAGGCCCCGTGCCAGGCGCCGGCGGCATCCTTATCGCCGCCGTAGACCAGCAGGATCACGCCCGCGCTGATGACGGCCCAGAACAGCACTATCGAGCCCTGGACTTCCATGCGCCGGCTGCGTTCGCCCTTGGCCGCCAGGTGGCGCCATTGATCGCCGAGGGTCTCGGCCAGCCCGCCGCAGCCGCAGATCCAGGTGCAGAAGCGTTTGCCGTGCCAGCGCACCGAGATCGGGATGACGACGAAGGTCATCAGCAGGCCGAAGCCGACGAAGACCCACTTGAGCGTCTGTTGAATCTGGTCCGGTGAACGATCGCTGAGGCCGTAGAAGGAGTCGAACAGCAGCGGAAACGGATTGTTGACGGCGTAGGCGCGCCACCAGACGTCGCGAAAGAAGATGGCCAGAACGCATTCGATCAGCACGAACGAGAGGAGCTGGAAGCAGATCAGCGAGCTGAAGCGATAGATCTGATAGCGGTCGGTCCAGTTTCGGCTCCAGCGCTTCATCGCCCGCAGGCCGAAGACGGTCATCAGCAGCGTGTAGAGCGCCGAGTACCAGAACGAGGGATGGGCCAGGATGCCCTCCCACTTCGAAATGCCCTGGGCATACTCAAACGGCCAGAAGCCCTTTTTCCAGGCATAGAGCGTGTAGATCGCCAGCGCGGAGACGGCCAGCGTGCTCCACCAGCGCGTGTCCTTCACGCCTTCGAGCTTGATGCCGACCTTCTTGAAGAAGCCGATCGGCACCTCGGCGCCGATCATCTCGAAGACCTGATCGTTGGGAATCGAAACCGGCTCGCCGCCGATCTCGAGCGCGACATCCTCCGGGCCGATGCCCTTGAGCCAGGCGCCGGTGTGGATCGTCAGCCGGTCCTCGGCCTCCTTCAGTCGGATCGCGTCGATGTTGCGCTTCTTGGGGAAGACGAACGCCTCGTCGATGGTGGCCAGCGTGACGTCGTTGTGGTCGCAGAGCGCCAGCGCCGCCTCGCAGGCCACGTCGCCGCCGCCATAGATCAGGATCTTCTTGCCGCGGAACTCGGCCGGGTCGCTCAGGTAATGCGAGATCTTCTCCGGGTACTCCAGCTCGCCGGGTACGCCGGCCTTGCGCGGGTTGCCGGCCTTGCCGATCGAGATCACCACCCGGTGCGCGGTCAGCTCGCCACGCTCGGTGGTGACGCGGAAGCCGGCCGGGTCGCGCTGCACATCGGTCACCTTGGTATGTTCCTGGATGCGCAGTCCGCTGGCTGCGATCACCTGGTCCAGCACGGCCAGCACCTCGGCGGTGTCGCCCTCCTCGAACGGCAGCGAGCCCAGTTGCGGCAGGTTGTCCGGCTCGGCGAAGAGGATCTTGCCCTTGGTGAAGTTGCGCAGCGTCTGAAAGGTGCGGCCGGCGTCCACCGCCATCACGTCCAGCCCGCGCTCGTGCAGGCGCAGCGCCGTGGCGGTCCCGGCCACGCCGGCGCCAACCACGATCACGTGATGATCTGCGGCGCCGGTCGGCCTCTCCGACAGCTCGTCGGCCAGCCGGTTGCCCAGCTCGTAGCCGTCGTTGAGGCCGATCTTGATCAGTGGTTTGCCGGCGACGTCGCCGAGCAGGTAGAGCCCGACGATGTTGCTCTCGCCGCTGGCGCGCACGAATGGCAGGACGGGGTAGGACGGGGAGGGCCGCCCTTTTTTGAAGAAGCTCAACAAGGCATTCATGGCCTGATATACGGCGCGTTTCTCGGGATGTTCCGCAGTGTCAATGTGTCTTACGGGCACAAGACTCACTTTACACCACCTCGTAAG
>CAZMLI010000368.1:0-4828 GCA_964566865.1 uncultured Planctomycetota bacterium
GAGACAGGCTCAGCCACCAGAGTTGGCGCGGTAATTGCATTCATGCTAGCTCTTCAGGCAGGACAGGCGCCGCTCAAGGGAAATGTACGGTGCCGCTCAAGGGAATCCACAGGAGTTATCAATGAGCGAGCGGGTTGTGGGTATGAGTCTCGTCGCAATGCTGATCCTCGGTGCGCTGGCCCCCAGCGCCCAGGCACGGGTCGACGACGACAGCTGGAAATCGATCAAGTCCAACTTCAATCAGCGCTGGCAAACGGACCAGCCAGGCGCGGTTCGACTGCTCGGTGCCGCCGATCGTCTCGAGTCGGTCAAGATGCTGGCCAAGCTGCTGGGCTGGAAGGACAACCGGATCGGCGCGCAGTTGAATGAACGGCGCGTGCTGCTGGCGAAAACAGACCAGTTCCTCAAGACGGCGGCCAAGAACGGCTTCCGCGTCAGCATGGGCGAAAAAGCCCGCTTCGACAAGATGCAGGCCCGCCTGCGCGTGATCGACAAGCGCATCACCGCCGGCAACTTCGTGCGCTTCGCGGCGATCGGCGCGCTGGGCCGGACCCAGGACAGCGAGGCCCTGGACTACCTGCACAATACGGCGCTCAAGAACAGCCGCTGGCAGGTCCGCTCGGGCACGCTGATCGCGCTGGCCCAGGCCGGCCACAGCAGCTCCAAGGCGCCCGTGCGCGGAACGATCGGCGACAGAGACCCGATGGTCTCCTCGAGTGCGATCGACGCCTCGGTTGCGCTGAACGACATCGATGCGCTGGAGAACATCCACACCGCGCTGAAGAGCCGTTACTGGCAGGTGCGCTCGACGGCAGCCGCGGCGCTCGGCAAGTTCAAGAAGCTGCGCTCGGTCGGTCCGCTGGTGAATGCCCTGCAGAAGGAAAAAGGCCGGATGGAGCAGGACATCGACAACGCGCTGCACAAGATCACCGGCTACAGCTTCGGCGGCCATGCCAAGAGCTGGAAGAGCTGGTACGAGGCGAACCAGAACCGCCTGCAGGAGGTCGTCAACCTCAAGGCCAACAAGAAGGACGAGAAGGGCGCCGGCCGCACGACCACCTTCTACGGCATCGAGATCCGCTCCAACAAGATCTGCTTCATCCTCGACATCTCGGGCAGCATGGCGCAGAAGGCCGGACGGCCGCGCGGCGATATGGAGATGTCGGGCACCGGCAAGGCCTCGGAGCCGCAGGACAAGTACCCGGTCAACGGCACCAAGCTCGACGTCGCCAAGTACGAGCTGAAGCGCGCCCTGCGCGGCCTTTCGAAGGAGGTGCGGTACAACATCATCACCTTCAACCACAAGGTCAACATCTACAGCAACAAGATGGTGCGGGCGACGAAGTCGGCCAAGTCGCGCTCGCGCGCCTGGGTCTCCAGCCTCAAGCCCGAGGGCGGCACGAACATCTTCGACTCACTGGACAAGGGCTTCAAGCTGAGTGGGCCGAGCCTGAAGAGCAACTATGCGTCCGGTGTCGATACGATCTTCTTCCTGACCGACGGCGTGCCCACGGCCGGCCGGATCCAGGAGACGGCCAAGATCCTCTCCGAGCTGGGGATGCGCAACAAGCTGCGCAAGATCAAGATCCACGTCATCGGCGTGGGCAAGGCCGGCCAGCTGGACATGAGCTTCTTGAAGAAGCTGGCAACCGAAAACGGCGGCTCGTTCGTCCACCGCGACTAACAACAGTTACCCTTGAGCGGTCGGAGGCATCCAGGCTGATATGAAGCCTGGGTGCCTTCACCATTTTAAAGACCGACCGGTTCATCCTCACGAAATCTCTGGTTCTTGCTCACGAATCTCTGGGAGGGCGAGGCTCCCGCCGAGCCGAGGCCGCAATCAGGTTTCCGGTCGCCCTCGATGCAACGCTGCGAGTTGACCCGTTCCGGCGCTTCGCGCCCCGGCTCGGCGGGAGCCTCGCCTCCCTTTGATTGGGCGTTAATCCCGCCGCTCGAGCGATTTGAGCAGCGCCCGCAGCGTCGGATTCCCTGGAAAACGGCCGATGTGGCGCCGCAGGTAGTAGCGGGCCTCACCTCGTTTGCCCAGCTTGCGAAAGACGCCGATCAGGTTGGCCAGCACGACCGGATCCGTGCGCTGAAACTCGAACGCCTTGCGCAGCCAGCGCACCGCCTGCAGATGACGGCCTGCGGCGAAGTGGCGCGTGCCGATGCCGTTGAAGACCCGCGTATGGGCCAGCAGCTCCCGTGGCGTGAGCGCGCGACGTGCTCCCGTGCGCGGGACCGGCTCGAAGCGTGACAGGGCGGCCTCGATCAGACCGACGGCGGAGGCGTCGCGAGACCAGCCGACCAGCATGTAGGCCATGCCGGCCTGCTTCGACAGACGAATCCGGTAGTGGTAGAGCTGGCCGTCTCGTCCGCGATGGGTTCGCGCCAGCGCGCGGGTCGATCCGTCGCCCGACCAGCGAGAGGCCGGCATGCCGAGCAGGCCGAGCAGGGTCTCGCCGAGCAGCTCGAGCGAGGGGTCGAGGCCGTGCAGGTCGATCGGCATCACCACCAGCGCAGCGCGCTGCTGGTAGCGTGCGAACAGATCCGCGGCGGCGTTGCCGGCGGCGGGATCTGCCTGCACCGCCCACGGGGTCCCGTCCAGGCGCATGCGATAGCTGAAACGGGCCGAGGCGACGTCTCGCGAGCGCGGCCCAGCGGCGATGTGCGCCACGCGCGACGCATCGAGCAGGGCGAAGCGCTCGAACAGCATCTCGGAGGCCTGACGCAGCTCCGCGGCCTGCGCCCGTTCACCCCAGACCAGCAGCTGGTAGGTGAAGCCGTTGCGGGCATAGCCCCACTGGACGTAGCTCAAGCGGCGCCCCGCCAGGGTCGCCTCGGTGAACCAGCGTACGCCTTCGAGACCGCCGATCCTGTGCAGGTGCTGATCGAGGATCTGGCCCGCCGCCTGACTGCCGCGCAGCGCCTCGGCGCTGGTCATGATCGATTGCGTGGTCAGCGCCTGCTCGACGCCTGGGGTCTCGGCCACCAGCAGGAAGACGATCGCTGGCTCGCCGCGCGCGTAGCCCAGCACCGCCCGCGGATGAAACTGCGCGTGGTCGATGCGCCGCCAGGGAGTTGCCGGCGGAGAAAAGGAAAAGTTGTGAGTCTCGAAACTCAAACGACCCGGCGCGTCGGTCTGCTCGCCCTGCGCGAGCCCCGGCAACGCCACCCGCTCGGCGATCGCGCGAAAAATGCGAACCCCCTGGAGCCCGAACAGTCCGGCTGCGAGGATCAGCGCGCCGACGGCCAGACTCGTGCCGCGGCGCTGCTGCGAGTCGCGCAGGCCGAGCAGGCCGACGACCGCCAGCAGGACGCCCGCCAGTCCCGCCACCACACCGCCGACGAGGCTCAGCGCCGGGCCGCCGAGCAGGCAGACGCTCCAGCCGGCCAGGACGAGCGCCAGCGAGAGCACACAGGGCCTGCTGAGCTGCGCCCGGGGCACCGGTTACTTGCTGAGGCTGAAGCTGTCGATCGTCTTGCCGATGACGCTGATCGCCTTGACCTCCAGCTTGCTGGTGGAGGCCTTGACATGCACGAAGTGCCACTCGCTGAGGCCCGTGTGGGTGAAGCTGGACGACTTCTTGTAGGGATACAGCGGCGCCCCGCCGCCACCGGTGACGATGTAGACGGTGCCGTCGATCGACTTGGTCCGCTCGTAGTGATGGTCATGCCCGGTCAGCACGAGGTCGACGCCGTACTTCACCATCGTCGGCGCCAGGTCGGCGCGCCGGCCGAGACTCGAGCCGTGCCGGCCGCTCGAATAGACTGCGTGGTGGAAGTAGACCACCTTCCAGGGCTGCAGCGTCTTGGCCAGGTCGGCCTCCAGCCAGATGCCTTGCTCGGTGGTCGGCCCGAACTTCGCCGTCGAGTCGAGCGCGACGAAGTGCACGTCGCCGTAGTCGAACGAGTAGTACTTCTCGTCCTTCTTCGGGTTGTTCGTCGGCAGAAAGAAGTTCTTCAGGTAGGCCACCCCGTCCGATCGCATGTCGTGGTTGCCCAGCGACGGAAAGGCCACGGTCCGGGCGCCAAGCGCCTTGTAGGGCGTGAAGTATTTTTCCGTGTAGTCCTTCTGCTCGCCGTTGGGATAGACCACGTCGCCGGTATGGATCAGCAGGTCGGGCTCGAGCGCGGTCATCAGCTTGGCCAGGTCCTCCTGGACGAATATCTTGAAGGCGGCGAGCCCCGCCCCACTGTCGCCGATGCAAACGAAGCTTATCGGCGTGCCCGGGCCGGGCGTGGTGCGAAACTTCGATCCGCCGACGGCGGTGCCGCTGGAGTAGGCCATGTAGCTGTAGTAGCTGCCGGTCGCCAGTCCGGTCAACTCGATCACGTGCAGTTTCGTGCTCTCGCTCTTGCCGACGACCGTGCCCAGATCGCTGGTCGGCCCATAATCCACGATGGTGGTGGTGCGCTGTGCCGTGGTCCAGATCAGCATCATCGAAGTGGGCGTGACGGCCTGCAGGTAGGGCCCGCGCTCCACCACCAGCGCGGTGTTGTGGATCGGCAGATAGCCCGACAGCGCGGGGCTGCCCGGCTTCGAGTCGGAGGCGGTCAAGCGGATCAGCGCATCGGTCTTGACCGCGCCCAGGTCCGCCTTCGAATCCCAGAGAAAGCTGTAGCTCTTGCCCTCCGCGGGTGCGACCAGATCGCTCATCGAGGCGTCGTCGGCCGGCGTGGCCAGCAGGAAGATCTTGCCGCCGTCGGTCGAGTACTCGGCCTTGACGCTGCTGACGTCACCCTCGGCGTCGGCCAGCGTGAAGCTGACCAGCAGGTGGCCGTAGTAGGTCGCCTTGGGCAGGAAGGCCTCGGGCGTCGTCTCGCC
>CAZMLI010000369.1:0-4827 GCA_964566865.1 uncultured Planctomycetota bacterium
GCCGAGCGCCACCGAAATGCGCGCCGCGGTCAAGGTCGGCACGCGCTGGGGTTTTGTCAACAACCACGGCTCAATGGCGATCCGCGCGCGCTTCGCCAGCGCCACGCGTTTCAACGACGGCATCGCCCGCGTGCAGGTCGGTAAGGCCTGGGCCTATGTGCTGCCCAGCGGTCGTTACGTCTGGGCGCCGGTCGACTGATCAAGGAGGGCGCCTTCTCGGGCTATCCCGAAAAGGCGCCCTTTTTCACCAGCCAGACCAGCACGCCGATCGCCACGCACATCCCCAGTACGAGCAGCAGGATCGTGCCCTCCTCGCCATGCCAGGGCTTTTCGTCAGCCATCGGTCGGATTCCAGCAGGCGATCTCCGAGAGCGGCTTGCGCTGCAGATCCGGGACCTGCGCGTCAGCTGCGGGGAAGCCGATCGGAAACAGGATGTAGGGCTTCTCGTTCTCGGGGCGAGCGAGGATCTGCGAGAGAAAGCCCATCGGGCTGGGTGTGTGGGTCAGCGTGCAGAGCCCCATGTGGTGCAGGGCGGCGATGAACAGCCCGCAGGCGATGCCGACGCTCTCCTTGACGTAGTAGTTCTTGATCCGGCTGCCGTCGTCGGACAGCCCGTAGCTCTGCTCGAAGACGACGACGATCCAGGGCACGATCTCGAGGTATGGCTTGTGCCAGGTCGTGCCCAGCGGCGCCAGCGCCTCGCGCCAGGCCTCGGGCATCCGGCCGCCCTCGTATGATTCTCGCTCCTCGGCCTCCGCGGCCTCGCGGATCTGCCGCTTGATTTCAGCGTCGTCGATCGCGACGAACTGCCAGGGCTGGCGGTGTGCGCCCGACGGCGCGGTCGAGGCAGTCCGGATCGCCAGTTCGATCAGCGCGCGCGGAACGGGGTCGTCCGAGAACTGCCGCACGCTGCGCCGGGCGGCCAGCTCGTCATGAAACGCCTCGGCCCGCTCGCGCATCTGCGCCTGCGGGTATCGCGGCTGCTCGTAGGGAACGAACGGAAAGGGCTCGGTCATTTCTCGCCTTGCTCCTGCTTGAGTCGTTGCGCCAGCACCGTGCCTTGGGGGAGCAACTCGAGGAAGGCGCGCACGCCGCGGCGGAGGATCCAGTGCCGGCGAAACATCACGCCCTGGGACAGCGAGCCGAACAGCTGACCGATCGGCCGCACGCCGAACCGCCGCCCCTTCTGATCCAGAATCGAGATGCCGGAGACGATCGCCACACCCAGGCCCTGGCTGACGAAGTGCTGGATCGTGCCGACATTGTCCGCGATGCAAAATGGACGGAACGGCACGCCTGCGGTCTCGAAGCGCGACCAGACGATGTTGCCGGTGGCCGATTTCGGCTGAAACAGGATCAATGGCTCGCTGGCGATCATCTCCAGCGTCAGCCCCTCCGCCTTGAGCAGCGGATGTCGGAGAGGGCAGATCAATTGATACTCGCTCTCGTAGATCCCGTCATAGATCAGCTCGTGCCCGGCGGGTGGCTCCGGCGCAAAGCCCAGGTCGACCTTGCCCGCGGTGACCAGCTCGATGATCTGGAGCCAGGGCCGCTCCTCGATGCGGATCTCGGCCTCGGGCCACTCGCGCCGATAGCGCGCCAGTGGATCGACCAGCGTATTTTGCAGGATCGCCTGGGTCGAAGCGATGCGCAGGATGCGCTGCGTCTGGCCGCTGGCTCGCAGCACGATGTCGTGCAGGCCCTCGAAGAACGGGGCGACGAAGCGGTAGAGTAGCTCTCCGGGGCCAGAGGCGATGATATTGCGCGGGTTGCTGCGGTCCAGCAGCGAGAAATCAAGCCCCTCCTCCAGCTTGCTCAGTCGCTGATGCAGCGCGGAGGCGCTGGTGCCGAAAACTTCCTGGGCGCGCCGAAATCCGCCGGCGAAGACGACCATGTAGAAAGCCTCCAATCCACCCCAGCTGAGGCTCTCTAGCTGGGCTACCGGTCGGTCGTTTCGAGGATCTAAACGTTCCATTTACAAACATCATTTTACTAAATCCAACGCTGTAGGCTAGAGTCTAAGTGCCCGTTCCAATTTGGGCGAAATGTACCCCGAATCATAGACCTAGACAGCGACGAGTTTAATGACGGAAACGATCACCAACGACGTCACGATACAGGTGGCGACCATCAACGGATCTGGTTCACAGAGTTCCAACCTGATCCTCACGCGGTCCCTGTTCTCGATGGGCATTCCGGTTGGCCCAAAGAACCTGTTTCCCTCCAATATCCAGGGCTTGCCCACCTGGTTCACAGTGCGCGCGAATGGCCAGGGCTACGTCGCGCAAAGAGATGCGGTGGACGTGATGGTCTGCCTCAACCCCGCCACCTTCCACCAGGACGTGGCGAAGGTACACGACGGCGGGGTGATCATCTACGAGGCCAAGTATCCCGAATCGGTGCTCGAGAAAGCCGGCGACGTGATCGCGCATGCGGTGCCCTTCGCCCAGCTGGCCAAGGACCACATCGAGCATGACAAGCTGCGCAAGCTGCTGATCAACCTGATCTACGTCGGCGTGCTGACCGAGCTGCTCGGACTCGACGTGGAGGTGGTCAAGTCAGAGATCGCCAAGTTCTTCAGCGCCAAGCCCAAGGCGGTGCCGCTCAACGTGCATGCGCTGCAAATCGGCATCGACTACGCGAAGGAGAACATCACCAAGCAGGATCCTTATCGCGTCGAGACGATGGACGGGACCGCCGGTCAGATCATGATCGAGGGTAATAACGCCGCCGCGCTCGGCGCCGTTTGCGGCGGCTGCACGGTGTTGACCTGGTACCCGATCACGCCCTCCTCGAGCCTCTGCGAGGGGATCATCAGCTACTTCAAGAAGCTGCGGCACGATCCAGAGACCGGCAAGGCCAACTACGCCGTCGTGCAGTCCGAAGACGAGATCGCCGCCATCGGTGCCGTGATCGGCGCGGCCTGGGCCGGCGCCAGAGCGATGACCTCCACCTCGGGACCGGGCATCTCGCTGATGGGCGAGTTCGCCGGTTATGCCTACTACGCGGAGATCCCGGCGGTGATCTGGAACGTCCAGCGCATGGGGCCGTCGACCGGCCTGCCGACGCGCACCTGCCAGGGCGATATCCTGCAGTGCGTTGGCCTGTCGCAGGGCGATACCCGGCACGTCTGCTTGATTCCGGGCAACGTCGCCGAGTGTTTCGAGTTCGGCCAGACCGCCTTCGACCTGGCGGAGCGGCTGCAAACATTGATCCTGGTGCTCTCCGATCTGGATCTGGGCATGAACCTCTGGATGACCAAGCCGTTCGAGTATTCCGGCACGCCCTACGACCGCGGCAAGGTGCTCGACGCCGAGGCGCTGGAGCAGATGGAGTCGTTCGGGCGCTATCGCGACGTGGACGGCGACGCGATCCCGTATCGCACCGTGCCCGGCACCTCGCACCCCAAGGCCGCCTACTTCACCCGCGGCAGTGGGCATGACGAGGATGCCAAGTACACCGAGGACCCGGTCAAGTTCCAGGCCGGACTGGACCGGCTGGTGCGCAAGTGGGAAACCGCGCGCGAGCTGGTGCCGCAGCCGATCATCGACGAAGGCGAGTATGGCGAGGCCGAGGTGGGTCTGATCGCCTACGGCACCACCGAGCAGGCGATGCGCGAGGCGCGCGACTGGCTGGCGTCAGAAGGCGTGCCGACCCGCTACCTGCGGCTGCGCGCGCTGCCGTTCAGCGAGAGTCTGAAGACCTTCATCGAGAGCAGCCGGGTGGTCTATCTGATCGAGCAGAATCGCGACGCGCAGATGACCTCGTTGGTCAGGAACGAGTGGCCCGAGCTGGCGACCAAGATTCACCCAGTGCTGCACTATGACGGCCTGCCGATCGACGCCAAGGCGATCGTCGATCAGGTCAAGGCCGGAGAAGGCCAGAGGAGCGAGATCCATGCCTAAGACAAATTTGCTCGGTCACGAACGCGCGCTCTACAAGGGTTCGCCGACGACGCTCTGCCAGGGGTGCGGCCACAACTCGATCACCAACCACATCATCAAGGCGCTCTTCGAGGCCTCGGTCGACCCCTACATGCTGGCCAAGATGAGCGGCATCGGCTGCTCCTCCAAGACGCCGGCCTACTTTCTCAGTCGCTCGCATGGCTTCAACGCCTGTCACGGCCGGATGCCCTCGGTCTCGCTGGGGGCCAACCTGGCCAACAAGCAGCTCACGGTGCTCGGCATCTCGGGCGACGGCGACACCGCGTCGATCGGCATCGGGCAGTTCGTGCACATGGTGCGGCGCAACGTCGACATGCTCTACATCATCGAGAACAACGGCGTCTACGGCCTGACCAAGGGCCAGTTCAGCGCCACCGCCGACGTGGGCGCGGAGCTCAAGTCGGGCGAGGTCAACGAGCTCGCGACGATCGACTGCTGCGCGCTGGCGATCCAGCTTGGCGGTACGTTCGTGGGGCGCGCCTTCTCCGGCGACGGCAAGCAGGTGGTGCCGCTGATCCAGGCCGGCCTGGCCCATCCGGGCACGGCTGTGCTCGACATCGTCAGCCCCTGCATCACCTTCAACAACCATCGCGGCGCGACCAAGAGCTACGACTGGGTCGAGGAGCACAAGGAGCTGCTTCACACGCTGGACTACATCCTGCCGCAGGAGGAGATCACCGCCGACTACGAGCCGGGTGAGCAGCTGCAGGTCGATCTACCTGACGGTTCGCATCTGCAGCTGAAGAAGCTCGAGCGCGACTACGACCCGAGAGACCGGGCCGCGGCGCTCAATCTGCTGCAGGCCGCCGAGAAGGATCAGACGCTGTTGACCGGCCTGCTCTTCGTCAACCCGGAGAGCAAGTCGTTCCACGAGAGCCTCGA
>CAZMLI010000370.1:0-1118 GCA_964566865.1 uncultured Planctomycetota bacterium
CGCAGCAGGATGCTGACCACCAGCAGGGGGATCAGCAGCGTGCCCAGCTGCGTGGTGAACCGTGTGACCGTGATCGCTCGCAGTTGCGATCCCTCTCCTGGCCCGGCCAGCTCGGCCAGCACTGGCTGCTCGATCAGCAGGAACAGGCATAGCTCCAGGATGACAGCCCCGCCATAGGCCGCACAGCAAGCCAGCGTGGCGCGGGTCGAGCTTGGGCGCGCGCGCAGGGTCAGCATCGCGCAGGTCAGCAGCGCCAGCCCCAGCAGGGCGCGCAGGCTCTCGCGGAACCAGAGCACCGTCGGCGTGTTCTCGGCCAAGGGCATCCGTCGGACGATGGGCAGCAGCTTGCGCGCGGCGGCCGATTTGTCGCGGTCGATGGCCCAGAGAGTGACGGTGGTGCCGCCCTGAAGCAGCAGGAACAGACCGACGGCCGCCAGTAGCCAGGGAACGGCCCCTGTTAGTTTCACCGGCCGGGTCCGGCCGCCAGGCCCGCCGAGCGAGGGTCGCTGGCGCCGAGGAAGCCCACGATCTGTTTATCGTACCAGACCACCTGGACGGCATGCACACGGCCCATCGGATCGCGCCGGCGGATCGTGTGTCCGACTGCGCGCAAGCGGGCCAGCGTGTCGGGACTGTAGAGTCCGCCGTGCTCGAGCCAGAGGGTGTCGGGCAGCCACTGGTGGTGAATTCTGGGCGCGTCGATGGCTTGCTGGAGGTCCATCCCGTGGTCGATCATGTTGAGGATGACCTGCAGCACGGTGGTGATGATCTTCGATCCACCCGGCGACCCCAGCGCCAGCGAAAGGTTGCCCTGCGGGTCCAGCACCAGCGTCGGCGTCATCGAGGAGAGCATGCGTTTGCGGGGGCGGATCTCGTTTGCCTTGCCGCCCACCAGGCCGAATTGATTGGGCACGCCGGGCTTGATCGAGAAGTCGTCCATCTCGTTGTTCAGCAGGAACCCGGCCACCGCCAGCTTGCTGCCGAAGTTGCTGTTGAGCGTGGTGGTCGCGCTGACCCCGTTGCCGTGGCGGTCGACGACGGAGTAATGGGTCGTGTCCTCTCCTTCCCGGCGCAGCGTGCCGGGCTTGACCTGCTTGCTGGGGGTGGCGCGCTGCGGC
>CAZMLI010000370.1:1218-4819 GCA_964566865.1 uncultured Planctomycetota bacterium
GTCTGGACGGGGGTACGCCAGACGGCCTTGTAGCGCTTCAGGTCGTCGAGGCTGATCAGCCCATTCCCGCGGCGCATCTCGGCCACGATCTGGCTCGCGATCTTGCCCTCGTAGAACGGCTGGTCCTTGCCGGCCTGGATCAGCCGCAGGGTGCGCGCCAGGGCGGGTTGCTTGAACAGCTCGCCGACACGATACAGGCTGCCGTCGGGCTTGAAGAACTGCGCGCGCGCGCCGGCCGTTCGCTGGAGCGCCTTGCGGTAGCGCCCGAGCTTGGCCGCCAGCGGGGCCGACATCGCAAATCCCTCCGCGGCCAGCTTGATCGCCGGCGCGAGCAGCTCCTTCCAGGGTTTCGACGCCTGCCTGGCGTGCAGCAGGACCATGCCGCGCACGGATCCCGGCACGCCGACCGCCAGGTGGCCGACCAGGCTGCGGTCCTTGATCGGTCGACCCTGCGCGTCCAGGTACATCTTGGGGTGGGCCTTGCCTGGCGCCATTTCGCGATAGTCGAGCGCGGTGATGGCCCCGCCCTGGGCGTCGTGGTGCAACAGGAATCCGCCGCCGCCCAGGTTGCCGGCCTGCGGCAGGGTCACCGCCAGGGTGAAGTGAATCGCGATCGCCGCGTCGACCGCATTGCCACCGCTTTTCAGGACCGCGACCCCCACGCGCGTCGCATGCGGTTCGGCCGTCGCCACCATGCCATGGGTCGCCTTGATAGGCTGACGAAACTGTGCCTGCGCGACGCGCGGCGACAGCAGAAGCGAGAGGATGAGCAGCGGGCCGAGGCGGGAGAAGTGGGCGTTCATGATGACCGCAAATATTAAGGAATAGGTCCGAAATCGCAACCCCCATGGTAAGATGTTTGGCCAATCCCCAGAACCTCTCTCAAGCCTTAATGTGTTGAGACGAAAGGACATACGAGAAGATGCCAGTCGGTATCGACATCGCCCACGTGGCCCGCTTAGCGCGTCTACAGCTCGACGACACGGAGCTCGAAATATTCGCCGAACAACTAGCTACCGTGCTGGCTCATATCGAGACGCTGCAGGAACTGGACACGGATGAGACCGAGCCGCTCGTGCATGCGCTCGAGCAGTCGAACGTCCTTCGCCCCGACGAGATCCGGACCGGTCTGTCGACGGCGGCAGCGCTGGCGAACGCGCCGCAGCAGGATGGCGGTTTCTTTCTGGTGCCAGCGGTTCTCGAATGACGGAGTTGCATACCCTCTCGGCCACGCGGCTGATCGAGGAGATGGACGCGGGCAACCTGGGGGCCGAGGAGTTACTGGAGAGCTACCTCGCGCGCATCGAACAGCTCAACCCGACGATCGGGGCCTACCTGACCATCGACGAGGCGGGCGCACGCCAGGCGGCCCAGATGGCGGATCGGCGCCGCGCCAGCGGAGAGCCGGCGGGCGCGCTCGGCGGGGTGCCGGTGGCGATCAAGGACAACATCTGCTCGGAGGGGCTGCGCACCACCTGTAGCTCGCGCATGCTGGAGAACTTCGTGCCGCCGTATGACGCGCACGTGATTCACCGTCTGCGACTGGCCGGCGCGGTGATGCTGGGCAAGGTCAACCTGGACGAGTTCGCGATGGGATCCTCTTGCGAGCATGCGCACCTGGGCACCACCTGCAATCCATGGGATACCAGCCGTGTGCCGGGCGGTTCCTCGGGCGGTTCGGCTGCGGCGCTCGCCGCTGGGCTCGCGCCGCTGGCGCTGGGGTCCGATACCGGTGGTTCGATTCGCCTGCCCGCGGCGTTCAGCGGTGTCGTCGGGCTCAAGCCGACCTACGGGAGGGTCAGCCGCTACGGCCTGATGGCCTTCGGCTCGAGCCTGGATCAGATCGGCCCGATGGCGCGCAACGTCACCGATTGTGCGTTGATGCTCGAGGTGATCTCCGGCTACGACCGTCGTGACGCGACCTCGCTGCCGCAGGAGGTGCCGACCTACAGTGCGCAGCTGGAGCAGTCGGTCGAGGGGCTGAAAATCGGTGTGCCCGAGCAGTACTGGGCCGATGGCCTCGACCCCGAGGTGCGCGCAGCCGGCAAGGCGGCGCTCGAGTGCCTGCGCTCGATGGGGGCCGAGACCGTGCGGGTCAGCCTGCCGCATACCAAGTACGCCATCTCCTGCTACTACCTGGTCGCGACCAGCGAGGCCAGCTCCAACCTCGCGCGTTACGACGGGGTGCATTACGGGCATTGCACCGCCGAGCCGAAGGACCTCTACGAGGTCTATGCGCGCAGTCGCGCCGAGGGCTTCGGGCCGGAAGTCAAGCGGCGCATTCTGCTGGGCACCTTCGCGCTCTCGAGCGGATATTACGACGCCTACTACGGCAAGGCGCTCAAGGTGCGCAACCTGATCCGCCAGGACTACGACGCCGCGTTCGAAGAAGTCGACGTGATCGTCTCTCCGACCGCGCCGTTTCCCGCATTCCGGCGGGGCGAGAAGATGGAAGATCCGTTGCAGATGTATCTCTGCGACGTGCTGACGGTGGGCGCCAATCTGGCGGGGCTGCCTGGCATGTCCTTGCCCTGCGGCTTCACCGAGGCGGGCCTGCCGATCGGTCTGCAAATCCTCGGCAAACCGCTCGACGAGATGCGCGTGCTGCAGGTCGGCCGCGCGTTCGAGACCGCCAACGAATTCCACGACATGGTTGCGCCGCTGTGAGCGACTTCGAGACCGTCATCGGCCTGGAAGTGCATGTTCAGCTGGCCACGCAGACCAAGATGTTCTGTAGCTGCCCGATCACTTTCGGCATGCCGTCCAACTCCCAGGTCTGCCCGGTTTGCGCCGGTTTGCCGGGTGTGCTGCCGGTGATCAACCAGCAGGCGTTCGAGTTTGCAATCCAGGCCGGGCTGGCGCTGGGCTGCGAGATCGCGACCTACACCAAGTTCGATCGCAAGCACTACTACTATCCGGATCAGCCGAAGAACTACCAGATCTCGCAGTACGACAAGCCGTTTGCTTCCGGCGGGCGGGTGATGATCGACCTCGAGGACGGCAAGACCAAGGAGGTCAACCTGGTCCGGATCCACCTCGAAGAAGATGCGGGAAAGATGATCCACCACAAGGGCGCCGCCAGTCAGGTCGACCTGAACCGGACCGGCACCCCCTTGCTGGAGATCGTCAGCCAGCCCGAGATCCGCAGCGCCAGCGAGGCCAGCAAGTACCTGCGCGAGCTGCGCCTGATCCTGCGCTATCTGGAGGTCTCCGACTGCAACATGGAAGAGGGCAGCCTGCGCTGCGACTGCAACGTTTCGGTGCGGGCCACCGGCGAGACCGAGCTGGGCACCCGAGCGGAGATCAAGAACCTCAACTCGTTCAAGGCCGTCGAGAAGGCGATCGAGTTCGAGGCCGCGCGGCAGTGGGAACTGATCTGCACCGGCGAGCAGGTCGCGCTCGAGACCCTGCTCTGGAACGAGCAGACCAACCGCACCGAACCGATGCGCAGCAAGGAAGCCGTGCACGACTACCGCTACTTCCCCGAGCCGGACCTCGGCCCGGTCGAGATCGGCCAGGAGTACATCGCCCAGCTACGTGAACAACTGACCGAGTTGCCCCGCTCCCGACGCGATCGTTTCGTTCGCAAGTACGCCCTGCC
>CAZMLI010000371.1:0-4807 GCA_964566865.1 uncultured Planctomycetota bacterium
GCGGGTGGCCATGCAGTAGGCGTTCAGCAGCAGGTTGATCAGCTGCGAGAGCATCTTGGGCGGCAGCACCAGCTTGAAGCCGGCGCGATCCGACAGGTTCAGCACCTTGCGCAGAACCGATCCGGCGAACTCGAAGATGTCGATGCCCAGCTCGCTGGCGGCCTCCTCCAGGTGGAAGACCATCGGGATCGCGGGCAGGATCATCTTCAACCGGCGCAGCTGGTTGCGCGGGCTGATGCGCTGCCAGCGGGTCAGCCCGAAGTCCTTGAAGTAGTTCAGCGGCAGGGCGGTGTGGCGGGACTCGTCGAGATGGAACAGCCGCAGGATGTCCAGGCCGGGCAGGTGGGCCAGCAGGCCGAAGATGCTCAGCGCGACCCCCTCGACCAGCACGTTCATGCCGAAGAACTTCTCCATGCCGGGCGCCTTGAGGGCGGACTCGAGCAGCAGGTACTCATAGGCCGAGAGGCGCGGGACCGGCACGTCGAAGGCCAGGATCAGCTCGCGCAGTACGACGAAGTGCTTGGCCTCCTCGAGCACCTGCATCGTCGTGGCGGCCTTGGCGCCGGTGCTCTTGACCTGGCACAGCAGCTCGGCCGAGACCATCCAGGCATAGGCTTCGCCATGGCCGATCGCCGAGAGGATCGAGACCAGCGCTTTGCGCTGTTCCAGCGTGTAGGTCTGCGCGAGGAACTCGCGAAACTCGGGGCTGCTGATGCGCTGATGTTGTTCCCGTTCCTCGTCGCTGACGTCGCGCATGGCATGCTCGGCCACCTTCTTTTCCTCGGCCGTCAGGTCGCGGAAGCTGGACCAGGGCGCGTGTTCTTCGGCTTTCCAGAGCAGCCGCAGGCTCTTGTCGTAATGCTTGGCGCGCAGTTCGTCGTTGGCGCCGCCGACGAACTCGTAGGCGATGTCGTCGTAGGCCGCCGCGCGACCGCCGAGCCGCAGGCGGCCCATCACGTTGTCGTAGGAGCGCACGGCGAAGTTCGCGCCGGCCTCGACGAGCCGGTTGAAACGAACCACGCGACGATTGAGCGGAGTCTTCTCGAAATGCATTTCATGGCCTCGTGAGCAGCAGGTGCGTCATGTCAGAACCCAATATAGAGTAAGCTCTTATGCTGTCTGAAGCAAATCTTGATGCCGCGCTGCGCCACGCGGAGATCAGGGCTGGCAGGCGGTGATTCGAAGCGTGTCGTCGTCCCAGTCGACGATCCAGCCGAGAACCTGCCCGAAGGGCTCGCCCAGCGCACCCGCATTGAGGCAGGATACGCCGTCGATCGTCTGGGTGCCGAACGCCTCATGAATGTGGCCGCAGACGAACAGGCGCGGCTGCAGTCTGGCGATCGCCCGGGCCACGGCCGTGCTGCCGACGTGCGACCCGCTGGAGGTCTTGTCGAGCTGACTGTTGGCCGGCGGGGTGTGGCAGAGCAGGATGTCGAGCGGTGCAGTGAACCGCGCGAGCACGGGAATCACCTCCCGCTCGGTCCATTCGTAGGGAAAGCCGAACTGGGCCGGTCCCGAGCCGCCCAGACCGGCGATGCGTAGTCCGGCGACTTCGAGCGTCGTGCCGTCGACGTTGTGCGCGATGTCGCTGGGTGGGTCTCGCATGTCATGGTTGCCGGGCACGAAGACGACGGGGCTGCCGAGTGTCTCCCCGATGCGCGCCACGGTGTGGCGGACCGATTCGTCATGTGCAGAGCGTCGCGAGTCGCGGCCGAAACGCGGCGGGTCGAGTCCCACGTCGCCGGTCAACAGCGTCAACTCGACCGGTCGCTCGGCCAGCAGCCGCAGGGTCTCGTCGAGCCGTTCGTGGTAGCCGTGAATATCACCGATGATCGCGATGCGCACTGTCAGATCTTACCCGAGAAGTCCGGTCATTTGCGTCGTAACCAGTGGCCGCCCACGGTGCTGAGGATCCAGTAGCCCGCCAGCAGCGTGCCCTTGAGCGTGCCCGAGATCGTGCTGCGTCCGCTCCTGCGGCAGCGGTAGGGCAGCGCGACCTGTTCGATTCGAAGCTCTTCCTCGACGGCGCGGATCTGCATCTCGACGGTCCAGCCATACCGACGGTCGCGCATCTGCAGTTGATCCAGAGACTCCCGGCGAATTGCGCGAAACGGTCCGAGGTCGGAATAGTGGTAGCCCCAGCCCAGCCGGATCAGCCAGGTGGCCAGCCAGTTGCCGAATGCTTGCTGCAAGGTCATCGCGCCCGCCTCCTGCAGCGACCTGGGGCGGGTGCCGATCACCATGTCGAAGGAATCCGCGAGCAACGGGTCGACCAGCTCGGGCAGCCGGTCCGGGTCGTCCTGCAGATCGGCGTCGAGGAAGCAGACCACCGTGCAGGCTTCGTCGAGCGCGCCCATGCCGGCCCAGCAGGCGGCCCCGTAGCCCTGGTCGGTTTCCGAGATCACCTGCGCGCCGCAATCGGCGGCGACCTGGGCGGTGTCGTCGGTCGAGTTATTGTCAACGACGATCACCTGGCCCAGGGCCAGCGGCGTCAACAAGGGCAGCAGGATCGCCAGATTGGCCGCTTCGTTGAAAGCCGGGATGATCAGCGAGACCTGTGGATAGGTCACGATACAACCAGCAGCAGTTAGCGGTCGACTTCGCCCATCACGACGTCGATCGAGCCGATGATCACGATCATGTCGGCGACCATGCAGCCGCGGGAGATGGTCGGCAGCAGCGCCAGGTTGATGAAACCCGGCGCGCGGCACTTCACCCGGTAGGGCTGGTCGCTGCCGTCGCTGACGATGTAAAAGCCCAGCTCGCCGCGGGCATTCTCGACCTTGACGTAGGCGTCGCCGGCCTTCGGTCGGGGCTGCGCCAGTTTCTTGGCGCAGTACTCTCCGTCCGGCAGGGCGTTGACCGCCTGGTCGACGATCTTCAGACTCTCGACCATCTCGTCGAGCCGCACCATGTAGCGGTTCCAGGCATCGCCGATCACACCGTGCTCGCCGCGCGCGGTCGGCACGTCGAACTCGAACCGGTCATAGATGCCGTAGGGCTGGTCCTTGCGCAGGTCGCGTTTGATGCCGCAGCCGCGCAGCACCGGACCGGTGATACCCCAGGCGATTGCCTGCTCGGGCTGGATCACGCCGACGTTGGCCGTGCGGCGGATGAAGATCCCGTTGAACGACAGCAGCCGGTTCATCTCGTCGATCTTGGCGCCGAAGTAACTGACGAACCACTTGATGTCCTCGATCATGTCGTCGGTCAGATCCCAGCCGACGCCGCCGATGCGCATGTAACTGTAGTTCAGCCGCTGACCGCAGATCTTCTCGAAGATCTTCAGCAGGTATTCGCGATCGCGGAAGGCGTAGAGGAAGGGTGTGATCGCGCCGCAGTCCATGCCGAAGGTGCCGACCGCCAGCAGGTGGCTGGCGATGCGCTGCAGCTCACAGACGATGATGCGGATGTAGCGCGCGCGCTCGGGCACCTCGAAGTCGGGGTTGCCCGCCTTCAGCAGCTTCTCGACCGTCAGGCAGTAACCGAAGTTGTTCTGCATCGCCGCCAGGTAGTCCAGGCGGTCGGTGTAGGGCACGACGTGGTTGTAGCCGCCGGCGATCTCGCAGCACTTCTCGAAGCAGCGGTGCAGGTAACCGACATGGCACTCCGAGTCGATGATCACCTCGCCGTCGGTGCGCACCACCACGCGCAGCACGCCGTGGGTGGACGGGTGCTGCGGGCCGATGTTGAGCAGCATTTCCTCGCTGCGTATGTCCTGTTGAACTGGGGCTTGCTCGACCATCGGCTACTCTCCGTAGATCAGCTTGCGTTGTTCTTCGGGCATGTCCCCGTAGAGCAGTTGTTTCTGCTCCTCGGTCAGCTGATCCTCGAAGAAGATGTTGGGGATGCCGTGGTAGTAGGCCGGCATCACGTAGTCCTTGCGCAGCGGGTGGCCTTCCCAGTCCTCGGAGCAGAGGATCCGGCGCAGGTTGGGATGGCCCTCGAAGATCACGCCCATCAGATCGTAGGTCTCGCGCTCCATCCAGTCGGCCGCCGGCCAGAGCGAGACCAGCGAGGGCACGATCGGCTCGTCGCGCGGCACGTCCACCTTCAAGACGACCTGGTGGTTGTCCGAGATGCTCTCGATGTGGTAGACGACCTGGATCTTGTCCTCGTCCGGATAGTCGACGCCCGAGATCAGGTGCAGCATCTCGCCCGCAACCCCCTCGTCGTCGCGGCAGAAGGTCGCGACCTCGAGCAGTTCATCGGCCCCGACCAGCACCGCGCCGTCGATGCTCTCGAGCTCGACGGTCACCCGTTCGCCAAACGCGGCGCTGATGCGCCCGTAGACCGCGTCGTTCTTGTAGTCGTAGGTCATGATCCGGCTCCACGACGCTGTGCGTCGATCGATTTGACCCAGTCGAGATCTCCTCGGACCCAGACATAGATCAGTCCGACCACCAGGATCAGCAGGAAGATCGCCACCTCGATGAAGATGAACGGCACCGACTTATATGTCTTGAAGATCAGCGCCCAGGGGTAGAGGAACGCCACCTCGACGTCGAACACCAGGAAGACCAGCGCGAAGGTGTAGAAGCGCATGTCGAAGCGGACCCAGCTCGAGCCGATCGGCGGTTCGCCGCACTCGTAGGTCGTCTCCTTGATGTCATCCTTGATCTTCGGGCGCAGGATTCTCGAGAGAACCGAGATGTTCAGCACAACGAAGACCGCCCCGAACGCCAGGAACATCAGCACGTTGGCGTAGTCGAAGTAGTATTTCATGAGAATTGTTCCGTAAGATCCGGTGGGCGCACGGCTTATGTGCGCTCCTCATAGGGTCTCGCATTCTATCACGGATGCCGCG
>CAZMLI010000372.1:0-1261 GCA_964566865.1 uncultured Planctomycetota bacterium
CAGGCATCTTGCTTGCGCTGATTCTCTCACTGCCCGCCGCGGCGCAGGACAAGGACAAGCCACGCAAATCGCTGCTGGACCAGCTCCGCGGCGACCTGAAGAAGCTCGAGAAGAAGGATCAGCAAACCGCACAGAGCGCGCAGGCCAAGGCGCTGCAGCAGCAGACCGCGACGCTGCGCGGCCTGGCCTTCCGGCGACCGGTCAAGCTGCGCGTGATGAACAAGCAGCAGCTGGCCGTCTTCCTCCGCAAGATGCTGAACGAGCAAGACTCCGCCAGCAAGATGCGAGGCATGCAGCAGACCTACGTCGCGCTCGGGCTGCTTCGCCCGGGCGTGGACCTGCGAAAGCTGCTGATCTCGCTCAATACCGAGGGCATCGCCGGCTTCTACGACCCGAAGACCAAACAACTCTATCTGATCAGCGAGAAGGGCCAGGCCGAGCTGAAGGCGAACCGGCAGGTCTGGATCCACGAGCTGACCCACGCGCTCGACGATCAGCACTTCGACCTCGCTCGGCTCGACAAGCAGGTGGAACAACACGATGACCGGCAGCTGGCCCTCTCGGTGCTGATCGAGGGCGCGGCCACCTTCACCATGTTCAAGGCGACGTTACCACGCAGGGCCGGCGCGCTGGCCGATCCGCTGCTCGAGCTGTTTGCCAGCGCCCTGCGCTTGAGCGAGGCAGCCAAGCTCAACGAACGCGGCTTTCGCAGGTTCTACACCGCCCGCTCGATCGCCCCCTATCGCGAGGGCCTGCGCTTCGTCCAGGCGCTGCACAAACGAGGCGGCTGGAAAGCCGTCGACCGCGCCTACCGCAAGCCGCCGATCTCCACCGAGCAGGTGCTGCACCCCGGAAAGTACCTGGCCGGCGAGACCCCGGTCAGGGTCGCCCCACCGGCACTGAAGCTGGGCCAGAGCTACAAGTTGATTGCCACCAATCACTTCGGTGAACTGCAAATACGACTACTGTTGAGACACCATCTGCTCCCGTCCAGCCTGGCCGCAGGGATGTTCAGCGGCCTGCAGCGGATGAAAAAGGGTGGTCTGCTAGGCGGTCTGTACAACCGCACCGTGCGCCGGATCAGCCCCGTCGAGATGGCAGCAGGCTGGGCCGGCGACGCATATCAGCTCTTCAGCGCCCCCGAGGGCCCTCCGGTCTTGCTCTGGCGCACCCGCTGGGACAGCCCCGCGGAGGCCGCCGAGTTCGCGGACGGTTACGCCAGGGTGCTGGCAAAAACCCACGGCAAGCGGCGCTGGTTCGA
>CAZMLI010000372.1:1361-4805 GCA_964566865.1 uncultured Planctomycetota bacterium
CGGACGGTTACGCCAGGGTGCTGGCAAAAACCCACGGCAAGCGGCGCTGGTTCGATCGCCGCACCTGGAAGATCAGCCGCAAGGGCCGCACCTCAGGGGTGCTGCGTCAGGGCGACAGAGTCGATATCTTGCTCAACGTCCCCACGGCGAACTGGCCCAGGTAGGAGAATGACAAAGGGAGGGCGAGGCTCCCGCCGAGCCGAGGCCGCAAGGCACTGCTAATTCTCGGCTCGGCGGGAGCCTCGCCCTCCCTGCTGATTTCGTGTCAGGAAGGCGCCCACGGGCGCACCTGATCATCCAGGTCGCCATACCACGGTTCGACCTTCATACGTTGCGCACAGGCAGTACATCACCTCTTCTTGCTGATGATGGCTGGGTCGAAGCGCCTCCTGCCTCGAGCAAGCCCCTGAGTCCTCAGAGCCTGAGGCCCGCCTGCGCAACTTGCTCCAGGGTGGCTGGTCTGGTACCCTGAGGGGTCTTGAATAGAAGCGACGAACAGAGCGCGAATACGGTCCTGCGGCGCAACTTATTGCTGGGGCAAATTGCGCTGAAAACGGATCAAATCGAAGCGGACGAGCTGGCGACGGCACTTTCGATTCAGGACAGCTTGCATCAGGACGGCATCTCGGTCTCGCTGGGTAAGATCTGCACGGACAAGGGCTACCTCTCGGGCAACGCGCTGGCCCACCTGCTGGTCACGCAGCGCGCTGGCCAGCGCGCCCGCCGCGACGACCACTTCGGCAACATCGCGCTGGCCAACGGCTTCATCGAACGCGCCGCGCTGAAGAAGGCCCTGCTGTTGCAGCGTGGCTTTCAGCAACGCCGCAACAAACCGGCGCCCAAGATCGGCCTGATCCTGATCCAGAAAGAGGAACTGACCCGCGCACAGGTTCGCGCGGTGCTCTGCGCCCAGGCCCGCCTGCGCGACGCGGGCGAGCCGCGATTGCCGCGATCGGCCCGATTTCGCCAGCTCTACTGGTACGTCGCAAACGCGGAGGGTCCTCGCGGACCGCTGACCGACCGCGAGCTGACACAGGCGGTTCGCGGCGAGACAATCGGCGCGCAGGACCTGGTCTGGCGAGAAGGCCACGAGGACTGGGGGCTGGCCGGAAACCTGAGCGATTTCGAAGACCGACGGCGGGCTGGCTGAGATGAGCGGGAACAAGCGCAGGCGACGGTTGTCCGCACACGAGAAGCTGTTCTCGCGCGCCGCCATACGCCAGAAAATGATCTCCAAGGAAACCGTCAAGCGCATCCTGCTGGCCTCGCCAGGGCGGTCCGAACATCTCGGCTTGTTGCTGGTCGAAGCTGGGGAGCTCGGGCAAGACAGCCTGCTGTCGCTGGTCGAAGCGGTCCAGGCATTCCAGCAGACCGGCAAGGCGCGCGAGGCGGCCGAACAGGAAGACGGTTGGCTACGCCGCGTGCTGCTGAAGAAGAAGCAGGTCAGTCTGGACCCGCTCAACAGCTGCGCGCGCGCGCAAACCGAGGCGTTGCAGGACGGTACCTACAACAGCCTGGGACTGTACCTGGTGCGCGAGGGGCTGCTCTCGCTGGAGGACTACCTGCAGCTGCTGATGCAGCTGACCCTGGACGATGGACGCTGCTCGATCCTCTGCCCGCACTGCAAGAGCGGCTTTCGCGTCCCCGCGGAGCGAGTCGGCCGACGGCTTCGCTGCAAGCAATGCCAGCAGCCGTTTCGTGCGGTCGAGCAAAAAGAGCTGGCCGGCCTCGCCGAGCGAACCGTCGACCTGGAGTCCGACGACAACATCACCAGTCGGCCGAGCAAGCGACCCGCGTCCCGCTCGGCCTCCTCCAGACGCGCCCGCGCAGCGATCGAACTGGGCAGCGAGAATGTCTACGACGAGGAGGAGAAGGAGGAGGAGGCAGACCCTTACGCCAAGACCACCGGCGGCGGCGTGGACAGCGCGGCCCATACGCGCCCGATGAACCGGGGCCAGTCGTCGGTCCCGAAGAATCTCGAATTCGACGATTACGAGATCCTCAACGAGATCGCCCGTGGCGGCATGGGCATCGTCTACAAGGCGCGGCAGATCTCGCTCGACCGGATCGTGGCGCTCAAGGTGCTGAAGGACTCTCAGCTCGCCTCGCGCGCGGCGCTCAAGCGCTTCCTCCGCGAGGCGCAGGCCGCGGGAAAACTGACGCACGCCAACATCGTCACGATCTACGAGGTGCACGTCGACGGCGACTTGCCCTACTTCTCGATGGACTATGTCGAGGGTGAGCCGCTCGACGTGCTGCTCACCGACAAGCGACTGCCGGTCAAACGCGGCGTCGAGGTGGTGGCCACCGTCGCGCGCGCGCTGCACTACTGCCACACGATGGGCATCATCCATCGAGACATCAAGCCGGCGAACATCATCCTGGCCAAGGACGGCGAGCCCAAGATCACCGACTTCGGCCTGGCCAAGGCGGTCGCGGCCCGTGGACGGCTGACGCGTTCCGGACACCCGATCGGCACGCCCTACTACATGTCCCCCGAACAGGCCCGCGGCGACCGCGAGGCGATGACCGCCCGCACCGACGTCTACAGTCTGGGCATCATCCTCTACGAACTGCTCGCCGCGCGGGTGCCGTTCGTCGGTCGCTCGAACCAGAACATCTACTTCAAGATCGAGAACGAAGCCCCCCGCTCGCCACGCGCGATCAACCCGCGCGCCCCGAAGGAGCTCGCGGTGATCGCGCTCAAGGCGATCAGCAAGCGCCCCGGCGACCGCTACGCCTCGGCCGAAGAGCTGGCGCTGGAACTCGAGCGCTGGCTGGACGGCGAGCCGATCTTGACCCGCCCGCCGAGTCCGCTGACCCGCGGAGCTCGCTGGCTCTACCGCAACCGCGTGGCCAGCAGCGCCGCACTGATCGCCGCGCTGATCGCCGGCACCGGCGCCTGGATGGCTGCCGGAGGGCCGAGTCAGCAGGCCAAGACCCGGGCGCCGGAGCAAGCGGTCGTCACAAAAAAGGACCCGGTCGAAGAGTCCCACTTCTCGCCCAAGGACCTGCTGGCCGCGCGCAAGCTGCTGCACAAGGGGCGGCCGCGCAAGGCGCTCGATCGGATCGAGGAGATCATCCAGGCGCGACCCGGCCTGGCCGAAGCCTACCTGGAGCGCGCTCGGATCTACTACTACCTGCGCAACCACGAGGTTTCGGTGCGCGACCTGCGCCGATTCCGCAAACAAGACCCGGACAACGCCGACGGTCTGTTCCTGCTCGGCGCCAACTTGACCCGCCAGGGCAAGCACTCCGAAGCGTTACCGTACCTGAAGCAGGCGGTCACCAAGCAGCCGAAGAATCCCCGCTACCAGCTGCACCTGGGCGCGGCCTACTATGCCAAGTCCAAGAGCGACAGCGAGCCAATGGACAAGATCGATGCGACCGGGCTCGCCCTGGAGGCCTGCCAGGCCGCAATCGACATCGATGGTGGCCTCGTCG
>CAZMLI010000373.1:0-4805 GCA_964566865.1 uncultured Planctomycetota bacterium
CGCAATACGGGCGAGGTGGCCGGGTCGCTGCCCACGGTCAAGCTGCACAGCAAGTAGCCTGTGGTGTGACTCAGAAGTTTTAGCCTTATGAGTGAGTCACAGCTGGGCCTCACTTCGAGCGACGCCGCAAGCTGCGGTAGTGTCCTAATTTGAAATAGGATCCTCTGTGGTCCTTACCCCCGGGACACGATCCTGCGGCCGATGAAGCGGGTCGCCAGTGGCTTCCCATGGACAACCAGATCCGGGTCGATGACCTAGACGCTCCCACCGTCCGTGAGTACCTCACCCGGGCGGGCCTCACCATCAATGTGGATCTGGCGAAAGGCGACTGGACGCAGCTGCCCGATGAGTCGCCGACCGTAGACCACAGCAAGCAGCTCGGCCGCTACACCATCACAGGCCACTTGGGCGCTGGAGGCATGGGAGAAGTGCTCCAGGTCAGAGACGAAGATGTAGGGCGAGAGATGGCCGAAAAGGTCATCCTCTTTCCACGTTAGACAGCAATCACAAGCGCCCAAACCAGGAAACCCGTTCCGATTACCGAGGCGATCATATTGGTCGAAGCAATCCAATCCGGAACATCCTGGACATCTCGGTCACTTACAAGTGAGCCTGCTTGGCTCCAGAGATCCTCCCACACCTGTGCGGCATCCTTGCTCCCGTGCTCCAGGGACCGCTCATCGCAAATTCGGAGGAATGCCGTGTTGCGGGCCAGCAATTTGGCGTGATACCACATCAGCCGCCATGTCACGAAGACGAGTACGGTGGGGAGGCAGGCGAGTGCACCAAGCAGGTATTGACGGGTCGAGAGGAAGATTGCAACTGCTGCGCCGCTGATGGCAGTACCAATGAAACCACCCATCTCGGTTCCCTCCTGCGCCTGCTCTCAGGCGGCTGTAGTTAGCGCTGAGCCTCAGGCCGTGGTCGCCTTCGAATTCTACCGCACTGAACTGCAGAGTGGATCAACGATTTAGTTGCAGCTGGGCGTAGTCCTCATGGGACTAATCCTAATAGTACCGTCATGTGACTGAGCCGTCACGGCCAACCAAGTTAGAGCGCTTTGCAGCGCCAGACCCACAATATGTAGTATGTGCCTAATGTGACCGCATCAAATGGCAGTAGTTCTGGTAGCACGCCAACACCAATGGGTCTTGCCCCCACTCATTTCGGCGTGATCCAAGAAGGCACCAGCCTCGCGTTATGGGGCGCCATGCACCTCCTGTACTTCGTTTCAAGACAGTGCCACTCCCAATCCCCCTCTGAAACTAGGACACTGCCGCAACTGCTGGCAAGGAACGCAGGAGAACAGGAAGGCGCCCGCGGCCCCGGGGTGGGCGCACGTTCGCTCAGACTCGACCGGCCACCTGAATAGCGGCGAGGAACACCCCTTAGATCCGGACTCTGCCTGGCAGCGAAGCTGTCAGGCTTCCTGCCCTTCCTGCCTTCTTGCATTCCTAGGTGGCAGTTTCGGGGCGAAGCGGCTGACGTAAACAGCTAGGACTTGCCGTTGCCGTTGGTCTGTTCCTCTTCGTCCTGCTGGAACTGGAACACCCGGCGCGCGACCAGCTCGGTCACGTAGCGCTTGATCAGGTTACGCGAGCCCTCGTCCAGATCCTCTCTCGGCGCGAGCCAGCCCAGCGGCACCTGCGCCCCGCCTTCGCCCTTCTTGGCCCCGGCATGTTCGGCGCCGAAGACGTTCTGGACGAACTCGTTGGCGTCGATCCGCTCGTTGGTGGTGCGGAAGGAGGAGTGGATCCGGTCCCCGACGATGGCGTGGATCACTACCGTGTCGATCTCCTCGAGCCGCAAGAAGCGATCGGCCACGTACGGGATGCCGTCCCGCTTGGAGCCCTCGAGGTAACCCAGACCGGCCACCAGGGTCGATCCCTTGACCCGCTTGGCCTCGGTCGCCCGCTGCTCCAGCTCGAAGATGTAGGTCGGCAGCGGGAAGTTCTCGATCTCGTTGAGAATCGCCTTGTCGACCTTCGGCTGCAGGAACTGAAACGCGGTGAAGTCCAGCGGCGTGGTGTTTGCCGAGGTCATGTGATCGGTATCGTTGGACAGGCCGAAGAGCAGCGCCGTCGCCAGGTTGGGTCCGACCTGGATGTCCAGATGCACCAGGTGCTCGGTGATCAAGGTGCAGGTCGAGCCCACCTCGCGGATGTCGACGAACCGCGGCTCGCCATCGGGCCGGTCCTCGTGATGGTCGAAGACCACGTCCGGCTGCACAGCCGTGCTCTGGATGTTCTTCTTGCCGGTGTTGCTGGCGTCGACCAGGATGACGAAGTCCTGCTCTGCCTCCTTGAAGGCCGTCATCATCTTCAGGTTGATGCCCAGCACGCTGACCATCGTCTGGTTCTGCGGGTGTGAGATGTGGCCACCGTAATAGATGGTCGCACGCAGATCCTGGCGCAGTCCCGAACACAGACGTTGCACGCCGAGCGCGGCGCCGATCGCATCCGGATCGGGGTTGTCCTGCGTCAGGATCGCGATGCCGCGCCCCTCGGGCAGGGACTCGAGAACCTTCTTCAGAGCCAGGCTCTTGCCCGGACTCTGGAAACCCGCCAAAAGGGGGGTTTCCTCCTGAGGGGACTTCATCTACCGCAGACGCCTCTTGAAGTACTTGAACAGCGCATTCCACATATCGTCGGCATACTCTGCCTGATAGCTGTCGGCGCTCTCCAGCCAGAATTCGGCGTTGGCGCCCTCATAGGGAATGCTGGTGCTCGTGAATGACTGCCGGTCCACCATGTCCAGGAACTCCTGCGCCTTGGCGGCTGGCATCGCTGGATCCTGCCCCGGGAAGACCGTAATCAAGTCGGCCTTCATGTTGAGCAGACCCGCGTCGAACTTGTGCGGCTTGAGGTCGATCTTGCCCGCCTTGATCTCCTTGCGCGTCAGTGCGGGCTGGTCGAAGAGGAACTGCGGCCCCACCGCGATGCAGGCGCGCACCTCGGGATTCATGCCCGCGTAGAGCATCGCGTAGTAGGCACCCATCCCGAAACCCATCACCGCCAGGGGTTTCTTGAAGGTCCAGTGGAGACGGGCCATCACCTTCCAGCTGCAGGCCAGGTCGTCGAAGACCCGGCTGTCCTCGAGCTTGGCGAACCAGTCTTGCTGGGCCTCCAGCGTCTCGAGGTGCTTCGGTTTGGGCGACTCGGCCCGCGAGTAGAGGTCCGGCGCCTTGCCCACGTAGTCGTTGGCGGCCAGCTTGCGGGTGATGTTGCGATAGTCGTCGGTCAGCCCGCCCACGCCGTGCAGCACGAGCAGCCCCGGATAGTGGCCCCAGTCTCGCGGACGAGACTGGTAGGCGTAGATCATACGGCTGCCGCGGTTATATCGGACGGTGGTCGAGGCGACCGGATAGTCGGTCACGGTGGAGAGAGTCATCCACAGCTCCTTGAGGGATTTGGCCCAGACATTATAGGGTTCCGCCGGCCATTATTCTATCGGGTGACATCGAGGGACCGCATCTCCTCGAGCAACGCCCGAATTTCAGGACGGGCAAAATGTTCGCGCACGGGTGCCAAAAGCGCCACCAGTGCCTCCGCGACGGCCGTTTTGAGATCGCCCGGATGCAGGCCCTTTTCCGCAAATGTTTTCTCCAGCTCGCCATAGCTGGAGAATTCCAGGTTGCCGCCCCATTTCTCCGGCCGCTCGATGCGCAGGACGAAGTCAGGGTGGCGAAAGAGCAGCTTCTCGGCCCAGTCGAGGACGGGGTTGAACGACGTATCCCCTTCCGCACAAAAGGCTTTCTTCATTTTACGGCGAATGTCGTCCGGCTCGTCGGTGATGAAGACCGCCGTGTCCGGCTTGGACTTGGACATCTTCATCGTCGCCAGCACTTCCTTCAGCCGCTCCGGGGGCACCGGCCACTCGGGCGGCTTGCCCAGCCCGAGGATCAGCGGATGATGGATCGCCACAGGCTTGATCTTGCGCCCTTGCGGGTCGGTCAGCGGCTTGTGGGTCAACTTCAGCGCCACGTCGCGGGCGATCACGTGCGCTTTGCGCTGATCGATCCCCGCATGCACGATGTGCAGCCCCTGGATGAAGATGTCGGCCACCTGCATCGGCGGGTAGACCAGCTTGGCAAAATCGACCTCACCGCCCTCGGCCCGGCCCAGGATGGTGATCGAACGCTGGATCCGCGACAGGCTGGTATGCTTGCAGACGTCGATCAGCGTGACCCAGTAGTCGTCGTTGTTGTGGTACAGCTCGCTGCCGAGCACCCAGTCGACCTTGTCCGGATCACCGCCGAGGCAGCGCAGGCTGGCGGCCAGGCCCTCTTTGAAGTACCCCACGGCGATGCGCTTGATCGTCTCGCGGTCCCCGCCGAGCTTGTCGTTGATCCAGGAATGCCAATCGGCCAGAAAGACCGAGCAGGAGACACCGGCGTCCTGGAAGTCCTTGACCTTGCCCATGCACATCAGGCCGGTCCCCAGGTGGATCTGTCCCGAGATCTCCAGGCCAATGTAGTGGCGCAGCGGGATCCCGGCCTCCAGGTAGCGGATCAGATCCTTCTCGGTCAGCACCTCCTCGGTGTGACGCGTGATCAAACGATGGGCGGCGTCGATGTCGGTCATGGAGCCGCACATTGTAGCGATAACTTGACTGGCCACAACTTCTTGCTTAGCCTGTTCTCGATTGCCCGATCCTGGCCGGGGGAGACAATATCTTGGATTTCAGCTAGTTGCCGCACGTCAGCTTCACCCCGCTGCTCTCGCGCTTCTTCCCCGACATCTGTGCCGGGGAAGTGGCCGGTGAAACAGTCAGAGAACTGCTGACCGCGCTGGAACAGACCTACC
>CAZMLI010000374.1:0-1440 GCA_964566865.1 uncultured Planctomycetota bacterium
CGCGAGAAGGTCGACGAGATCAAGCGGGAGCTTCGCCTGAAGCAGGAGAAAGAAGGGGAGAAGAGCGAGTGAGCATTCCAGGCGAGATATTCCGCAGCTACGACATCCGTGGCTTTGCCGACAGCCAGCTGACGGACGAGAACGTGCGCGCGATCGGCCAGGCCTTCGGCAGCTTTGTCGGGGGCAGCGGCCGGGTCGTGGTCGGCGGGGACGTGCGGCTGTCCACCCCACGGATCCGCGTGGCATTTGCGGCCGGTCTCAACGCCGCGGGCGTCGACGTGCTGGACATCGGCGTCGTGCCGACCCCGGCCGTCTATTTTGCGCTGCATCACATCGAAGGGCTCGTGGGCGGGGTGATGATCACCGGCAGCCACAATCCGCCGGACTACAACGGCTTCAAGATGTGCAAGGGGACCGACGGCCTGCATGGGGATGATATCCAGTCCCTGCGCACGGCGATCGAGGCGGGCAGCTACAGCAGCGGCTCGGGTTCGGTGGCGCATGACGAGGATCTGCTCGACGACTACATGGAGATGTTGATCGACAAGGTGGAGCTCGAGCACGGCTTGAAGATCGTCGTCGATGCGGCCAATGGCTGCGCCTCCAACGTCGCGCCCTACGTCTTCAAGCGCATGGGCTGCAGCGTGACGCAGATGTACTGCACCGAGGACGGCAGTTTTCCCAACCACCCGGCCGATCCGACGGTGCCGGAGGCGATGGTCGATCTGCAGGCCAAGGTGCTGGAGATCGGTGCCGATCTCGGTGTCGGCTTCGACGGCGACGCCGATCGGCTGGGCATCGTCGACGATCTCGGCCGCATCGTCTGGGCCGACCGCTTCATGTGCCTGTTCTTCCGCGAGGTGCTGGCCAACTACCCCGGCGCGCCGGCGATCATCGAGGTCAAGTGCTCCCAGGCGCTGATCGAGGATGTCGAGGCGCACGGCGGCAAGCCGCTGATCTTCAAGACCGGCCACAGCCTGATCAAGGCCAAGATGAAGGAGCTGAACGCGCCGTTCACCGGCGAGATGTCGGGCCACATCTTCTTCGCCGACGAGTTCTACGGCCATGACGATGCGATCTATGCCGCCGCGCGGCTGTTCCGCATCCTCGCCGCCTCGGGCCGCAAGCTGTCGGATCTGCTGGACGAGATTCCGACCTATCATGCCACGCCCGAGTTGCGGGTCAGCTGCCCCGAAGACCGCAAATTCGACGTGGTCAGCGAGGTCACCGCGGCACTGCGCGCCGAGTACGAGATCCTCGACATCGATGGCGTGCGCGTCGTCTTCGAGGACGGCTGGGGGCTGGTCCGCTGCTCCAATACCAGCCCGATGTTGATCGTGCGCAGCGAGGGCAAGACGCCAGAACGTCGTGACGAGATCCTCGAGCTGCTGATCAGCAAGCTCGAGGGACAGGCCGATGTCGATCTGACACCGCTGCGGG
>CAZMLI010000374.1:1540-2768 GCA_964566865.1 uncultured Planctomycetota bacterium
GCCTTGATTTATCTTTCACCTGGATGCTCGCCGGGCATAATTGCCTGTGTGAGAAAGGGATGGATTGTCACCATTGCGGCCCTGTTGCTGCTGGTGGGGGGCTGCGCCCGGGATAAGCCGGTGCAGCGTCGGACCGACTCCAGCAAGCGCGCCGCCAAGAAGCGAGCAGCCAAGCCAGCAAAGAAGCCGGCGCCCAGACTGCCGCGCTGGTATAGCGCGCGTGTGCTGAGCAGTGCGCTGGCTGATTTGTCGGGCCTCGATCTGACGGGGATCTGGTCGGTCCAGCTGCGCTACAAGCAGGGTGCCGACACGCTGATCTACTATCTGGATCTGCAATCCCGCCAGGGGCAGCTCGAGACGGTCGCCGTGCGGGAGACGGCGCCGATTCCGGCCAGCGCGTTTGTCAGCGCCGACTGGCGCGGGCAGTGGGTGGTGGTGCAGCCGGGGCAGGCCCATGCGCGCTGGCCCGTCGCGGCGCTCGAGGATCTGTCGATGGTCTGGCCGGTGTTGCAGGCGCCGCAGTTGCTGGCCCTGCTGGTGCACCAGAAGGGAGAGCCGTCGCAGCTGCGCGGAGGGCGCGTCCAGGTCCAGTACGCCCGGCATCGGCTGACCTTGAAGCAGGGGCGTATCGTCTCTCTGGCCGATCAGCAGGGCGGGCGGCCGATCCAGCTTTCCTGGGCTGGCGAGGCGTTGACGCTGACCCGCGGCGGCACGCAGGTGGTGCTGAAGAAGGTACGCGCGCGCTGGGCCATCGACCGGGTGACCTTCAAGCCCGCGCGACTTTCTCGCGGCTTCGGGCAAATCAACAACTGGCGTCGGGCCGGTACGGCCTTGCGCGGGCAGGATCCTTATCGCGCCGCGCTGATCGCCTACAGACAGGCTCGGCAGCGGGGTGTGGGGGTCGATGCGGCAGTCAATCGATTGGTGGCACTGTTCGGAAAATGGGCAGAGCGGGAGATCATAAGGTGATGCGGAACGCGAAAAGCGGAATGCGCAGAGCGCAACTGGCGAAAGACCATGGTGGAAGTCTGATCACGGGTCTGGTGCTGGTGCTCTTGCTGAGTGGCTGTGGCACCAACCAGGTGATGAACGGCGTCTCTTACGAGGATGCCTGGTTCGCCGCCAAGGAAGTGATCCTCGAGATGGATCCGGATGCGATCCTGGACCGGGAACAAGGCCGGCAGATCTCGGAGGATCGAGAGGAGGATTGGCCATGGGATGCCACGCG
>CAZMLI010000374.1:2868-4783 GCA_964566865.1 uncultured Planctomycetota bacterium
CCCTGGGGCGACAGCTTCGCCAACCGGCTGGCCAATACCAAGGAGACGGGGCTGAAGCGCAGCGCCACCGTCGGCAGCTATCCCGGCGGCCGCAGCAAGTCCGGGGCCTTCGACATGGCGGGCAATGTCTGGGAGTGGTGCTACGACTGGTACAAGCTGGAATACTACCGCACGGCCCAGCGCGAGAACCCGCAGGGCCCCGCGATCGGCAAGGACCGGGTCTTGCGCGGAGGCAGCTGGGCCCATCCGGCCAAGATGAGCCGTTCCAGTTATCGCAACTTCGGCCGACCGATCGTCTGGTCTTATTATATCGGCTTTCGCTGCGCCAGCTCGGCCGGGCGTTGAAGCGACAGACGCCAGAACCCAACCACCGGCGATGAAACTCGAAGCTTACTTCGGCGATCACACGCTGCCCGAAGTCGAGCTCGAGTACACGGTCCGTCAGCTTCAGCTGTTCTGCAAGGAGCTGAAGGGCATGACCGAGCACGAGGCCGACTTCGAGCCGGACGAGGGCTGGCGCGGTGTCTACGCCTTCACGCCCGAGTACTTCAACGTCGACGTCGAGGGCGAGGAGCTGCTGTTCTGCAACAAGCCCGTTCACGGGCCCTACATCGAGCTCTCGCTCTGCATCCTGATCCAGGACAAGGTGTTCAAGGAGAACGTCAAGGCGATGGTCGACATCATGTCTCGCTATGGCGTCTCGCTGGCGCTGGACCCGGTCGAAGGGGCGGAGCCGCCGGGCGCGATCAACCTGCAGCTGACCTTGCGCCTGTTCAGCAGCGCCTTCTCGGTCGAGGTGCTCGATCTGGCGCTGGAGAATCTGATCAGCTGCAAGGGGGCCCTGATCGAGTTCCTGATCTCGATCGGGATCGAGTCCGAGCCGGGCTACGAATGACCGAGCTGACCGACCAGGAGCGCCTGCGCTACGGGCGACAGATGCTGGTCCCGCGAATCGGCGAGCAGGGGCAGCGGCGGTTGCTCGATTCGAGCATCGTGCTGGTCGGTCTCGGGGCCCTGGGCGCGGCGCTGGCCGATACGATGCTGCGGGCTGGCGTGGGGCGGCTGCGCCTGATCGACCGGGACTTCATCGAGCTGTCGAATCTCTCGCGCCAGCGGCTCTACACCGAGCAAGACGTGGCCGATCAGCTGCCCAAGGCGATCGCCGCGACGCAGCATCTGCAGGCGATCAACCCGGGGCCTGTGCTCGAACCGGTCGTCGAGGATCTGACGCCGCGCAACGCCGAAGCGCTGATTTCGGGCGCGAACCTGGTGCTGGATGGAACGGACAACTTCGAGACGCGCTTCCTGATCAACGAGGTCTGCCACAAGCTGGGCATCCCCTGGGTCTACGCCGGCGTGGTCGGCACGTCGGGGCAGACCATGTCGATCCTGCCCGGACAGCCGCCCTGCTTTTCCTGCTACGTCCAGGGGCTGCCGCCCGCGGGCAGCTATGACACCTGCGACACCGCTGGCGTGCTGGCGCCGGCGGTCGACATGATCGCGGCGCTGGCCGCGCTCGAGGGGTTGAAGATCTTGCTCGGTCGGACCGAGGAGCTGGTGGGGGGGATCTCGGTGGTCGATTGCTGGGGGCATCAGATCGAACGTCTGTCGCTGCGTGGCCGCGGCGACTGTCCGACCTGCGCTGGATCCTACCCATTCCTGAACAAGGACCTGAGCCAGGAAGCCGCGATCCTCTGCGGTCGGGATGCCGTGCAGATCCCTGGCCGTCCCGGCGTCTCGACCGATCTGGTCCTGCTCGGCCGGCAACTGGCGGCCCATGGCGAGGTCAGGGTGGGCGAGCATCTGTTGAAGTTCTGGGCGCCCGAATGCGAATTCACCATCTTTGCGGATGGTCGCGCGATCCTCAAGGGTGTCGACAGCAAGGAACGTGCGCGTTCCTTGTATGCCAGGTATC
>CAZMLI010000375.1:0-1200 GCA_964566865.1 uncultured Planctomycetota bacterium
CCTGCATCACGACCAGATCGTCCTGCGCGATGCCGACCACCTCCAGGTCGAGCCAGTGCTTGGAATCCAGGTACTCCTGCCCCAGCGTGTGCGGCGCCCGCCGCACACGATTGGCATGCAGGATGTAGGTCTGGCCCTGACTGTCCTTCTCGCCACCGCCAGGCAGCAGCTTGCCATAGACCAGGCTCGCCAGCTCCTTGTCCTCCTTGCCCAGAAAGCGGATCGTCGAGCGCTGCGCCTTGTCCAGCTCGAACTTGTCGAGTTGTTGCAGATCCTCGGTCTGGACCTGGCCCTTCTTGATCTCGCGCATTCGCTTGAGGAACTGGTCCACCGCATCCTTCTTGACCGGGTAATCCCAGCTGCTGGCGACATGCCAGTCTTCGTTGTCCGACGGCCGCACGAGCTTGACCGTCACCCGCTTCCCATTGACCAGCCCGCTGAGCTCGATGGCCCGCAGCCGGTCGACCGGCAACGAGCTCAGCACCCGCTGCTCGGCCTCGTCGCCATCGACGTGGATCGCCGTCTTCGGGCCGCCGTAGACGTAGAGCGCGATCAGCGCGGTGAGCACGACGACTTGCGATACGATCAGCTTGACGTTCATTCCTGCGTCCCTCCTTCGTCGGGTCCGTCCTCGGTCGCCGCGGCGCTCGAGTCCGGCTGCGTCGCCTCGGGCGCGCTGCTCCTGGATCGTATCCGGTTCTCGAACTGCTCCAGCTCGTACTGCCGCAAACCCCAGACCAGCAGGCCGAGGATCAGCACGATCAGCGGCGCCAGACCGATCATCAAGGCGGTGGCGATGGTGCCCCACTCCTCCGTCTTGTCCTTGTCCAGCGGCTTGAAGCCGCTGCCCTTGACCTGCAGCGCGGCCAGCTCTTCGCCCGCCGCGAGCCACTCGACCATGCCGGTCATCAGCGCGTTGTTCTCGGAGATCTTCTTGCCGTCGCCGAAATGGATGATCCAGTCGCCGAGCCAGTCGGCATCCCCGACCACCACGATCCGGTTGTTCTTCACCTCGCGCAGCACCTCGAGCTTGGGCGGATCGGGCACGACGATCATGGGCTTCTGCGGCTCGGGCTCCTTCTTGTCGTCGCCCGGCTTCTTCTTGTCGTCGCCCGGCTTCTTCTTGTCAGCGCCCGGCTTCTTCTTGTCAGCGCCCGGCTTCTTCTTGTCGTGGACATGATTCTTCTTGTCGTGGACATG
>CAZMLI010000375.1:1300-4765 GCA_964566865.1 uncultured Planctomycetota bacterium
TTCTTCTTGTCGTGGACATGATTCTTCTTGTCGTGGACATGCTTCTTCTTATCGGCGCCCGGCTTCTTCTTGTCGTCGGCCTTCTTCTTGTCGTTGGCCTTCTTCTTGTCGTCGGCCTTCTTCTTGGCCTCTTCCTCATCCGACTTGACCTTCTTGCCGTCGGCGGGCTTCTTGACCTCGGCGGGCTTCTTGCCGTCGGCTTCCCTCTTCTTCTTGTCCTGCTCGATCTTCTTCAGCCGCTCGGCTTTCTTGCGCGCGGCATCTTGCCGTTGCTCGATCAGGTCACGCTTGGCCGCCTTCCAGGCCTCGACCATCTTCTTCCAGTCGGGGATCTTGCGGTCGACATACCAGCTCGAGAACTTCCCGCTCAGCAGCGCCATGGAGGTCAGCCCGTCCCGCGGCGCATTGGCGATCTTGTCCTCGTTCTCCGCTTCCGCGAAGATCTTCTCGACCGTGGGCGCCGACGTCCACTTGGCCTCCCACGACTCGGACGAGGAGCGGATCAGCGAATGGAACGTCACCCCACCGTCCGCCTTGAGCGCTGGTCCCGCCGGATCCAGCGGGCTGACCAGCAACATCATCACCTGCTCGAGTCGGTTGACGAACGGATACTTCGCGCTGTGACGGCGACGGTTGCTACGCACCGCGAACGGAAGCGTTCTGGTCACCAGCACGTTGCCCCAGCGGCCGCCGATCCGCTTGAGCACCATCTCGCGACGTTCGATGACGTCGTTCAGGTCGTAGATGTGCGAGGCGCGTTGCTTGACGCCATAGTGCGCGAGCATGCCCTCGATGCCGCTCTTGCTCTTGACGAAGATCTGGCTGACGCGCCGCAGTGGGTCGGTCTTCTGCTCGATCCAGCGCGACTCCAGGCAAAATACCACCCGCCCGCCGCGCATCAGATACTGGTCGATGGCGAACGCCGCCCGCGGTGCGAGTTCCTTGGGCTGCACGACGAACAGCACGTCGATCTCCTTGGGCACCTCGTACTGCGAGCTGATCGGCTTGACCTCGTCCTTGCCGAACTGCCGGAATAGCTCGGGCGAAACCGCCCCGCTGAAGTCCAGCTTCCGCACCTCGGCCACCTTCTCCAGGGTCTGCTTGACCAGCAGGTGCGCGCCCTGCTTGGTCAGGTCGAAGCGCGGGTTGCCGAAGATGAAGGCCACCTGAAACTGCTTGCCCGAGCGCATCCGCTTCAGCGCCCCGGTCAGCTCGTACTCCAGGTTGGAGACCGAACGCAGGCCGTCGATCACCTCGGTCTTGTCCGAGTAGACCACCTTCAGCGAGCTGATGAAGCGGAACCGATCGACATCTTCGCCGCGCTTGACCGTCTCGGTCAGCGTCGAGATGCCTTCCTGCTCCCAGCTCTCCTGCTGCTTGTCGCTGACTTCCGCGGCGCCCTTGACCGGATCCAGCACCTCGTAGGTCAGCTTTCCGTCAGAATAGTTGACGTACTCCTTGAGCAGGTCCTCCATGTTCCGCCGCAGCGTGGCGTACTCCGGCTTGCGCGGCAGCGCCTTCTCGCTCAGGTAGTAGGTCACCTTGACCGGGTATTTCAGCCCTTCGACCGCCTCGCGGGAGACCGTCTCGAGGGTGTAGAGCTTGTTCTGATTGAGGTCGATCCGGACGAACCGATCGTGCACGATCAGATTGAGGATCACCAGGATCCCCAACCAGAGCAGTGAGACGACCAGGGCGTTGGCCCGGAAGACCCAGCGGGACTGTTTCATCACCATGGCCTCGTTAAACGTACCGGTAAGAGCCGACCAGGTAGCGGTTCAGCAGCAGGAAGAAGAAGATCAGCGAGCCGAAGTAGACCAGATTGCGGGTGTCGATCACGCCGCGCGAGATGTTCTCGAAGTGCGGCACGAAACCGAAGCCGTAGGCCAGAGTGCGCAGCAGCTCCCAGTTCTTGGGAATGATCTCCATCAGCTTCGGCGCCCCGATCGCCAGGAAACCCAGGCAGACCAGCGCGGTCAGGATGAAGCTGAGGATCTGGTTCTTGGAGAGCGCCGAGACACACATCCCGATCGCCAGGTAGGCGCCGCCGAGCAAGAAGCTGCCCAGATAACCGCCGACGACCGGCCCCAGGTCCAGCGCGCCAAAACGACTGACGGCGATCGGAACGATCAGCGTGCCGAGCAGCGCCACGCTGATGAAGGCCCAGGCGGCGAAGAACTTGCCCAGGATCACCTCGGTCGGACGCAGCGGCAGGGTCATCAGCAGCTCGATCGTGCCCTCCCGGCGCTCCTCGCTCCAGATTCGCATGGTGATCGCCGGCACCAGGATCAGGTAGATCCAGGGCATGGCCTCGAAGAACAGCCGCAGCGACGCCTGCCCGTGCAGAAAGAACTCCTGCACGAAGAGGAAGACGACCGAGGTCAGGATCAGGAAGGTGATCAGGAAGACGTAGGCGATCGGCGAGCTGAAGTAGCCGCTGAACTCCTTCCTGGCCATCAAGAGGGTGTTCTGCATCGTTAGCTCCCCGTCAACTGATGAAAGATCTCTTCGATCGAGAGCTGATCGCGCGACAGCTCGGTCAGCCGGCAGCCGTGGCTACTGGCCAGGTCGAAGATCTCACCGCCCAGATCGGCGCGGTCGCCCTTGACCAGCAGGCGACCGCCACCCGGGCCATTTTCTTTCTCGATGACCTGGACCGCCGTCGACTCCAGCGCCGTGCGGAAGGACTGCCCATCGCCGGTGTAGGAGACCAGGTAGCCCCCGCCCGAGCCGGTGGCCTGCAGCTCGTCCAGCGTGCTGTCGGCCACCATCCGGCCGCGGTTGATGATGATCGCCCGGTCGCAGACCGCCGAGACTTCCTGGAGGATATGGGTCGAGAGGATCACGGTCTTCTCCTGACCGAACTCGAGGATCAGCTTTCTGATATCGAGAATCTGATTCGGATCCAGTCCCGACGTCGGCTCGTCGAGGATCAGGATCTCGGGATCGTGCAGGATCGCCTGCGCCAGCGAAACGCGCTGGCGGAAGCCCTTCGACAGCGCGCTGATCGACTTGCGCATCACGCCCTCGAGCCCGCACTTGGCGACGGCCCACTCGATCCGCGAGTCGGTCCGAGCGCCCAGATGGCGCGCGGACGCGATGAAGTTGAGATAGTCCAGCACCCGCATGTTGTGGTACAGCGGCGCGCTCTCCGGCATGTAGCCCAGCATCCGACGCACCGCCATCGGGTCTTCTTCGACGTCGATGCCGCCGATCTCGATCCGCCCGCCATCCGGCGCGAGGTAGGTCGTCAGCATGCGGATCGTCGTCGACTTTCCCGCACCGTTGGGCCCGAGCAGGCCGACGATCGCCCCGCGCGGAATCGAGAAGGAAATCCCATCCACGGCCCGCGTCGGGCCATAGCTCTTCCTCAGATCTGTAACTTCGATCATGGCAGACTTTTCTCAGGTTAATCCGGGAGGGAAAAGGCGGCTATTGTATGCCCCAATCCCTGACTGTCAACGA
>CAZMLI010000376.1:0-4747 GCA_964566865.1 uncultured Planctomycetota bacterium
GACGCGCAGCGGTGGGCGGCTGACGCGGGATGTGACCCAGGGCTACGGCCCGGAGATGTATGTGCTGCGCACAGCACCGCCGGGCACCTATCGGCTGAAGGTCCGCTACTACAGCGCGCCGAGAAATCTGGCGAGTTCGCGGACCAAGGTCTTCGTGACGATCTATCGCGACTGGGGCGGCGAGCAGGAGCAGGTGACCCGCAAGACGGTCGTACTGGCAGAGGACAGGCGGGAGGTCGAGGTGGCTCAGCTGAAGCTGGGCGGATGATCTGAGGAGTTTTCGTGGCTCGGACTGGACCCGGCGGTGGATGAAACTCCGGCCTAGACCCTTGCCTCGGGCGAAAATACCGCGAAGATCCCATGCGTGACGATAAGCGATCCTTTTGAAGCGATCACTGTCGGCCAGGAGGCCGAACTGGTCCATGTCGTCAGCGAGGCGGACCTGGACACCTTCGCCCGCCTGACCGGTGACAACAACCCGCTGCACATGGACGAGGACTTCGCCAGTTCCACGACATTCAAGAAGCGCGTGGTCCACGGCATGCTGACCGCCTCGTTCATCTCGACCATCATCGGCACGCGGCTGCCGGGACCCGGCTCGCTCTGGTACGAGCAGCACCTGCGCTTCCTGCACGCCGTGCGCATTGGCGAGCGGATCCGGGTCTGGGCCAAGGTCACACAGAAGTCCCCCGGCCAGCGGGTGCTGACGCTCGATACGATTGTTTTCGGTGAGGGCGACCGGCGGGTGATCGAGGGCGAAGCCAAGGTCCGGATGCTCGAGGTCCAGACCGAGGAAGCGACAGCGCAGGTCAGGGCGCAGGGTGCGGTGATCGTCTCGGGCGCGAGCCGCGGGATCGGCGCGGCTGTGGCCCGCGAGCTGGGCCTCGCCGGCTTCCCCGTGATCGTCAACTACTCCCGCAGTGAAGCGCCGGCCAACGAGATCGTGCGCGAGATTGTCGCGGCGGGTGGGCGGGCGACGGCTTACCGAGCCAGTGTGACCGATCGCGCGACGGTGGATCAGATGGTCGCGGCGGCACATGGGGAGTACGGTGCGCTGGCGGGCGTGGTCAACAATGCCGCGCCTGAGATGCGATTCGCCGACTTCGCAGATCTGGCCTGGGAAGACATCCAGCAACAGATCGACGTGCAGATCCGCGGCGCGTTCAACCTCTGTCAGGCTGCGGCGCCGGCGTTGATCGAGGCCGGCGGCGGCGTGATGGTCAACATCACCAGCATCATCACCGACAATGCGCCGCCGCTGAAGCTGTTGCCTTACAGCATGGCCAAGTCGGCGCTGGCCTCGCTGACCCGCTCGCTGGCCGTCGAGCTGGGCCCCAAGGGGATTCGAGTCAACAGCGTGTCTCCCGGTATGACCGAGACCGATCTGATCCTCGAGATGCCGGAAAAGGCCAAGCTGATCGAGAAGATGCGGACCCCCCTGCGTCGCCTGGCGCTGCCCGATGACATTGGCGGCGTGGTGGCGTTTCTGTTCAGCGAGAAGGCCCGACACATCGCCGGCGAGAACATCCGCGTCTGCGGTGGCGCCGTGATGTCCTGAGCGGGCCGTCCAGGCTTAGCCGATCCCCAGCTCCGCCTTGACCGCTTCGATCACGCGTGCCTGCTCCGCTTCGGTCATTTTCGGAAAGAGCGGGATCGAGATGGCGGTCCGGTAATAGGTCTCGGTATTGGGTAGCTCCGGCGTGTGGTCCAGTAGCTCGCGGTAGAAGGGCTGCGAGTGGACCGGGATGTAATGCACCTGCGTACCGATCCGCTTTTCGAACAGGTTCATCATGAACGTCTTTCGAGAGGTGCCGAACTTCTCGAACTCGATCCGCAGCACGTAGAGGTGAAAGCTGGATTCGTTGTAGTCGAACTCGAATGGCCGGGTCAGACCCTCGATCCCGCTGAATGCCGCGTTGTAGGTCTCGACCTGCTTGCGCCGAGCCCCGATGAAGTCATCGAGGCGGTCGAGCTGGGTCGAGCCGAGCACGGCCTGCAGATCGGTGATGCGATAGTTGAAGCCCAGGGACTGCATCTCGTAGTACCAGGGACCGTGCTGCTCCAGGAACTCGGGTTCCTTGACGATCCCGTGGTTGCGGAACTTCTTCAGTGCGCGGTCGAGCTCTGCGTCGTTGGTCAGCACCGCGCCGCCTTCGCCGGTGGTGATCGTCTTGACCGGATGAAAGCTGAAGACCGTCATGTCCGCGTGCGCGCAGCCGCCGGTTCGGGTCTGCCGGTACTTCGAGCCCAGCGCATGACAGGCATCCTCGACATGCCACAGGCCATGCTTCTGGCAGATCGCCTGGATCTTCTCGTGATCGCAAGATTGGCCGGCCAGATCGACCGAGATCACGCCCTTGGTCTTCTCGGTAATCAGGCCCTCTATCGCGTCCTCGTCGATGTTGTAGTCGGTCAGCTTGATGTCGCAGAAAACAGGTGTGGCGCCCAGATAGACAAAGCAGTTGGCCGTGGCGACAAAGGTGATGGAGGGCACGATCACTTCATCGCCCGGCTGCACGTCGAGGCTCATCATCGCCAGGTGCAGGGCAGCTGTCCCGGTGGCGCAGGCGGTCGCGTACTGCGCACCGACCCGCTCGGCGAGCTTTGCCTCGAACGCCGCGATTCGCGGACCCTGGGTGATGAAGTCGGTCCCGAGGACCTCCAGCACAGCCGCTTTCTCGGCCTCTCCCAGGTCCTGTCTGCCATACGGAATGAAACGGTCGTTCATCTAGCTCTCCAGTTGCGCCTTCACTTCGAGTTGCCAGTTCAAGTAAGTCCTGGCCTGTTCCAGGCCGTCATTGTTGTTCTGCCGGAGCAGCTCCTCGAACGCGAGCAGTTGCGCCTCGTACATCTTGTTCAGGTCGTAATAGAACGGTTCCGGCTCGATCTGGAAGGTGTCCGGCGTATCACGCAGATAGACTTTCAGCGCCCGATCCTCGCCGCTCCACTTCAGCGTGCCCAGCTCGCCAAAGACCTCGACGGTATGCGAGCGCTGGGCGGCCAGATAGTCGCAGTGAACGGTGCCCGTGGCGCCGTCGCTGAACTTCATCAGCATCGTGACGTGATCCTCGGTGTCGATTTCCAGATCAGAAAAGCGACCACCGACGGCCTGAATGCTCTCGATCGATTGGCCGATCAGCGCCGGCAGATAATAGAGCTCATGCCCATCGAGGACCACACCGCCGCCGAGTTTTTGCTGAGCGGAGAAGTTCTCTCGATAGTCCGTCCCGGGTCGCCAGGTCGGCAGGTACTGCCCAAAATTCGCGCGCACATGATAGACCCGCCCGATCGTGCCGGCCTCGACGTGCTGGCGGATCCGCTCGAACTGCACGTAGTACTTCCAGTTCCCGGCGAGCAGAAAACAGAGGTCGCCTTCGGTGACCAGCGAGGCGAGTGCCTCGATGCCCTCGAGACTGGTGCCGAACGGCTTCTCGACAAACAGCGCGATCTGCCTCGCGGCACAGGCGGTCGCCTGCGCGACGTGCTGGGAACTCGGGCTGCAGATGAACGCGACATCGGGCTGGGTTTGCCAGACTTCATCGAGACTCTGGCAGACCTGATGCGTGACCTGCGCGTTGCCGTCTGGCAGCTCGATGGGCCGGGGATCGCAGAGCACAAAATCTCGGCAACCGCGCTGGATCAGGTTGCGATGGTGCCGCCGTCCGATCGATCCGAATCCGACGATCAGCACACGCTTGTCGGAGAAGAACATCGGCGGCTAGTCTTCGATGCTGTAGTAGGCCCGCTGCTTGGGCGGAATGTCGGCGCCGACGAAGTTGTAGTAGCGGTCGTCGTAGGGGTTCGACTGCAGTGCGGAGATCTTGTCTCTGAGCACCGAGACCTGATCCTGTACCAGATGCTCCCGACGGAATTCCAGATGCTTGACGATCTTCTCGAACGACACCCGGTAGTTTCTCTCGTCCACGTTGCCCTGCTGGATCTCGACCTCGATGCCCGGGTTTGCCTGCTCGATCAGCTTCGCGATCTCGAGGATGGTGAAGTTCTGATCGTCGCTGCCCACGTTGTAGGCCTGTCCCTGAATGCGAGTCAACGGTGCGTTGAGGCAGGCCATGAAGGCCGAGGCGGCATCTTCGACATGCAGGAACGGGCGCCACTGGGCGCCGCCGAAGACCTGTATCTTCTTCTCGATGACGGCCTTCATCGAGAGCGTGTTGATCACCAGATCGAAGCGCATGCGCGGGCTGTACCCGTAGAGCGTGCCCATTCTGAGGATCGTCGGCGCGAAATTCGAATCGACCAGGTCGAGAATACCCTGCTCCGACTTGATCTTGGTTCGCGCGTAGAGTGAGACCGGATTGAGCGGGGAGTCCTCGGTCAGCATACCGGCTTCGTTCTCGCTCTTGCCGTAGACGCTGCAGGTCGAGGCATAGACCAGTCGGTTGATTTGCTGATATCTGCAGCACTCCGCGATGCTGCGGGAGGCCAGGTAGTTGATCTCGATCGTCTTGGTCGGTTCTGACTTCGAGGCCGGATCTCCGACGATCGCCGCGAGCAGGATGACGGCGTCGATGCCCTCCATGCTGCGGACCACATCAGAGATATTGCAGATGTCTCCCTGCACGATCTCCAGCTTCTCGTTGCCTGGAAGATAAGAGAGTGACTCCAGGCCAAAGAGGAAGTTGTCCAGGATCCGCACCCGGTATTGTGCGCCGAGCAGTTTGCGCGTCAGCACGGAGCCCAGGTATCCTGCGCCTCCGATGACCAGCACCTTCTGGACTTTTCTCTC
>CAZMLI010000377.1:0-4747 GCA_964566865.1 uncultured Planctomycetota bacterium
TCGGCCAGGCGCGCGATCGAGTGGCCGAGCAGGTGGGCCAGCGCGGTGGCGACATCTCCGCCAGGCTCGCCGACGTTGCCGCTGTAAGGGCCGATGTCCTTGTCCCAGCGCTTGCTGCCGGTGCGGTGAATGGTGGCCAGCTTGCTTCTGACGTTGGCGCTGCCCGATCCGGTGGTGACGTTGGCCACCACGATGATGAAGTCGGCGCCGGGCGCCAGTTCGGCATACTGCATCGCCGTGCCTGCCGAGGCGCGCCAGGTCGAGTAGTAGCCCTTGCCGCCGTAGCCACTGATCGGGATGCGCATCTTGTGCAGGTTTGCGCCGGTCGGATCCGCGTTCTCCTTGTCGATGATCTCGACGATGTGGATGTTGATGAAGGTGTAGTAGTAGCCCCAGGGGTCGAGCCGGCCGATCGAGTCCTTGATCTGCTGGCAGGTCATGCGGAAGCTGGCCAGTCGATTCTCGGTGTAGCCGGAGGAGAGGATGACGATGTCGGCGCGGCGATTGGTCGGCCCGTTATTGGCCGTCGTCGTCACTGCTCGGACGCCCATCGACTTGTATCTCGCGTCCTGCTTGGCCTTCATCCGCTTGAACGAATTGGGGTCCTCGGCGGCCGCTTCCTGCGCCACCCGGCCCGAGAGATGGCGACCGAGCTTCTCGCGGCTCCACCACTCGTCGCGAACGCGCACCTCTCCCTTCTTCAGGTGCGCCTTCACCTCCTCGGTGATCCAGCGGCTCTCATAAAAGACGAAGGTCTCGGGCGGAAGTTCGTAGCCTTGCCGGGTCAGTAGCCGGTGAATCTCGGCCCGGCGCTGCGGCTCGCGGCGCAGCGTGTCGGCCAGCAGGCGGTCCGCCGGCGTCATGCCTCCGATGCGGTAGAGGAAGCGCGCGGAGGTCAGCGGAAAGCTGGAGGCGGCCGCGGACTTGTAGAGCACCTTGGCCCAGGCGGCTGGTTTGAGCTCGCCCAGTTTGATCGGCTTGTCTTCGGACTTGCGCTTGAAGGCCTGCGCGTCCATGCCGACCAGCGTGACGACCTTGCTGTCGATCAGCACCTTGACCTGCAGGCCCTCCGAGAAGGCCTCTCGCACGCGGGTCATCACCTGGGCCAGCTGCTCGACCAGCAACTTGTCTTCCTTCAGGTTGCGGATCATCTGCGGGTCCTTGGCGCGGGTCAAGGCGTCCTCGATCAGCTGCTGGGCTTTCAGGTACTGGTGCTTGCGGATCAGCTCCGGGATCCGGGAACGCATCGTGGCGATCCTGGCGGCTTCCAGCGCCTCCTCCTTGAGCCGGGCCAGCCGCAGGCGCTCCTTCTCTGCCTTCTGGTGCTCCACCATCAGCTGCTGCTTGAGTCGCTGCAGGTTCTTGGCGTAGTCGGTCTGCTTGTACTTGTCGGGCAACGTATCGCAGGCGGCGGCCGCCTCGAGCAGCTTGCGCGCTCCACGCAACTGGTTGACCTTACGCTGCACGACCCAGTAGGCGTTGCGCGCCTCCGTGTCCTTGCTGTCGAGCTGCTTGTCCTTGATCTCGGCCCGGTACTCCTCGAGCCAGGCCCAGCTGGGCGTGTCCTTGAAGATCTTGGGGTAGCGGTCGAGCGCGGCCATCGCCTGCGCCAACTTGCCAGCGCCGGCGAGCACTCTGGCCTGGTCCTTGATCTCGATCGCCAGGGCGCGGGAACGGGCGAAGTACAACTTCTTGACCTTCTTCCGCAGCGCCTTCATCTCCTCGGTCGGCGTCGATTGTTTGTACTTTTCAGAGATCTGCTGGATGCTGTCGAGCATCTCCTGGAAAGCCATCGGCCTGGAGGCGATCAAGGTATCGAGCGCTTTCTTGTCCTTCAGGTATTGCTGGCCGCCATCCTCGTCGATCATGTTGGCGTAAGCCACGGTTTGGCTCTGCAGCCGCCGTGCCTTCTTGTGCCACCTTCCCTTCGGGTGTAGCGCCAGGTACTTCTCGATCAGCGGTAGGCCCGCGTGTGGGTTGGGCGGGTCCGCGTCGTTGAGCTGGGTGATCTGCGCCTGCAGCTCGGCAAAGGCCGTCTTGGGGTTGCTGGCAGGCTGCTGCTTCCCGCCGGAGAAGGCCAGCAGCAGACCGCCGATCAGCAGCGCGCCGCCCAGCGCGGCGGCGGCGAGCAACAGCTTCTTCTTGCGGGAGGCTGGCTTGTTCTTGTCGACCAGCTCGCGGCGCCGGTTGGAGCGCTGGAACTTCTGCGTCTTGAGCATCGAATCCAGCTCTTCGCGGTCGAGGTAGCCCTTCATCACCAGGATCTCGCCGAGCTTCTTGCTCAAGCCAAGGGCGTCCAGTTCCTGCTGGATCGACAGCGCCTCTTCGATCTGCTCCGGTGTGACCAGCTGGTTGCGCTCGATCAGGTTACCCAGGCGGTTTTCCCGATCCTGCGAGATCATTACCGGGCGGGCGTCGGGCGACAGCTGCATCTTCTGTCCCTGGATCTTCAGGCAGAGATCGAGCTGGTGCATGTCCATGTGTCCCAGATCGACGAGCAGCCCGCCCATCGGATAGCGCACGTCCGCCTTCTTCTCGATCCGCTTCTGCAGCCGCAGGCCGTCGCTGAGCTGCTTCGATGTGATCAGCTTGTTCTCGACCGCGATGCGGCCGAGGAACAGGTCCTCGCGCACGATCCTGGCTGTGCGGCGTCCGACCGAGACAGGCAGGTCGCCCGACTCGTCGGTCAGGTGGCGTTGAATCGAGACGATCGCGGCCAGCGTATCCTCGTCGACCAGGTGTTTCTCGATCAGGATCTCACCCAGCCGCTTCTTGACGCCCAGGGCGTGCACCTGCTTCTGGATCTCGATCGCTTCCTGCAGCTGCTCCTTGGTCACCAGCTTGTTGCGGAAGACGAGCTGGCTGAGGGTCAGCTCCTCGTCGCTCGAGAGCTCGAGTTTGTCCAGCTCGCTGGCCTCGGGCAACTCGATGCGCTTGGACACCAGCTTATCCAGGGCGGCGACGGCGGGCGGCTGGATCAGTCCCTTGTCGAGCAGCACGCGAGAGAGGCTGACACTCAAGCCCATCTCCACGCACTTGTCGTGCAGGGCGATGCCTGTATCGACCTGCTGCTGGGTCAATATCTGGTTGTGGACCGCGAGCTTACCGAAGAGACGATCTGCGTCAGAAAGCATCAGCTTCCCCCTAGGATTGCCGGCCGAGACCAGCAGCATGATACAGAAATCCAGCTGGCCTCGCTTGCCTCTGTCCAGCGGCTTGGTGAAAAACTCGACAAGCGCGGCCGGACGGGATACACAGAAGGGGTCAAGTCGATCTCCGCGGTACCGCCTGAAAGAGGACCACATCATGTTTGATGAGCTGTCGATCCGAAGCATTGCCTGTGGGGCATTGCTCACACTGATTTGCGCAGGGCTGACGGCCCAGGCCGAGGACTGGCCTTCCTTTCGTGGGCCCAACCGCCAGGGCCAGAGTGGCGAGACCGGGCTGCTGAAGAAGTGGCCGGCCGCGGGTCCGAAGGTGCTCTGGTCCGTCACGGGGCTGGGGCAGGGTTACAGTCAGCCGGTGATCGCTGACGGACGGGTCTTCATCAGCGGCAAGCATGGCAAGCAGGGCACGCTGTTCGCTTACAGCACGGCGGGCAAGCTGCTCTGGAAGTACCTTTACGGCCCCGAGGTGGAAGGCGACGGCTATCCTGGTTCACGTGGCGCGGCCGCTGTCGACGGCAAGCGGCTCTACCTGATGAGCGGTTACGGACGGCTGGTCTGTCTCGAGACCGCATCGGGCAAGCGGGTCTGGCAGAAGGAGTTGCGCCAGGACTTCGGCGGCACGCTGCCGCGCTGGGGATTCGCCGAGACGGTGTTGATCGACGGCGAGAGGCTGTTCTGCGCGCCGGGTGGCAAGCAGGCGATCGTCGCGCTGAACAAGCATACGGGCGAGAAACTCTGGGGCTGCGCCGGGATCGATCTGCAGGCCTCTTACGCCTCGGCCGTGCTGATGCCACGCAAGGGACGCAAGCTGCTCGTCACGGTGCTCAACGGCGCCATCGTCGGCGTCGACAGCGCGACCGGCAAGCTGCTCTGGAAGCATCCGCACCGCACGCGCTACGGCGTCTCGGCCAACTCGCCACTGATCTCGGGCGATCTGCTCTACATCACCAGCGCCTTCATCGGCTCGACCTGCCTGCGTCTGACCGCCGACGGCGCGAAGATCACGGTCGTCTGGAAGACGAAGCAGCTCGATACCACCCATGGCGGGGTGACGCTGGTGGCGGGGCGGGTCTACGGCGCGAGTTACAATTTCCCGAAGAAGCAGTGGGTCTGCCTGGATCTCGCCACGGGCAAGCTGCTCTGGCAGGCTCCAGGCGTGGGGCAGGGCTCGTCGATCTTCGCCGACGGGATGCTCTACTGCTACGGGGAGAAGGGGCAACTGGCGCTGATCCGACCGAACCTGAAGTCCTGGGACGTGGTCAGCAGCTTCAGCGTGACCCGCGGCAGCGGCCAGCACTGGGCCCACCCGGCAATCAGCGGCAAGCGGCTCTACATCCGTCACGGGGATGTGATGCTGTGTCACGATATCCGCGGGGGGGCGAAGAAGAAGTAGAGTATCGCGGGTTTACTCGTCTTCGCATGGAACAGTCGGATCCGGCTGCACCGGCGTTTGGTTGCGACGCACTCTTGCGAGCGCTTTCTTTGCCACAGAGAACTCAGTGCGCTCTGTACTACTAACGTCTCTAGTCTTCTCGAAACAGGAAGATTTGGTCACGCAGCCATTGCGGTCAAACGAGTTA
>CAZMLI010000378.1:0-1903 GCA_964566865.1 uncultured Planctomycetota bacterium
CTTGCCACCCTAGCTCAATTGGAAGAGCAGCGCATTCGTAATGCGCAGGTTGTGGGTTCGACTCCCATGGGTGGCTCCAGACTTTCCGGAGAACTCGATCAGCCCGACTACCAGGGCCAGAACATCGGGATCACCAGCACGGCGACGCCCGCGAATAGCAGGTTGAGGGGCAGGCCGACCAGCATCACGTCGCGGAAGCGATAGCCACCGGCGCTGTAGGCGAACATGTTGGTCTGGTAGCCGACCGGCGTGGCGAACGAGGCCGAGGCGCCAAATAGCACGGCCATCACGAGTGGCCTGGGCGAGACGCCCAGGGTGATCGCCGCGTGGCAGGCGATCGGGAACATCATCACGGCGGCGCCGTTGTGCGAGAGGAACTCGGTGCCCAGGTTGGTCATCAGGAAGATTCCGGCCAGGATCGCCAGCGGGCCCCATGGCCCCAGGGTCTGGACGATCTGCTGGGAGATCATCGCCGCGGCGCCGGTCTTCTCGAACGCGATGCTGATTCCGATCATGCAGCCCATCACGACCAGCACTTTCCAGTCGATGCAGCGGTAGGCATCCGGCATGGTGATGCAGCCCGTCATCAGCAGGAAGACCGTGCCGGCGATGACGGCGGTGGCGACGGGCAATCCGCCCACCACCAGGGCGATGATGCAGGCGATCGTGATCGAGACCAGCGGTAACGAATCGGGGGCGGAGGCCGTGGTGGGTGCGGGGCACTCTCCCAGGTTGCCCGACGTCTCCGGCAAGAGGTGCCGGCCGACCACGAGCATGTAGACCATGCCGACGCTCGCCATCACGCAGCCCATGGCGCTGAACTCGAAGATGCCGAAGTCCCAGCCGAGCCGATGGCCCGCCAGGCTGGCCACCAGCAAGTTGGTCGAGCTGCCGGTGAGCGTGCAGAACCCGCCCCAGATCGCCACGTAGGACAGCGGCAGCAGCAGCTTGGTTTTCGGGATCGAGAGCTGCTGGCCCAGCCGGATCAGGATCGGGATGAAGACGATCACCACCGGCGTATTGTTCATCACTGCGGAACAACAGAAGACGATGCCGAAGATGGCCAGCAAGGTCAGCGAGGGGGATCGCACATGTTCGACGACCCAGCCGACCAGCCTGCGCACCGCACCGGTCTGGATCAGCGCATCGCTCAGACAGAACAACGCCGCGATGGTCATCAGCGCCGGGTGTGCGAAGCCGAGGAAGGCCTCGCTCGGCGCCAGCAAGCCCATCGCCAGCGCGCCGGACAACGCGGTCAACGCGACCAGGTCGATCGAGAACATCTCGAAGACGAACATCACGATCATCATGGCGCAGAGACCGATCGCGCGAGTCGCCGGGGAAATGGGCAGTCCCGCCAGTGTGCCCAGACTGGCCAGCACGAACAACATCGAACGGTGCCCCCAGAGTGTTGCGCCACCTTGCGCAGCGGCCGTCTGGCAGAGCTCCAGCAACTGGCCAGGACGCCGCCATGACTGGCGCAAGCTCGGCGGCTGAGGCGTGACCAGGCGCACACCCGCGCCTGAAGCGATCACGTTCTCGAAAACCTCGCCGACATATTGTCGACCGACGGGCGTCTCGCAAAGCGAGTAGAACAATCGACGCACCGAGGCCGATCGGCTGAGCTGTACATCGGCATCCGCGACGCGACCACCATTGGCCGCCGCCGATCGATCGGAGTGGAAGCGTGCCGTCTGCGAGCTGCGATCTCCGCTGTCGAACTGCGGGTCGAAGCGACTGGTCGGATCCGCATCACTGCTCCCGAGCAGATGAAGAGCGAGTAGCCGTCTGCCGCTCTCCGTGCAACGCAGACTCTCGAGCAAGGCGCGGACAAGCTGGTTTTCTCGTCCTTGTACCAGCGTGTGTGCGCTCGCTCGAGTCGTCTCCGCCAGGTCCGGCTGAG
>CAZMLI010000378.1:2003-4740 GCA_964566865.1 uncultured Planctomycetota bacterium
GGATCGCCCACCGCCTCCTTGATCAACTGGTCGATGAAGGTCTTGTCTTCCAGCGCTTTCACCACATCCGATGCTTCGATCATTCCCATCGCACTATTCCTTTCGTCGTGACCCGACCGAGTCGGTCGTTTCACTGGGGTTGTTGGGATCTAACCGGTCACCGTTTCCACGCCGGCCTTTCCCTCTGAACGCTTCCCGCTTACGCGAGGCCTCGATGTCGACGATCGTCTCCTCGACGAACTGGTAGATCAACGTCTCCTCCTGCAGCGCATCGAGCAGTCTCGCGGCTTTCCGGCGGGTACCGGGAGGCCAGCTGCGCTGCCCTGCTTCGCGTCCCGCGCTGCTGGCAACCTGACCCACCCCGCGGCGGGAGCTGCCCCAGCGCTGCCGACCGTGCTGCCGAAACGCGCGCGCCGGTGCCGGCGCCGCAACACCCTCTGCCTCTTCCAGGGTGCCCTCTGCAATCTGCTTGCTCTCGATGTTCTTGATGTAGTACTCGTTCAGCAGCACAGCGCAGAGGAAGTCATCGGTCGAGTTGTTGCCCGTCCTGACCGAATCCGGCAGACCCAGCTGCAGTCCGACGTAGAGCGCCAGGAAGGTCGCCGACGCCTCGGGCGACAGCCCCATGATCATCAGGATCGGACCTGCAAACAGGACCAGCTCCCCCGGAATCCCGGGCACTGCATAGCTGATCAGAAAGATCACCGGCGTCAGCGCCAGCAGCTCCAGCAGAGACAGCGGCAACCCCATCAGCGCGGCGACCAGGCCGACGAAGACGTAGACACACATCAGGGTGCCGTTGATATTGAGGAACGAGCCCATGCCGATCACCAACCGCCGTGGCATCTCTCGCACCCAGGGCGCGAAGCGCTTGGTCAGGTAGAGATTCAGCGGTGTCGCGATCGCTTCCGAGGAGGTCGCAAACAGCAGCGGGTAGACCCGCAGCCAGTAATCCCGAAAATAGCTGATGATCGAGAACTGGGGCACCTTCATCTTGCAGATCCACAGCAGCGAGAACTGCCAGATGATGCAACCGACGAAGACGATCAGCGAGCCCACGAGGTAGACCCCGATGGTTCCACTGGCCGTGGCGGGATCGATCGTGACGCCGAAGAAGTTCAGCGGCACCAGCTTCCCGGTGTCGGTGTTGACCTTGATGTGGCTACTCAGGGTGGCGACATAGGCGCCGACCGCGACCAGGAACAAGGGCACCAGGGCCTCGAAGAACTTACCCAGCAGCTCGATGAACTCGATGCCGCCGTTGAGCAAATTCCGCAGTGGCCGGACCCAGATCGCCGCTACTCCCGCGCCCACGGAGACGTAGATCGCGATGAAATAGGGATTGAACAGGCCGACACGTTGCATTGCCCGGCCCGTCTGCGTCAGCGCGTCGGACAGGCTGGCGGCCCCAGGGGGCAGCAGCGTGAAATCGAAGGCGATCGTGGTGAAGATGGCGGCCCAGAGACAGGCCAGCAGCTTTCTCACCCCGAGCCAGTAAATCACATACGCGCCGTACCGCCCCATCTTGCTGGCGGTGAAGATCTTGCACAGCGCGGGCGCCAGGATCAAGAAGATCGCGACCGGCGCGATCACCGAGTAGGAGTCGATGAAGGTCTCGCCCAGCGCGTTCACCTGGTCTCCTGCCCAATCGGAGGACAGACCGAGGAATACGCCGATGATGAACGAGATCAGCGTGATCCAGACCATGTGTCGTTCGAAGTGGTAATAGAAGGTCCCGATCAGCCCTTCCGGTGGTCGGTCATCGACCGTGACTTCCGGGATTGCGAACATTGTGTGATACTCCTCCCTAGTTTATTTTCGAAGAATTCAAGCCGCCCGCGAGACCATTCGCGGAAACGGCTGACTTGTGCATCTCGATCTGAAACCCACCGCGCGCGGTGCCGCTGACACGGACGCCATCCATCACCGTGGAGATGATGAACATCCCCAGTTCGTCGTCCCCATCACCCACGCTGTCCTCAGTCGGCTGCAGCGCGTTGCCCGAGTAACCACTGTGGTCGATCAGGCGGACGACGACGCCACCGACGCCCCAGCTGAGCATCGCTTGCACCCCAGCCTTGCTCGCGCCATGGGCGTGACGACAGACGGTGAGGAACGCCTCCGAGACACCAATCTTTGCGTCGTCGATCTGGCCCAGATCCATGCCCGCCTGGTGGCAGACCCAGGAGAGCAGCAGGCGCAGCGGCACCGCAAAGGGCGGTTGGGTGGGCAATTGAGCGAGTAGCGAGTCATTGTCCTGGAGCACGAGCAGCGGAAATCGGTCTCGCGGCACATGGCGCTCCAGCTGGAGCAGCGATGAGCGAAGATGACCGAAGGAGCGCTCCAGATTGAGTTGTTGGGCCCTCATTTCCTTGGCGAAGGCGTCTAACATCGTCTCGACATATTCTTCTTGAGTCATTCGCGATTAGCCCTGTTGTGTGCCTGCTTACCTTGCTTTCCGGCCCAGGTTTCGAAGCCTTGTCCTTGCTCGACTCCAACGTTGCACTACGCGGAAATGAGCCCGACCATGCAGCGGACGCGGAGGGACTTTGGGCAGGCTGAAACCGCGCGCATTTCGGCGGCATCACGAGAGGAAGGTGTCGTTCAGTCGAGGCAGGACCTGCTAATTCGGCCGGCAAAGCTCGGCCGGATTAGCAGACACTACCTAGTGATTCGACTGGCTGGACCAGAGCGAACGCAGCTCCTTGATTCCGCGGGCAATCAAACGCGAGACCGT
>CAZMLI010000379.1:0-4735 GCA_964566865.1 uncultured Planctomycetota bacterium
CCGGCCCCGCTGGTCCAGCTGAAGGCGGGCTTGCCCGAGATCGAAGTCCCGTCGTACAGCCGCATCTTGTACATCCACGGGTACTTGAAGTGGGACGCGTGGGTGTTGCGGGTGAGCTGGCGCAGTCGCCCGAGCGCATACTCGACGCCCGTGGTGGCGAGCGCTCTGGCTCGTGCCGCCGCAACATAATTGGTGCTCGCCGCGTGCTCGACGATCATCAGCCGGGTGAAGGTGATGGCCAGAACGGCCAGCACGGCCAGGATGGCCAAGCTGAGCAGAAGAGCCACACCTCTTTGGCGCAATTTGAATCGCATCATCGGTCCCTAATAGCCTCCAATAACCTGCATAAAACCAAGGAGTTCCTTACCACAGCAGGAGGATGAAAGAAGAACAGGCAGTTCCAGCCCGCACCGCGCAAATTCCATGCCTTGGGTCTTGCACCGCCTATCGACGCCACCTACGCACGGCACAGACAAAATCCCACTTTTCCGCGATTCCCGCTCGGGATGCGCGACGTTACCCGCCGGTAACACCGGTTACCCAGCCGTAGCGCCGGATGCAGCGTCCGTGGCCGGCACTTCCGCTTCAAGAGCGAGCGCCTCCTGCTCCAGGCCCGCGCTCCGAAAGGCGATCATCGCGAACGAAAGCAAGCCCTTGGCCTGTGCGCTGCGGGCCGCGGCCTCCCAGGCCGACTTCTCGAGCGTGGCCCCGGTCAACTGCTCGATGCGCTGCAACAAGAACACATCGCCCGCCTCGCGCGCCCAGGCTTGCAGCCCGTCCACCTCCTCCGAGAAACCTCCGCGATGATAAAACTCGAGCGCGTCGAGCAGGCGGTCGGCTGCCTGATAGAGGCCGCCGTAGGCCTTCAACAGCTCGGGTGCCGTATTCTCGCCATAGAGCAGTTCGCGTCTGGCGATCGCATCGGGTAGGGTCTTCGGGGTCTTCAACGGGCTGAGATTCTAGCAGGCTGCTGAAAAATGGCCATCAAGACCTCCGTCACGCTTCGCCAGTTCGCTTTCCCGTTGACTTGCAAAATACCCGCTCGTACCTTTCGACGATGAGTCAACCGGCGCCCTCGACAAACCTCTACCTCAGGCTGTTTCGATATGCCTGGGTCTACAAGGGGCGGCTGATCGTCACCGCGGTCTTTGCCTTCGTCATCTCGACCCTCTTCATCGGCACAGTCGGGATGCTCAAGCCCGTCGGCGACCTCCTGTTCCATCCTGACGGCCTGGAGAAGATGCGCAGTATCCCGTTGCTCTCACAGGGTATCGGTAAGCCGATCGGCGACTGGATCGCTCTCCAGATGCAGGACCGCAAGCACGCGCTGCTGCTCGTCGCCGTGACCATCCTGATCATGGGGCTGGTCAAGAACGCCCTGCGCTTCGTCCAGGAGTACCTCTCCGGCTGGGTCGCCAACCGGGTGGTGCTGGACCTGACCAACGATCTCTACGAGAAGGTTCAGGGCCTCTCGGTCGGGTTCTTCAGCAATCAGGGAACGCAGGACACCGTCAGCCGCTTCGTCGTCGACAGCCAGATGGTCAGCGACGGCATGCGCGGCGTGTTCACCCGGATCCTGCGCGAGCCGCTGAAGGCCACGGCCGCCTTGCTGCTGGCGCTGCTGATCTCCTGGAAGCTGGTGCTGCTCGCCGTGGCGTTGTTTCCGATCGCGGGCATCGGCATGTACCGGCTGGGCAAATCGATCAAGAAACGAATGCGCAGGATCCTCGAGAAGCGTTCCGGCATCCTCTCGACGCTGGCCGAGAACTTCTTCGGGATCAAGGTGGTCAAGGTCTTCGGGCTCGAGCAGCACCTCTCCGATCGCTTTCGCAAGCGCAACGAGATGCTGTTCGAGGACTCGCGCCAGATCGTCTTCCTGAACGCGCTCACCTCGCCCATCCTGGAGAGCATGGTGACGCTGATCGGCGCCGGCGTGATCCTCTACACCGGCATGCTGATCCTCGATGGCCAGATGGGCGCCGGTTCGTTCCTGGCCTTCTACGCGGCGATCGCGGCGCTGTTCGATCCGGTGCGCAAGCTGTCCAAGCTGAACAACCGCGTCCAGGCCAGCAGCGCGGCCGCCACGCGGATCTTCGCCTTGATGGACCAGGTCGCGGAGGTCCAGCAGTCCCCGGACGCCGTGCCGCTGCCCGACCTGGCCCAGGAAATCTGCTACGAAACGGTCTCGTTCCGCTACCCCAACCGCACCGAGGACGAGCCTCTGCCGCTGGTGCTCGAGGGCGTCGAGTTGACGGTCAAGCGGGGCGAGATGATCGGCCTGGTCGGCCACACCGGGGCCGGCAAGTCGACGATGATCAACTTGCTGACCCGCTTCTACGATCCGACCAGCGGGCGCATCACGATCGACGGCGTCGACCTGCGCGACGCCCGGGTCCAGGATCTCTCCCGGCAACTGGCGATCGTGACCCAGGAGAACATCCTCTGGAACGACACCGTCGCGGCCAACCTGCGCCTCGGCCGGCTGGACGCGACTGACGAGCAGGTCATCGCGGCCGCCGTCGACGCCCACGCCGACGAATTCATCCGCGCGCTGCCCAGGGGCTATGAGACGCTGATCGGCGAACACGGCGTGACCCTCTCCGGCGGGCAGCGACAGCGGCTCTCGATCGCGCGCGCGATCCTCAAGGACCCGAACATCCTGCTGCTCGACGAGGCGACCAACGCGCTCGACAGCGAGACCGAGGCCCTGGTGCAAGAGGCGCTCGACCGCTTCATGGAGCGACGCACCACGCTGGTCATCGCCCACCGGCTGTCCACGCTGCAACGCGCCGACCGGATCGTGGTGATGTCGGCCGGAAAGATCGAGGCGATCGGCACGCATGACGAGCTGATGACCTCCAGCCAGATCTATCCCTCGCTCTACGAGAAGCAGTTTGCCAAGGCCAGCTCGTGAGCGACCCGGCGGAGGAAATCCCGGAGCTGACCGCCGCTCCGCCGGAAAAGAGCTTGTTCGAGCGGGTGGCCCAGAACAAGCTCGGCGTGCTGGCGGTTCTGTTTTGCGTGACCGGCTTCCTCGGCCTGCCGCTGCTGGTGGCCAGCCCCCGCTTCAGCCGGACCGAGAAGTGGTGCTGGGGGGTGGTCAATACGATCTACACCAGCCTGTTGATTGCAGCCGTCGGCTATCTGATGTGGTACGCCCACCAATTAATGACCGCGCTGCTCAAGCAATAGGTCCAACCGGCCGATAATAGCGAACCGTGAGCGTCTCGATTCAGATAAACCCAACCGCAACTGTAGCGCACCCCGAAATTTACGTCCCCTCACGTGAACTCCAGGCGCTACGCGAAGCGCATCTGCTGTTCATCAACATGCCGCTGCGCGAGCATGCGGTCCCCAATTGCATGCCACTGGGCCCGGCGCTGATGGCGGCCCGACTGCAGCAACACGGCGCGACGGTGGGCCTGCTCGACCTGAACAAGTACCGCCCGTGGCGCACGCTGGACGAGGTCCGCGCGCTGCTGACCGACTACATCGAGACCCACGGCGAGCCGCAAACCGTCGCGCTCTCCGGGCTGATCACCACCCTGCGCTGGCAGGCCGACACCGCGCGCATCGTGCGCGAGCTGCTACCCGAGAGCTACATGATCTCCGGCGGCGGGCTGGCCACCGATCTACCGCAGCTGCTGCTCGACTGGATTCCCGAGCTGGATGGCACGGCGACCGGCGAGGGCGACGACGTCATCTTCAAGGTCGCGCTCGACGGGCTGAAGCGGGAAAAACAAGGTCGCCCGATCTACCGCGGAGAGCGCCCGCGCCACCTGGATCAGCTGCCCTTTCCGGCCTGGGACCTGATCGACATGGAGCTCTACCTGGCCCACCCGATCTGGGGTGACGCGGCCAACAACAGCTCGAGCACGCCCTTCACCATGCACCGCAGCATGAATACGATCTCCAGCCGCGGCTGCCCGTTCGCCTGCCGCTACTGCGACCGGACCGCCACCGGCGGTCGCAACTACGGCGTGCGCTCGGCCGAGAACCTGGCCGCGGAAGCCGCCGAGCTGGTGGCGCGCTACAACATCGACTTCCTCGGCATCGTCGACGACAACGCGATGGTGCGCCGCGACCGACTCGAGGCGCTGATCCCCGCGCTGGCGCCGCTACGTGACGCCGGCCTGCGCTGGGGCACGCACGGGAGACTCGACGAGGCGGCCGACCTGATGCCGGACGGCCGGCAGCTCTCGCCCAGACGACTGGAGTGGATGGCCGAGGCCGGCTGCGTCTACATCGGCTTCGGCGCCGAGAGCGCCGACCCCGACGTGCTGCACGCGATGGACAAGGGCGGCCGGATCTGCTCGCCCGGCATGGAAACCGTCGACGGCATCGAGTACCCGCGCGCGATGATCGAGGGCATTCGCAACTGCGTCGAAGTCGGCATCCACCCCAACTGCACCTGGATCATGGGCTACCCGGGCGAGACCCTGCCCCAGCTACAGCGCACCATCTCCTTCATCCTGATGATGGAGTCGCGCGGGATCGTGGCGACCAGCAACCACAACATGTTCGTCGCGACCGCCTATCCCGGCACCGAGATGTTCAACGACCCCGTGGTCCAGGCCCGCATCCGCAGCGCCTTCGGCGACGACTATCGGCACTACGTCGAGGAGCTCGACGACGCGACCAAGGTGATCGAGCAGGGCGGCGCGATCCTCAACTACTCCGCGATGGACGACCGCACCTTCATGATCGCCCGCGAGGCGATCGAGAGCGGCGACCT
>CAZMLI010000380.1:0-4731 GCA_964566865.1 uncultured Planctomycetota bacterium
TCGCCGACTCCTGGAAGACCTCGATGTCCGAGACCTTCACCCACAACGGCGAGCGTGGCGCGATCGGCTTCTTCGCCTCCACCTCGGCCAATACCCCCTGGGGTCAGCACGAACTGGCGCGCGAACTCTACAAGCTGCTCTGGGCAGGCATGTCGCAGGCCGGTCCGCTGGTCACCGCCGCCAAGGTGCGCATCGGCTCCACGGGCGAGCACCTGGACATCATCCGCGGCTGGGTGCTGATCGGCGACCCGGCGCTGCGGCTGGCTTATCCGCGGTAGATAGTGCAATTCGCCGGCTATACGGCATGTGGGGCCGCCCTGACTCTCTTGGCGTGGACTTGATTCGCTTGTTGACAACTTAATATGGAACAGGCTAGCATTACTGTATGCCCCGAGCGCACACAGCGCACAACCTGCAAATCTTGCCGCTGGTATTGGTCGTGCTATCGGTACTGGCCATTTCGCCCAATGGTCGGGCCGATCTGTTCATCTCGGAGTATGCCGAAGGTTCCTCCTTCAACAAGTACATCGAGATCTACAACGGCACCGGCGCGAGCGTCGACCTCTCCCTCTACGAAATCTGGCGGGTAGCCAACGGCGGGACCTGGCCCGAGTTCACGATTGCTTTGAGCGGGACCCTGGCCAACGGTGCGACCTATGTCATCGCCCATACCTCTGCCTCGGCCACCATCACGGATGCGGCTGATTTACTGAGTGGGAACATCGCGCACAATGGCGACGATGCGATGGGGCTGGCCAAATCCGGGGTGCTGATCGACGCAGTGGGGACCGACGGTGCGGATCCAGGCAGTGGCTGGGCTGTGGCCGGGGTCACCAACGGTACCGTGAACCATACCCTTATCCGGAAATCTTCGGTCACCACGGGAAATACCGACTGGGATGCCTCCAGAGGGACCACGGCTGGAGATTCAGAGTGGGTCGTCATGGCCAATGACGACTGGGCCGACATCGGCATCCACTCCTTCGACGGCGGCGGCGGAACACTGACCTTGTCGGCCGCTACAGATGTGACTCCGGGCACGGTCGAGGAGGGGGACTCCAAGGTGCCGTTCCTGCGCGTCACGATGACCCCGACGGGCAGCCCGCAGGTGACCCAGGTCGACGTGGTCTTGTCCCTGACCGTCGATGGCGACGGCGACTCGGATGTCAGCGACGAGGTGGCGGCGGTCCGGATCTACATCTCGACAGATACCACCTTCGAGCCGGGCACGGACAAGCTGTTCGGGATCCAATCGACGATTCCCGCTGGCAGCGGCGTGACCGTCAGCGTGACCGGCACCGAGACGTTTGCCGCGACGCGTTACCTGTTCGTCGTGCTGGATCTGGCAACCACTTCGGGCGGGAATACGATCAAGATCGATCAGACGGGCACGGCCAGCGCCGATGCCAAGGACAGCTATACGGTCTCCGGATCCGCGACCGTCGATACCAGCCCCACCGGTACGCACTACTCCGTCACGCAAGCGATCGGCGACGTCACCACCTACGAGTACATCGTCGAGGCGGTGACCGACAGCGCCGCGGCAGGGGCGTTGGTGCCGAGCACCGAGGTGGCGCTGCTGGCACTGAAGATCCGCCTGCGCCAGCAGCCGAAGCTGCTGTCGATCAAGATCAAGCTGCGGGCCGGTACGGGCCAGACCATCCTGGCCAGCTCGATCGACAACATCCGGGTCCATCGCAGCGGCGACGCGTTTCTCAACGCGGGCGACAAGCTCTTCGGCTCGCTGGCGGTCAGTTCGGCCATCTCCGACACCGGCGTCGAATTCACCGTGACCGAGACCAACCCGAGCTGGATCGATCCGGCCGGCTGGACCGAGTTCTACCTGATCGTCGCGGTGGAGATGAGCGCCACCGCGGACGACGACGACAAGGGCGACCGGATGCGCGCCGAGATCGCCGCCACGACCGACATCCTGCTCGAGGCCGCGCCGGGCGGCAGCGTGCTCGATCCGAATATCGTGATGCCGATCACCTCGAGCTACAGCACGATCCCCAGCTTCGTCGTGGTCACCGGCGGCGGAGCGGCCCTGCAAACAGCGATCGCCGCGACGCCCGCCAGTCGCGGCGAGCCCTGGATCATCGAGGTTCAGGACGCGCTGACCTACAGCGCGATCGTAGCCACCACTAAGAACCCTGCAGCCAGTACCACGAATACGCTGACCATCCGCGGCATGGCCGGTCTCTTTCCGACGATCCAGGAGGCCAGTGACGGCGACACCGTGACCTTCGTCGACAGCGACTACATCGTCCTGCAGGGCTTCAAGATCACCGGCAATGGCTCCGGCGGGAGCAACATCGTCGTCGATCCCGACTCGAACGACATCACGCTGAAAAACCTGGTGATCTGGGGCGCGTTTGGCAGCGAGGTCGTGCTCGACGGTAATTCCGTGACGATCGAGAGCTGCACGATCTACGAGTCGGGAGGGACGAACCAGCTGATCGACGTCACCACCAGCCCGACCACGGCGCACACCTTCAAGAGCAGCATCTTCTATTACTCGGGCAGCTTTGCGCCGATCAATATCCTCGACAACGCGGACCTCACTGGTGGCAACTACAATTGCTATTGGAGCTCTTCGGGTACCAACCGATTCCGGGTGGCCGGTACGCTGAAGACGCTGGCGACCTGGCGGACCGAAACCAGTCAGGACGCCAGCTCGATCGACGTCGATCCGAGATTCGTCAGCGCGGGCTCCGACTTCCATCTGCAGAACAAGATCGCGCACAAGAACGACGGCGGCAGCTGGATTGGTAGCAGCACCAACGACAGCCCCTGCATCGATGCCGGCGATCCGGCCGCGGCCTACGCCGCCGAAACGGAGGACAACGGGGACCGGATCAACATCGGGGGGTATGGCAACACCCCGGAATCCAGCCGTTCCTATCCGGGCATCATCCCCGAGTTCGGGACCCACACGCTGCTGAGTCACAACTACTGGATCGGCACGGTCTCCAATACCTGGAACAGCAGCGGCAACTGGTCCCAGGGAAAACCGAGCAAGACACTGAGCGATTCGCGCCGGGCCGTTCGCATCGATACCACCAACTCGCTGGCGAGCCTCTCGCCGGGACCGACCACCACGGGGTCGATCAACTACACCTCCACCGGCAGCATGTACAGCCTGGAGATCATTTCCGGTGAAGTGGCGGTCGGGGATAGCGATGCAACCCAGGAAACAATGGACATCGGGGACGGCGGATTGGTCATGACCGGAGGCACGCTCAGTTTTCCGGGTTCCAATGCCAATGTCGGAATCACCTGTCAGGGAAAGTGGGACGACAGCGGCGGCACCTTCGCTCCAACGGCCCGTGGATTGGTCGATTTGAACGGGACCGCGGCGCAGACCCTCACCAGCGTGAGCTCCAACAAGTTCTACGATCTGACCGTCTCCAACACGGTCGGCGTCACGACGCCCAGCGGCGCGATCACCACGCTGACCGTGGGCAATATCCTGACCGTTTCAGGCAAGTTGACGATTGAAACCAGCGACACCCTCGATCTGACCAAGAGCTCGGAAACCGGCCACTCCGTCACGGGCACAATGGTGCTCAAACTCGGCGCCACCGCCACCGGAACCACCAAGCTCAAGATCGGCGCAGGCAGTGCCGTCGACTTCAGCGCCGCCAGCACGCTGACCGCTGGCGGAACCGGCGGCGACTTCAGCAACAGCACCTATGTGGTGATCACGCGCACCGGTATCAGCGGCGGGTGGGGCATCCGCATCCAGGGCTCGATCAATGCCAATTTCGTCTGGCTGCAGTACCCCCAGGGCACGCATGAGGCGACGCCGGCCGCCGCTCGGTTTCCCTTCATCATCAAGCGAACGACCGCCTTTCCCACATCGGACCGGTTCAGCGATATCAAGTGGACCCGGCTGATCGATGGCAAGCCTGGTTCGCCGGTCGAGGACAACGCCCTGCACAACAAGTTCCTGATGCTGGTCAACGCCAGCACGAACGCGGGCGCCTATGGCGACGGCACACCGGATGTCATCGACATGTGGCCGGACGCCGCAGAGACCAACGTATTCAAGCGGCACGCCTTCCACCAATCCGGGTCGGGCACGAACTACACGCCGCCCGCTGATTTCCACAATGTCCAGAAGAACAATGGCGGGGGTGAGAGTGTCACCTTCGAGACCACCAGCGGGTCGGGAGCCGGAGACCCGTTCGATCTGGACGGGGACGGCGTTTCCCACAGCGTGGACGGCACCGACGCGGACTGGCCCGCCGGCACCTGGTGCGGAATCGACGTGATCGACAGCGGCAATACCACCGCGGTCAGCATGCTCTCGAAGAGCGTGGTCGGCGCCGATGGCAAGGTCTTCATCTTCTGGCAGACCGCCGTCGAGCTGAAGAACCTGGGCTTCAACATCCTGCGCTCGCTGCATTCGACCGGGCCGTTCACCCAGCTCAACCGCGCGCTGATTCTCGGGCAGGGCTCGACCTACGCCGGCGGCAAGTATCTCTTCATCGACCGGCACGTGAACAACGGCACCCCGTACTTCTACCTGATCCAGGACATCGAGTACAACGGCACCTCCAGGCACCACGGACCATTAGCTGGAACACCGACGGCCGGCGCGGTTGACCCGGCCTACAATCCGGATGACTATTTCTCCGAGCGGACCAACGAAGCAGAGCTGATAAATCCCTTCAGCAAGCCGGGCGATCCCGCCGCCGAGCAGAAGACGACCGCGCCGAGCAGCCG
>CAZMLI010000381.1:0-4725 GCA_964566865.1 uncultured Planctomycetota bacterium
GCGGAGAGATCAAAATGGTCAGATTCGGCATGCTCGGAATACTCTGGGTCGCCACGGGGGCAATCGCCTACTTGGCGACGCCGGATAGCTGGTATTCGAATCCCAAGTACTGGCTCTCGCTGGGCACCTTGTTCTTCGCGCAGGCGTTGTTCTTCACCGGCGGCATCCTGCGGCGCCGGGCGGCCTGGGGCAGCGCGGCTGCCGAGGCGGACAGCGGCGGCTTCTTCATCGGAATGTTCTACTTGCCGCTGGTCTGCGTGCTGGGCCTGATCGCGTTGACGCCGATTGCGTTCAACTTCTTGCTGATCCTGCACATCATCCTGGGGGTGCCGCTGACCTTCGGCTGGCTGTTGATGACCGGCGCCCGTCAGCATCTCTCCGCGGGAGACGAACGTCGCAGCGTGGCGATGACCCCGACCGGCGCTCCGCCGGCGATGAATAAGACCGAGCCGGACAACAACGAGGAATCACCCACCTAGTACCAGATCTTCTCCGTCTTCTGGATCTTCTCGTACAGCTTGGCCACGTAGGCGCCGTAGCCGTTGTAGAGCTGAGTGGCCACCCTTGGCTGCTCCCCATCACCCGCGATGATCAGGCGCTCGGTCGCCTGTGACCAGCGTGCGTGATCCACCTTCGGGTTGATGTTGGCCCAGAAACCATACTCGTCGGAGCTCTCGCTCCAGAAGGTCTTTGGCCGCTTGTCGGTCAGCTCGATCTTGACGATCGACTTGGCGCTCTTGAAGCCGTACTTCCAGGGCAGTACCAGGCGGATCGGCGCGCCATGCTGGCCCGGCAGCGGGTGCCCGTAGATGCCGGTCGCCATCAGCGTCAGCGGGTTGAAGGCCTCCTCGATGGTGAGCGCCTCGAAGTAGGGCCAGGGATACCCGGAGGCCTGGCCGGGCAGGCGCTTCTTGTCCAGGATGCTGACGAAGCGCACATACTTGGCGCTGCTCTTCGGCTCGACCAGTTTCAGCAACGCCGAGAGCGGAAAGCCGGTCCAGGGCACCGTCATGGCCCAGGCCTCGACGCAGCGAAAGCGATAGATGCGTTCCTCGAGCGGCATCAGCTTGATCAGCTGGTCGATGTCGAAGATGCGCGGCTTGCTGACCAGTCCGCTGACCTGCACCTTCCAGGGCTTGAAGGGGTACTTCTTGGCCAGCTCGTGCACGCGGTCCTTGACGGTGGTGAACTCGTAGAAGTTGTTGTAGGACCCGGCCACCTTCTCGGCGGTCAGCTTGCGCCCGGCGTCCTTGAACTTCGCGTTGCGCTTCGCGGGGTACTTGCCGCTGCGGTCGCGGTCGAACTGCAGCTGCATCAACTCCCCGGGTGCAGAGGTCCCGAGCAGTTGCCAGCCGGCAATGCCCAGACCGCCCGCCGCGGCGCCCACGCCGAAACCGAGCTTCTTGAGAAACGCGCGCCGGTTCTCGAACGCTGCTTCATCTGTCACCTCTCGTTCGGGCGAGTCCCAGTCCCTACGCATTCCGCCTTCCTCCTGTGTGGGTCATTCTCCAGCCTACCCTTGCCGGGCGATAAAAAAAAGGGGAGCGGTTCAGGCGCCGCTCCCCTTCAAACCCACAGAATTGACTGAGAGTAGTGCATTACCGCTCTCGCAGATCTCCCCCCTCAATTTCTGCGACGGATGAAGAAATTTTCGGGCTCCACCTGTAAGGTCTTGCAGATGCACGACCTTACGCAGATCTTCGCGACGGATTGGCCCGTCCTGGGCATGGTCCATCTGGACCCGCTGCCGGGTGCCCCGGGCTTCTCCTCGCTGGCCGACTGCCTGGCGCACGCGACCGCCGATGCCCGCGCGCTGGCCGAGGGCGGCTGCCACGGCCTGATGCTCGAAAACTACGGGGATGTGCCGTTTCAGGTGACCGTTGCGCCGCACACGGTGGCCGCGATGACGCGTATTGCGCTGGCAGTCAGGGAGGCAGCGCCGAAGCTACCGCTGGGCATCAACGTCCTGCGCAATGACCCAGCCGCTGCGCTGGGGATCGCCCTGGCGGTCGGCGCGGCGCTGATCCGGGTCAATGTGCATGTGGGTAGCCGCTGGACCGACCAAGGACTGATCGAGGGGCGAGCCGCCGAGACCTTGCGCCTGCGCCGTCAACTCGGCGGCGAGCAGATCGCGATCTGGGCCGATGTCTCGGTCAAGCACAGCCAGCCGGTGGGCGAGCAGCAGATCGGGCCGGCGGCGCAGGAGCTGGTGGGTCGCGGCCTGGCGGATGCGGTGATCGTCAGCGGTTCGGGAACGGGCCAGCCGGTGGATCCCCGCGAGCTGCAAACGGTTCGGTCCGCAATCGACGCACCGATCATCCTGGGCAGCGGGGTGTCGGCCGACAACCTGCCGCATCTGCGCGGCCAGTGCAACGGCGCGATCGTCGGGACCGCCTTCAAGCAGGATGGGCGAGTGTGCGTCGACCGCGTCCGAGCTTTACTGGCGCGACTCTGATGAAGGTGCTGATCCGCGGCGCCGGGGAGATGGCCTCGGCCGTCGCCTGCCGTTTGCACGACGCGCAGCAACTCGTGGCGCTGACCGAACTGGCCCGGCCGCTCTGCGTGCGCCGTCGGGTGTCGTTTGCCGACGCGGTCCACGCAGGCGTCGCGCAGGTCGCCGGCCTCGAAGCGCTGCGCGTCGATGACCCGTCGCAGTTCGCCGCGGTCCAGGCCGCTGGCCAGATTCCGCTGCTGATCGATGATGCGCTGCGCTGCCTCGACGTCTACGGGCCCGACGTGCTGGTCGACGCGATCCTGGCCAAGAAGAACTATGGCACGCGAATCGGGCTGGCCCCGATCGTCGTGGCGCTCGGCCCGGGTTTCCGGGCGGGACTCGACGCCGATGCGGTGGTCGAGACCCAGCGAGGCCCGACGCTGGGGCATGTGCTCTACGAGGGGCTGCCGGTCGCCGACACCGCGATCCCGGCCGAGGTGGACGGCCATGGCGCTGCGCGTGTGCTGCGGGCGCCGATTGCCGGAGAGGTCGAGCCGCTGTGCGAGATCGGCCAGCCGGTCGAGCCGGGACAGCTGGTCGCGCGCGTTTCGGGCGAGCCGGTCCATTGCCAGATCGGTGGCGTGCTGCGCGGAATGGCCGGACCAGGTACGATGCTGATGGCCGGACAGAAGCTCGGCGATGTCGACCCGCGCGGAGAGGCGGGGGCTTGCGGCGCGATCTCGGACAAGGCACAGGCCATCGCCGACGGGGTCTGGCAAGCAATCCAGCAGCTGCGTGATGACTGAGCAACGACAGGCTCTGGTTCTCGTCCTGCTGGCCGTCGGGCTTTCCGGCTGCGCGACCCGCCCGCGGTTCCGGCCGCTCGAACGTCCGCAGGCCGCGCACCTGGCGCTGATGAGCTACAACGTCAACTGGGGCGGACGCGGGGCGGAGCGTGTGGTCGCGCACATCCGGCGCAGCAATCCGGACGTCGTCTGCCTGCAGGAGACGCATCAGCCCTGGCAGAAGCTGCTGGTCGCTCGACTGGGCCAGGTCTATCCGCATCGCGTGTTCAAGCACTGGGGCGGCGCCGGAGGGCTCGGGTTGCTCTCAAGGTACCCGATCATCCAGGCCGAGCTGCTGCCGCCGTCGGCCGGCTGGTTTCCAGCGCTGCTGTGCCGGGTGCAAACGCCGCTGGGAACGATCCAGCTACTGAACGTGCACCTGCGCCCGCCGATCACCGAGCAGGGGGGCGTCAGCGCATCGGCTTATTTCGCCAGCCGCAAGACCCGGCTCGCGGAGGTCAAGGCTTTCCTCGCGCGGACCGATCCCAAGCTACCGCTGGTGATCACCGGCAACTTCAACGAGGACGAGCAGGGCAAGGCGGTTCGCTGGCTGCTGGATCACCACCGGATGGCCGATGCCCTGTCGCAGTTCGACGAGCGGGCGCTGACCTGGGAGTGGCCGCTGCTCAGCGGGGCCTACAGGCTGACCGATCGCTACGATCATCTGCTGATCTCGCAGCAACTGACCTGCGTCGATGCCAAGGTGACCTATGTCGATGCCAGCGACCACATGCCGGTCGAGGCGGTGCTCTGCAGGAAATCACGCTGACCCTGCTGCCTGCCGAGGTAAACTGGAGCAGGTGATTGCCGCGATGAACAGACTCTCGATCCTGATGCCCGTACTGCTGCTGCTTGCTCTGGCAGGCACGGCCGATGCGCAGTCCCGCCCACGGACCTATGTCTGGGGTGGCATCCAGTATCCGAAGGGCCACAAGCGTGTCCCGCCCAGGCAGAGCAGGCTGCCCGTTTATTTCGAGGTCAAGCGCACGCCGCCTCAGCAGCAGGATAGCCGAGTGCTGGTGATCCGGCTGGATCGCCCGATCGTGATCGAGCGCACACGCAGCAGCTACAAGATCGGACCCCGGCGGCTGCCCCGGACCTACATCGCACCCCGCCCGCGCCGGCAGTATCCGACCGTTCGCAGGTTTGATCGAATCAACCGCGTACGGAATTCGGGCGGAGTGATCCATGGTGGTGGAGGCGGGCATGGCCATCATCCACGCGCCCGTTCCCGTGGGCGCGCGTCACGCCGTACCTTTCCGACCAGCCGCTTTCAGATCTACAGCCCGCGCGGACGCAGCAGGATCTATCCCGCCGGTCGCTCGCGGATCTACCCCTCCGGCCGCTGACCAGTCGCTGGCTTTGGCCGGCCAGATATGCCACACTAGCTGTGGGCCAACTTCTGTTGGAGTGTGCTGTCTCATGCGCACCGCTCTATCGCTAGCA
>CAZMLI010000382.1:0-2024 GCA_964566865.1 uncultured Planctomycetota bacterium
TGCCCACCTCGTACTCCAGCATTCGCCCATAGGTCGTATTGCGCATCGCGCAGCGCAGATCCCGCCTCGCCCGCACCACCAGGCTTCGCCCCTTGTCCTTGAACTTCAGGTGGACCTTGACCAGCACCCTGACGTAGCTATTGGGGATCGCGCTGAACTCCGTCAGATCGGCTACCACATGCCGGTCCTCGGGCTCCTCGCTCAGCATCACCCGCTTGAGGTCGGAGATGAAGGTCCCGAAGTCACCGACCTGGATCTCGACCGGATCGAGGAACTCGACGATGTTGGGCTTGTTTTCGGTCATTAATGGTCCATCCGTTACAGTTGACTCGGCAGCATAACAAATGGATCATGTATGTCATGACATCCAATTGGGCGCCTTGGACAAATACCCCCAGAACTGCCCATGAATTGCGCCTCCAGCTGTTCGTGATCACCTCGCTCCTGGTACTGTCAGCAGTTCCAGCAACTGCCGACGACTTCGACAAGCAGGCCAAGCGCCTGTCGTGCGAAGATTGGCCTGCTGTTCAAAGGGCGGCGGCGGCGATCAGGTCCATGGGCAAGATGGCTCGTATTCGCCTCGAACAGCTGGTACTCCCGCCCAGCCCGCCGGATAGCAAGGGACTCCGCCTGCTGATCAAGCAGCTCGCTGACCCACAGTTCAGGATTCGCGAGAAGGCCAGCGCCGGGCTGCTGAAGCTGGGACCCTGCTCGTTTCGGCTTCTTCTTCGCGCCAGCGAAGATGACGACATGGAGCGCGCGACGCGAGCGAGTAGCGTGCTGCGACAGCTGCAGAAGAAACCTGGAAAGAAGCGCAAGCGGCGGGCCATCGAAGCGGCGCTGCTGCTGGCCTCAGTCGGCAGTCTGGAGTCGATACCGGTACTCAAATTCCCACTGACTTCGGCGACCCGCCGGCCTCGCTCGCTGCTGCGATCGCGATTCGAGCGATCCTGGCTGATGGACCAGCTCCCTGCGCCTATTCATGGAAGCAGCATCCGGAAAGGCAGCGAGCGCTGTGGACAGGCTTCTTCAAGAAGCCACGGCGGCAGATCAAAGCTGAAAACGTGACGCTCTCAGCTCCTGATCGAGGACCGAGCTCGATCAGGGGCATGATCATCAACGTCCTGCCGAAAGGGCCATACAGCGCTGGCGTACCGCGCCAGCTTTGCCAGGCTTCAATGGACAGCCTGTTCATGGCGCTGGCGACGAGACGCGTCCCCAGAGTCATGTTGCTGCACAGCATCATCGAGCGCAGCGGTCGTGTGACTTACGTCGGGACAGAGAAAGGCAAACAGCTCTTCTTCATCACCGTGCACGCGAGCGGAACGAAAAAGACCGGCTGGAAGGCGAGCGATCCTCCGCTGCGCGCGTTCCTACAGGTAGAGGTCCAGGGTTTCGTCCGCGTGACTCCGCAGAAGCTCTTTTCGTCGAGCTTCGTTTTCGATGTGGTGTATCGAACCGTCTACGCTGCGAAGGTAAATCAGCACGATTCCGAGAATGGCAAGACGATCCGCCGCATGGAGACCATCAGGAGCGCGCGCATCTTCCCGAAGAAGTAGCGTGCGGTCGGGTGTTGCTTGGCTGCTGTTTCGACAACTGGAAAACCCCATCGAACCCTCCTCCGTGGCATGACGTATAGAGGCAAGTGAAATGGTGTGTCGCCATCTTGTTGTCCTACGGTTCCCTGACCGCTCTGGCGGGGCCGCCGGTCTTGCCCCCCTATCCGAATCAGCGATTCAAACGAACCGCAGCTGAAGTCTGCCGGCGTATCCGGGAACTGAGCTCCTCGGATCAGCAGACCCGCGAAGCGGCCGGGCAGGTGCTGTTCTGGATCGGCGAACTGTCAAGGGCTGCATTGTCGCGCGCTTGCTACGCTGCTGACCTGGATCTGCGCACGCGAGCCCGAACCGCCCTGGCTGCGCTCGACATGGTTTGCCGGCTGCCACGGCTCAATCGGCGATCCCAGCGGAGGGTCAGTCGCTGGACCCCCAAGCCGCAGCGGAAGATCTGGAACGGGCTGCCCC
>CAZMLI010000382.1:2124-4694 GCA_964566865.1 uncultured Planctomycetota bacterium
CTTCCGTATCACGTCCAGACCTACACGGACAGCGTCAAGGGTTTGATTGCCGGACACTACTGGGAGTTCGCGGCGCCCCGCTACACCGGCTCGTTCCAAACTCGGCTGCGCTACCGCCTGCACTGGCGCGGGCATACCGTCTATTCCAACTTCTTCACCGGACGAATCAATCCCAGTCAGCTCTGGATGTACCAGACGCCTGTGCAGGCTGGATTGCGCTGGCTGCGCAGGCACCAGCACGCCGGCGGCCGCTGGAGCGTCAAGGAGTTCGAGAGTCAGTGTATGGAAAACTACTGCGGTGGAGCTGGTAACGGCGGCTTCGTCGACGACATCGGACTGACCGGCCTGACCACGCAGGCCTTCCTGCGCGCGGGTCACACGCATCGACAGGGGCGCTACAAGGAGGTTGTCAAGAAAGCGCTCCGCTACCTGATGAAGGTCCAGCAGGCCGACGGTTGGATCGGCCGCCCGGACGGTGGCGTGCACAATCACGCGCTGGCCGCGGCGGCGTTCGCGCAGGCCTACGCCTTGACCCAGAGCCCGCTGCTACGTCATGCTGCACGGAAGGCGGCCGGGCCGTTGACGCCCACCGACCCGCTGCACCGCTGGCGTGCGCACGAAAAACGCCGGCTGAACAATCGCGGGGCGCTCGAGGCCTACAGACGCCAGCGCCTCACCGGTGACGCCGCGGGTAGCTGGGATCCAGCAGGCCCGCGGGCAAAGATGGGCGGCCGCGTCTACGCCACCGTGATGATGCTGCTCCGCTTACAACAAATCCCACCCGCGGAAGATCCGCTGTCTCACTGCTTCAAGCGACCCCGCTAAAATCAGCGTTGTCAAAGGGAGGGCGAGGCTCCCGCCGAGCCGCTGCCCAAGGCCTTGCTAAGCCTCGGCTCGGCGGGAGCCTCGCCCTCCCTTTGACCGCGGCGGCCTCAGTGCAACCAGCAGTTTCGCGCTGTAAAACTGACTAGCGCAACGCCGCGTCGTGGACCTCGCGAATTGCCTGCGCCACGCGATCGACATCCGCCTCGCTGAGCCCAGGATGGACCGGCACCGACAGCACGCGGCGCGCGAGGTCGATGCTATTGGGCAGCGTCTCGCCGCGATCGAATTCGCTCATCGCGGGCTGCAGGTAGAGCGGCAGCGGATAGTGCACACCGGCGCTGATGCCGCGTTCGGCGAGCTGCTCGACGAAGGTGTCGCGGTCGATCGAGAGCCGATTGAGTTCGAGCAGCAGCGTGTACTGATGATAGACGTGCACCGCCCCCTCGGTCGTCGCCGACAGCCGCAGTCCCTCGAGCTCGTCGAGCTGCCCGGTCAGCCGGGCGGCGTTGGCCTGGCGCGCGGCGTTCATCTCGGGCAGTCGGCCGAGCTGGCCGAGGCCGAGCGCTGACGCGATCTCATTGCTGCGAAAGTTGTAGCCGATCGTGCGGTGGTGGTAGCGCCCGTCCTGGCCGTGGTTCTTCAGCCGCTGGATCTTGGTTCGCAACGCCTCATCGTGGCCGAGCACCATGCCGCCCTCGCCGGTGGTCATGTTCTTGGTCGGATAGAACGAGTAGCAGGTCAGCTGCGGGAAGGCGCCGAGTCGCTTGTCGTGATAGGTCGCGCCGTGCGCCTGCGCCGCATCCCAGATCATCCGCAGCCCCTGGTCGCGACAGGCCAGCTCGATCTGCTCGATCGGCGCGGGGTTGCCGTAGAGATGCACCGGCACACAGGCCCGCGTCTGCGGGCCGGCCCGGCGCTCGATCTCTTCCGGCAGGATCGACAGGGTCTCGAGGTCGACGTCGCAGAAAACGGGAATCGCTCCCGCCGCAACCACCATCGCCGCGGTCGCCATGAAGCCGAATCCCGGCACCAGCACTTCCTGGCCCGGCGGCACCAGCGCCATGTAGGCGCAGAGCAGCGCGGTGGTGCCCGAGCTGGTGGCCACGCCCCAGGCCGCGCCCTCGGCCTCGGCAAAGGCGGCCTCGAACTGGGCAGTCTTTTCTCCTTCGGCGAGCTTTCCCGAACGGAGCACGGCGGTCACCGCTTTGATTTCCTCGTTGCTGATCGACGGCGCTGCCATCGCTACCGGTGCTGCTTTTGCAGTCTTCACCTGTTCACCCTGATCTGGAAAGCTCGAAAACGAAAGTCGGTCAAACGCCGAGGATGGCGCGCTTGAGCATGCGCGCGCCGAAGTGCAACTTTTCCCCGAGCGGCATACGCCGGGTATTGTTCTTCACCGCGCCCGCGAAGTAGGGCGGCACGGCTTGGGGCTCGATCAGCGCCTCGATGAACAGCGGTCCCTCGCGCCCGATCAGCTCACCGAGCTGCGCGCCCACCTCCGCGTCGGTCCGCAACTGCGCGAAGGGCATGCGGAAGGCCGCGGCCAGGCACGAGAAGTCCGGATTGTTGATGTCGGTCGCGACGGTTCGCTTGTAGAGGCTGCGCTGCCCGTGGGCAATCATGCTGTAGCTCGCGTCGTTGAAGACGATCACCTTCGGCGCCCGCCCGCGGGCCACTGCCTCGATCAGCTCCATCGCGCTCATCCGAAATCCGCCATCACCGAGCGTCGCGACCACCTGCCGCTC
>CAZMLI010000383.1:0-4672 GCA_964566865.1 uncultured Planctomycetota bacterium
GGCTGCTCGAGCAGCCGGTAGCACTGGGCCTCGCCGATGTAGCCCTCCACGCCCTTGGGGTTCTGCCGGCGCAAGCGCCAGTAAGCCCGCGCGGCTTCCTTGAAGCGCCCCATGTTGGCCAGCGAGTAGGCCATGATTTCCTGGCCTTGTTTGTCGAAATACATCAGGCCGACGGTCATCTTGGCATGAAACAGCGCCTTCTCGAACTGACCCCTGAGCCGGTATAGCTTGGCCAGGTTGCGATGGCCCTCGGGCCGCGCGGGCAGCAGCAGCGCTGCCTGCTTGAGGTATCTCTCCGAGAGGTCCAGGAAGATCGTCGCGTGGCGGGGTTCGTTGGCGTCGGTCGCTCTCAGGGCGCGTGCAAAGTAGACGACGCCGAGCGAGTTGTTGAACTCCGGCTGATCGGGCGCGATGTCGGTCGCAGCGTGCAGCCTGCGTGAAGCCTCGATCAGTCTGCCCTGCAGGTGATGCAGGTCGCCCAGCCGGGCCAGCGCCGTCGCGTCGCGGGGATTGATCGAGATCGCCTGTTCGTAGGCGATCGTCGCTCGTTCAGCATCGCCGTTTTCCTCGTAGCTCACGCCCAGTTGCAGATAGGAGTCGGCCTGGTGCATCTGCTCGACGGGGCGGAAGGCCAGCGTCCCGCCGACGAGGATCAACGCCAGCGATGCGAGCAGGCGTCTGCGCTGGTTGCCAGCACGCAGGCAGGCCCAGAACTCGATGAGGAACATGCCGGCGCCCACGGCCAGAATCGGGGCCAGCGGCAATCGGTAGCGGCCGGCGACGAAGAAGGCCGAGATGACCAGCCAGGACAGCAAGAGATAGACCGCCAGCGGCCGGGCTCCGGGCGTGCGCCAGAGCAGCCAGAGCGCACCGGGCGCCAGCAATGCGAGCCAGCCGAAGTCGGGCAACGGCAGCCGTAGAAACCCATCGAGTTGCGCCATGAATTGCAGGTCGACGTTGCAGGGCATCTCGTAGCGGTTCCAGAACAGCAGCAGCTTGCGACCGTTGAGCTTGATGGCGCGCATCGGCTCGCTCACCAGCTCGGCCAGCCCTTCGCGCATCCAGTAGACGGACACCTGACGCTGGCTCATCTTCCGCCCGGTTCGCCGAGCGGCCTCCCGTTGCCAGCCCTCGCCACGCGTCTGGTCGGTGCCGGTCCGGATGAACCCGGGAGCCGCATAGCCGCCGTTGCGATTTCCGCGGTGATTGCCGGTGTAGAAGACGCCGCCGGCCTGCCACGTCGTCAGCACCAGACTGCCCGATTGGTAGTTGTGCCAGGTCGCGGGCGCGATCGGCAGGGCCGCGGCGATGACGAAGCAGGCGGCGAGCAGGGTACGCCTGGTGCGCGTCGCCGGCTGGGTGAACAGCCAGCCGCCGAGGATCGGGATGAACAGCAGCAGGTTGCCCCGCCCCAGACAGGCCAGGCCGAGTAGCAGACCGGCTGCGCTCAACTGCAACAGGCTGTCCCTCCGACGTCCACTGACGTAGAGCGTCAGCACGGCGGTGATCAGCAGCACCACCAGCGCGCTCTTCAGATGCAAGCGGCTGAAGAAGATCAGCGGTTTGTAGAGTGCGATCAATCCGCCGGCGAGCAGGCCGGCCGCGAACGAATGCAGCATTCGCCCGAGCAGAAATGTCAGCACGGCCGTCAGCGCGACGCAGGCAAACTGCAAATAACGCGGCGTTTCGTGACTGGCGTTGATCACCTTGGAAACGACGAACAAGAAGTAGGGGTAGAGCGGCGCCTGGTAGAACGGGGCGTCGGGCCACTGGCCGCGGTCGAGCTGCTCGGCGCGGTCCAGGTCGGCGCGTTCGTCGAGCGTCGGCCGCAACGGGATCTTGTTATTGCGCCAGTTCTGGTGATGAAGAGCGCAGAGTCCGAATGCGACCAGGGCCAGAATGCCGACGGCGTACCAGTCGCGGTTCGCGATCGGCTGCATCGGACTATCCCCAGTCAAATTGGTTTGCAAGCGATCCTCGCGGTATGCTATCTTCCACCTGTCTGCTGACACGCCACATTTGCAGCAAGGCAAATGCCTTAGGAGAGGTCATGGACCCCGATACCGCCAGACGGCTGCGCGAACAAGGTACCATCAAACGGAGCAAGGCAGGTCGTTTCACCGTCTACACCGTCAACGGAAAGAATACAACCGATTTCCTCCGTACGGTTTACGACACGGTGCTCGGTACCCCGGGAAACGTCGCGCTCGAGATCGAGCAGATGGATGTGATCAACTCCGCGATCGTCGGGCTGCTGATGGCGCTGGCGCGTCAGATCAGCAAGGCCAACCGCAAGTTCTGCCTGCTCCGCCCCTCCGGCAAGTTGACCGACATGCTGACGATCACCGCCACGCTCAGCGAGATCGAAATAGTCGAGTCGCTCGAAGAGCTGGAACAGCCCGGCGAAACGCAACAAAGCTAGTTGAAGCTCTGATTGATGTCCTGCAGTTTTTGGGCCACCCGCGTCAGTTCCTCGTTCAGCAGCTCCGTCTGCTCGCCCTGGTCCGACATCGCCCCGCGCAGGGATTCGATTTCGTCGGCCTGGTGGCGAATGCGCTGCTGCAGCCGCTCGATTGTCTCGTTGATGTCGTCGACCAGATGTCCGAGGATGCGCGTATCTCCCATGCGGCGCACAATAGCATAATGCTGTCGCTGAGCCTACAATCGGGCCGTCTTGGCTAGTCTGTACTTCGCCACCGGGCCCAGTGAGGGCAAGAGCATCTTCGTCGGGGAACAACCGATCTCGATCGGTCGAGCCGAGGAGAACGACATTGCCCTCGAGGATGTGGCCGTTTCCTTCCTGCACGCGCGCATTCGGCTGCTGGCCAGCGGCGTGCACCTGCTCGAGGACCTCAACAGCAGCAACGGCACCTTCGTCAACAATCGGCGGATCGACGCCGTCGAGCTGGCCGAGGAGGACCGGATCCGCATCGGCCTCAACGAGTTCGCCTACATGCGCGCCGACGAGGTGACCGATATCATCCGGATGATCGACTCCAGCGTGGTGGTGCTCGAGGATATCGACTCCGACCGTGAGCTGCAGATCGTCTGGGTCGACGAGGATCCGCCGGAAGAGCAGATTCTCTACGAGCGGGAGCGAGACAGCCTGCGGACAGAAGGAGACCATGCCGCCTTCCTGGTCGATGTCACCCGCCAGCTGGGTCGGGTGATGGAGCTCGAAGCGCTGCTGCAGGAGACGCTGCGCATTCTCTGCACGACCTTCAAGGCGGAGCGCGGATTCGTCGTGCTGTTCGAGCAGAAGGGCGATCAGCTGGTGCGCAAGTCCGTGGCACTCTACCCGCCCGACTTCTCGGGGCCGACCCGCCTGTCCCGCACGTTGATCGATCAGGTGATCGACGAGCGCAAGCCGATCCTGTCCTACGACGCGTCGCAGGACGCGCGTTTCTCTTCCTCCGACAGCGTGGTCGAGCAGCGAATCCGGGCGATGATGGTCGCTCCGCTACAACGCGGCAAGGAGCTGTTCGGCGTGGTGCAGATCGACAGCCTGGTCGAACGGGGCATCTTCGGGCGCGAGGAGCTGGAGCTGCTCAGCGTGATCTGTGACGAGGCTTCGGTCTCGATCGAGAACGCGCGGCTGACCGACCAGTTCAAGCAAATGGCCAGCTACAATAACTCGATCCTCCAGGGGCTGGCCCAGGGCCTGATCGTGGTCGACCCGGCGCTGCTGGTGACGACCGTCAACCGGCGGGCGGAGCAGATCCTCGGCTTGGCGGCAGCGAGCATGGAGGGCAGAGTGCTGACCAACGAGGTCTGGCTCAAGCCGCTGTCGATCGAGATTCAGCTGGCGTTCGAGGGTCAAGAGGCCCGGCTGCATCGGGAGATCCAGCTCGCGCCACCCGGCGCGGCGCAGCTGTGGGTCGAGTGCTCGATCAGCCTGCTGGTCGAGGAGAATAAATGTACCGGCGCGGTCATGCTGTTGCTGGACCTGACCGAGCGACGCCGGCTGATCGACGCCACCGAGCGCTCCGATCGGCTGGCGGCGATGGGGCGGGCCGTCAGCGGCCTGACACGCAGGATCCAGGGGCCACTGGCCACGGTGAGCCAGGCGCTGACAGAGCTGGCCGAACAGCTCAAGTCCAAGCGCGCGCTGCGTGAGCTGATCGTGCGGGCCGAGGCCGGCGTTGCCGAGGCCGGGCAACTCGCAGCCGAGCTGCTGGGCAGCATCGAGAACACCGAGCTGCTGATCTCCGAGGTCTTGCTCGAGCCGCTGTTGCGCGTGGCGCTGGAGGACTTCGCGCCCCAGCTCGAAACGCGCGGTATCCAGCTCGTGGAGAAGCTGGGCACGGTGGGTAAGGTGCAGGTCGACCCGGACAAGCTGACGCAGATCGTCAGCCATCTGGTGTCCAACGCGCTGGACGCGATGCGCGACATGGGTACCCTGACCGTCAGCACCGGCTGCGCCCCGGCGACGCCGGTCCGTCACGAGCGCGTCTGGATCGAGATCGCCGATACGGGCGACGGCATCTCGACCGAGGTCCTGCCCCACATCTTCGACGCCTTCTACAGCCACAAGAAAGACGGCGCGGGCCTGGGGCTCTACCTTAGCCACACCCTGGTCAAGCAGCTCGGCGGCGAGATAGAAGTGGTCTCCCGTCCGGGCCAGGGCACCCGCCTGCGAATTTCGATTCCGCGTAGCTAGGCAATGTCTGAC
>CAZMLI010000384.1:0-4667 GCA_964566865.1 uncultured Planctomycetota bacterium
GATCGCGGGCCCACTCGCCTCGTTCGTTCGCTCGGGCCGGGAGGCGCTGGCGGCACACGATCCCTTCCCACTCGACCCCGCCGCCCTGCTACCGCCGATGGCCAGCTGGCAACTGGCGGTGCTGGGTCACTGGCTCGAAGCCCACCTGCCTGCGCGCTAGAATCTCGTAGCTCCACTTCTCACCGGCTTGCGTGTCAGTTTGCTGTAAGCCGAGTGTTTGCCGGGGTATATGAGGGCACCTTGAGCCGAGCACTTCAACTGCTGCCGAGCACAAGCACAGCGCTAGGTACCTCGACGTCGAAGTACCTGGCGTTGGTCTTTGGGAGGGGACGCAGGCGCTGCAGTCGATCGGACATGAAGCCTCATTGGAATCGCATACCCTTTCCGAGGAGGGCGCCACCTAGACCAGCGGGCCCTTTTGGTTGCGGCCGAAGGCCTGCGCTAGGAGTAACTCGGGCTAACCGAGCTATCCCTCATCCTTGCAGCCTCGATCAGGACAGCCCGCTCGAGCTGAATTTCGGCCATTTCAAATTCAAATCGCCAGTTCCCTGTTCCCTGTCGCCTGTTCACAAAAGCAAGGCTACTGGAGCAAGCGAAGCTGACATCATTGACCTCAGTTTCTGGGCGGGCACCTGACTACCGTGATGCATTGTTCCGAACCGGGTAGGATGAAGCGAGAGTGGCGCTTGACAGTCTCACACCGCCGATCAAACATGGCCGGATGGCCACCCTTGACGACGACGAGTCCGGCAAACGCCATCGGTTCGAAACGCACCAGCGGGATAAGCGCATCGATCAGCACCCGCAACTCCAGGGCCTGGCTGACTGGTGCGAGCGCTTCGACGAGCAGGGATTGACGCCTGTAGAGGGCGGCGCGAGCGCCGGTAACCTCAGCTTTCGCACGACCGCCGGCTTTGTCATCACCCCCACCCGTTCGCGACTGAAGGCCGGCTTGAGTGCCGACCACTTCCTCGAGGTCGTCCGGGTCGAGGTCTTCGGCGCGCATGACTTTCGCGTGCACTTTCTGGGGGGCGGCCAGCCGCCGCGGGAGGGCGGCCGCATCCCCTCCTCCGATACCTTGATGCACCATCTGATCTACTGCGCGCGCCCGGATGTTCAGGCAGTCTTCCACGGGCACGACGCCATGGTGCTTGCTCGGCAGGAGTTGCTCGGTGTGCCGGTCACCGGCCGCGCGACCCAGTTCGGTACCGTTGAGGACGCGCGAGAAACCGTGCGCTGCCTCGCCGACGAGGACTACATGATCCGCCGCGAACACGGCTTTCTCAGCGTGGGACGCACGATGCGCCACGCCGGCGAACTCGCGCTGCGGATCCACCACCGCGCGCTTGCCTTGTCGCCTGATTAAGTGAAGATGGACCGATGAACGCGATCAAACCAGCCACTCGCACCGAGACGATCCAGTATGCCGTACGGGACATCCTCGATGTCGCCGACGAGGCGCGCGCCGCGGGTAAAGAACTGCTGTACCTGAACATCGGCGACCCGATCCAGTTCGACTTCGAGACCCCCGCGCCGATCATCGAGGCCATCACCCGGGCCCTGCAGGACGGACATACTGGCTACGGGCCTTCGGCCGGCACCGCCGAGGCGATCGAGGCGATTCGCGCCGAGGCCGAGTCCAAGGGCATCCGGCAACTGCAGGACGTCTTCATCGGCAACGGCTGCAGCGAGGTGATCGACGTGGCGCTCTCCGCGCTGGTCAATCGCGGTGACAACATCCTCACGCCCTCGCCGGGTTACCCGCTCTACACGGCGATCGTCTCCAAGCTGGAGCTCGAACCCAACGCCTATTACCTGGACGAGGAGAATGGCTGGCAGCCGGACATCGCCAACATGGCGGCCAGGATCAACGACCGCACGCGGGCGATCGTGCTGATCAACCCGAACAACCCGACCGGCGCGCTCTACACGCGGCAGACGCTCGAGGGCATCATCGAGCTGGCGCTCGCGCACGACCTGGTGATCATCTCGGACGAGATCTACGACAAGTTGACGATGGACGGCAAGACGCACATCTCGACCGCCTCGCTGACCGATGAGGCGGCGATCCTGACCTTCAACGGGCTGTCCAAGTCGTTCCTGGGTCCGGGCCTGCGCGTCGGCTGGGGTATGCTCAGCGGGCCGCCGAAGCTGGTCCAGGACTACTGCGAGGCGATCCACAAGTTCCTCCGGGCGCGTCTGTGCGGGATCCACCCGATGCAATACGCGATCGCCCCGGCGCTGGCCGATACCAGTCATCTGCCCGGCGTTCTCGAGAAGCTGACCCGCCGCCGCGACATCACCGTCGAGATGCTGAATGGCACCCCGGGCATCAGCTGCGTGGCGCCCGACGCCGCCTTCTATGCCTTCCCCAAGCTGGAGATCGAAGGGCCTGACAAGCCGTTCATCGAAGACCTGATCCGCGAGACCGGCGTCGTCGTCGTGCATGGATCCGGCTTCGGCCAGAAGCCCGGGACGGCCCACTTCCGCGCTGTCTTCCTGCCGCCGGAACAGACGCTGCGCAAGGCCTATCAGTCCATCGCTGATTTCGTCAGTCAGAGAACCACGCCGGTCTAGCATGCCATCCGAACGCGAACACCGAATCGGCTCAGGTCACGACCGCCACCGACTGGAGGCCGGCCTGAGCCTGACCCTCGGAGGGGTGAAGATCGACGCACCAGTGGGCTTCGTCGCCCACTCGGACGGCGACATCTTGCTGCACGCGCTGGTCGACGCCTTGCTCGGCGCGATCGCGCAGGGCGATATCGGCACGCACTTCCCGGACACTGACTGCGCCAACGCGGGCCTGTCGAGCACCGTCTTCCTGGAACATGCGCTCGCCCGCGTCTCCGAGGCCGGCTGGGAACTGGTCAACCTGGACGCCACCATCTTCGCCGAGCAGGTGAAGATCGCCCCCCATCGCGCCGCGATCCGCGAGCGCTTGTGCGGCCTGACCGGACTGGCGCTCGAGCGCATCAGCCTCAAGGCCAAGACCGGCGAAGGCGTGGGTCCCATCGGACGCGGCGAGGCGATGGACGCACATGTGATCGTCTTGCTGCGTCAGCGGTTGCCCCTCGAGTGCCCATGACCCTCGATCTCGTGCTGTTCAACAGCCTCACGCGGCGCAAGGAGACATTCATCCCGCTGGAGCCGGGCCTGCTGCGGATGTACAACTGCGGGCCGACGGTCTACGACTACGCGCACATTGGCAACTTCCGTTCGTTCCTGCTGGGCGACATCCTGCGGCGGATCTTCGAACATGCCGGCTACGACGTGACGCAGGTGATGAACATCACCGACGTGGGTCACTTGACCGAGGATGACGTGGACCGCATCTCGGTCGGATCGCAGCGCGAATCGCTGGACCCTTGGGCGCTGACGCAGCGCTACACGGAGTCGTTCCTGGAGGATGCCCAGCGCATCGGCATGCTACCGGCCCACGAGTATCCGCGCGCCACCGATCACATTCCGCAGATGATCGAGATGATCGAGAAGCTGCTCTCCAGCGGTCACGCCTACCGCACCGAGGAGTCGGTGTACTACAGCGTCGAGCACTTTCCGGCCTACGGCGCGCTGTCCGGAAACCAGCTCGAGGAGCTGCAGCAGGGCGCGCGCGTCTCCGTGCGCGAAGACAAACGCGATCCACGGGACTTCGCGCTCTGGAAGCGCGACCCCAAGCACCTGATGACCTGGGACAGTCCCTGGGGCACCGGCTTTCCCGGCTGGCACATCGAGTGCTCCGCGATGTCACGCCAGTACCTGGGGGAGACCTTCGACATCCACACCGGCGGAGAGGACAACCGCTTCCCGCACCATGAGTGCGAGATCGCGCAGAGTGAGGCCGCCAACGGCAAGCCGTTCGTACGCTACTGGATGCACGGCCGCCACCTGCTCGTCAACGGCAAGAAGATGTCCAAGTCCGCCGGAAATTTTTTCACCATCCGCCAGCTCATCGCGGAAGGCTATGACGGTCGAGAGATCCGCCACTCGTTGCTGGCGGCCCATTACCGGCAGGCACTGAACTTCACCCGTGACGGACTCGCCGCCTCGCGGGCGACTCTCGAAAACCTGGCCGGCTTCTTGCGCCGGCTGCGGCAGCCCTCGAGCGCCGCGGACGACCCCGAGATCCCAGCCCTGCTCGAGACCCGCTCCGCAGAGTTCGACACGGCGATCTGCGACGACCTGAATCTGCCGCGCGCGCAGGCGGTGCTGTTCGAACTCGTCAGCCAGACAAACCGCCGCGAAATCAGCGCTGGCGACGCACTCCGCATCGAGGGTATACTTCGCAGGTTCGACAAGGTGCTGGGAATACTGCCCCCCGCCGATGCGCTGGACGCACAGCTTCCTCCGGACGTCCAGGTACTGGTCGACCAGCGCGACGCAGCGCGCGCACAACGCGACTTCGCCGCTGCCGACCGGCTGCGCGAGCAGTTGGCCGGATTGGGATATCTGGTCGAGGACACGCCGCACGGGACGTTGGCAAGACGTAACCTGGATTCGGAGTAGCGCAAGACAGATGCCTGATACCGCACCCAGCTCGACGCAGACGCATGTCACGCTCGAGCAGCTCAAGAAGCAGACCGAGCTCTTCGAACTGATCCGGATGGCCGACCAGGCCCTGGACAACCAGGGCTACACCGAACACGGCACGCGCCACGCCAAGAAGG
>CAZMLI010000385.1:0-4654 GCA_964566865.1 uncultured Planctomycetota bacterium
TGTCCATCGTGCCGCGTCCCTTGCGCATCAAGAACAGCGTCAGCAGGTCGACCCGGTAGAGCGACAGCTTGACGGCCGACAGGTTGCGATAGCGGATCGCGATCCGCACCGGCTTGCCCGGCGCGCTGCGAATGACGGGGGCCAGTTCCAGCGCGCGGCGACGGTAGAAGCGGACGGCATTCGCCGCGTCGGGATAGGTCGTTTGGACTTTCTCGTAGAGCTGGATCGCACGCGCCAGCTTGCCGTCCGCGTGGGCGATCTTGGCCCGTAGATAGATTGCGTAGGAACGGTAGGGGCTCGGACGGGTCTGGTTGCCGGCCTTGATGACGGATCGACTGAGTCGGTCCGCTGCCTGGTCCGCGAGCGGGTACTGCCCGGCGGCGAAGGCGTTGCGGGCCAGCGCATAGAGCACGGCGTCGCGTCTGGGCGCCTTCGGATAGCGCTTCAGGTAACGCACCGCCTCGGCGGAGGCGCGCGAAGCTGCGCCGATGCGCTCGGCCAGGCCCATCACTCTCAGCGATGACAGCCGCGAGGTGGGGGAGGCTGGCCAGAGCGCCATTTGCAGCTCGAGCGCCTGGATCGCATCGGTGATGCGCGGGAGGTTGTGGCGCCTCGGATCGCGCACCGTTTCGTAGGCGGTCGCCCAGCGGTGAGACTGGGCAATCATCAGCGGGGTCGCGGGAAAGCTGCGCAGCAAGCTGCGTTCGCTGAGCTGACCGGCCAGGGGCTTGTTGGCCCGGCGCAGCGCGCCGGCCAGGCCCGTCAGCCGGGTCAGGCGTCTGTCGTAGAGCATGCGATAGAGCTCGAGCGCACGCGTGCTGCGTTCCTGCGAAGCGTAGGCGTCGGCCACGCCGGCCAGTTGCCCGAACGGCAGAACCGCGCCGGGCTGGGCGTCGTGCAGCAGTTCGTAGGCCTCGACCAGCCGTTCACCGCCGCCCGTCAGGCGCAGCCGGATCAAGCGTCGGGCGATGCGCGCCTTGTACTTGACCTGCAACGGCAGCGCCAGCAGCCTCAGGTAGAGCGCCTCGTTGTCGGTCCGCTCGGCCTTCGCGAGCAGCTCGTCGGGCGTGATCTTCGGCCGCGACTTCTGGTCCAGCTCGCGCACCACCTCGAGCCGGGCGGAGGCGCCGTGGGCATACAGCGCGGGACGATACATCAGCTCGGCGCGCGCCGGGTTGACGGTGTAGCGTCCCGGGTAGAGCGCGCGGATCCGGTAGCTCAACTGGTGGCTGCCGCGGCGCAGGCGGGTGAAGAAGAAGGCCACGCGATCCAGGCGCGCCTCGAAGCGGTCGGCTTTACCCGTGCGACCGCCTTCGGCCAGGACGAAGCCGGCGGGGATCGGACTCTCGAGCAGTACGTAGTCCACATCCTGCAGGGCGGTCAGCGTCAGCTCGACGCGCAGCAGGTCGCCGACGGCCGAGATCTTCGGGCTGACGATCGGCCGCAGCGAACGCTTTTCGGCGATCAGGATCGTCTGTCCCGGACGCGCCGCCTTGCGGTCGCCGAGCGGGTCGGCCGCGCGACGGAATCGACGACGCAACGTCAACTGGTTGCCGTCGGGTTGCACCTTGCCGCGGCGGTAGGCCTCGAGCCGATAGGAGAAGTACAGCACCCCCTCACCCTGCTTGTCGAGCACCACGACGTTCTTGTCGGTCAGCTTGTCGGCCGGGATGACCCACTGCAGTCGCCGGTTTGCCGGAACGCCGGCCTTGACGGTCAGCTTTCCCACGGCCTGGCCATTGACGGTCACGGTCACCGTGTAGGTCTCGCGCGGTTGCGCCAGCAGGCTGCGGGCAGCCGAGATGGCCAGCAGGCAGAGCGCGCTGGTCTTTGTCGAGCCCCAGCCCGGGCCGCTGCGCTGTCGCATCAGGTAGTCGACGGCCTGACGGCAGCGTGGCTGATCCTGCTGGATAGTGGCCAGCGCGAGCGTCGCCAGCGCGGTCGACTCGACGGTTCCGCTGAGGAATCCGCCGTCGCCCTTCCAGAACAGGCCGGATCCGTCGGACTGCACCCGTTGCAGCAACAGGCTGATGAATCCGGCTGCCAGCGGCGCTTGCCGCATGCGATGCGCCGCCAGGCTGGCCAGGGAGAGGGCGGCCGGCCCGAGCGCTTCGCGTCGGCGATAGAGCGCGCCGAGCCGCGTGCGATCGACGGTGCCGCTGTAGGAGATGGCCCAGAGCAGAAACGCCTTTTCGTTGTCGCCCGCCTGTCCGTAGACTGCATGGGCCGCACGGCGCGCGGCCGCGAGACGCTCCGGCACGACCTGCAGCAGGCCGCTGGCCTGACACATCTCGAAGGCCAGCAGGCCATAGGCGGTCCAGGTCGGGTTGGCCTTGCCCTTGCCCCACCAACCCCAGCCACCCGTCTTGTTCTGCATGTTGTACATGCGCGTCAGTCCGCTCTCGGCAATCGGCAGGTAGCGGCTGCGCAGTCGGTCGTTCGGTTTGCCCATCGCCTGGTAGGCCTGGATCGCCGCCACGGCTGGCAGAAAGCGGCTGATCGTCTGCTCGAAGCAGCCATAGGGATACTGGCGCAGGTCGTCGAGCGCACGCTCGAGGCTGCGATCCGGATCGGGGTCGAGGGTCAGGATCAGTCGCGCTGTGCGCCGGTCCGTACGCGGCGGAAGCAGGATCGTTCGGCTGGCCGAGGATGCCAGTCGTCCGGATCCCGTGCGCAGGATGCGCGTGCCGGCCGGCAGCACGGGCAGCGGACGCTGCAGCGCGTCCCGCGTATTCATCGCCGCGACGGCCGAAGCCTCGAGGAAGAGCTGGCCCGTGCCGCGAGCGGTAAACTCGGCTGGCGTGCGCGCCACCGAGTGGGGCTGCACGGTCAACTCTCGATCGGGACGCACAGGCTGCTTGCTGGCTTGCCGCGCGACGCGAAAGCCGACCCCCGTCTTTTGTTGTCGATCAGTGCTGTTGTGCAGCTCGAGCGTGCCGCTGCTGCGATCGCCTTCGATCAGATAGCGCGGCGCGCGCAGCTGAAGGAGCAGGGGCTGGCGAGAGACCAGCGAGGCCACGCCCTGGCCGAGGTGGTTGCCGGCGCTGGCCCCGCGGACGGTGAGTCGCCAGCGGGTCAGGTTGTCCGGCATCTTCACTGTGACCGTCGCCCGACCGCGCGAATCGGTCACGATCGACGCGCGCCAGAATGCCGTGTCGCGAAAGGTCCGTCGATAGGTCAGTCCCGACAGCATCTTGGAAATGCCGGCGGCATTCATCAGCGTGGACCAGGAGGCGTTCTCCTGGGCATTCGCCTTGGACCCGCCGTAGTAGCCTCGGAGCGTGCGCCTTCCACCGCGCCGCCCGCCGAACTTGCCGCCCGCGCCACCGGCGCTGCCAATCGCGTCTGCATTCTTCTCATCATGCAGGAAGCCGTTCTTCTTGGGGCGGGGCTTTTTCGCGGTGCCGATGTCTGGGCCGTTGAAGACAAGTATCTTGCCCTCCAGACGCTTTTGCAGTTTTCCCAAGGCGAGCTCTCGCTGGGCCTGCTGGCGTTCTTGCGTGACGAGGTCCAGCGGACTCAGGCGGCGGGCATGGTAGCGGAAGACGCTGCCCGCGCCAGCCACGCCATGCTGACGCCGCCGGTTGTAGAAGAAGGCCTTGATCGGGCCAGCCGGATCCTGACGCAGCGCGTAGATCCCCGAGTCGACGATGCTGCAGGAGACGGCGGCCTGGATCGGACGGCCCTGCTGATCGCGCGTGGTCAGCGTCAGCTTCAGTTCGCCGCCCGGTCGGACTGTCTGTCGGTCGGTGGTGACGGTCGTCTCGAGGTACTGCAGCACGACGATGCCGTCGCGATCGCTGTAAAGGTCGTTGTCGTGCATCACCGTTGCGGTCAGGTAGCCGTTGGGCGCATAGCTGGCCGGCAACGGATGATCGAAGGAGATCGCGCGCCCGGGGACCCGCAGGATCTTGTGGTCGACGATGCCCTCCGCCTCGAAGGTCAACAGCACGTTCAGGCCAGGCGCGGGTGTGGTCAGATGAATGCGCGCCTTCTGTCCCTGTCGGTAAAATGTCTTCTCGGCGCGCAGGATCAGCTTGGGAAGGCGGGTCTTGCCCGCGACATCGACGAAGGCCGGTCCCTGGTAGCTGGTGCCGCGGCGGTCCTCGCAGCTGAAAAGGATCTGGTATCGACCCGGTTTGCTCACGGTGAAACGGGAGCTCGCCTGGCCGTCCTCTCCGGTCCGGACGGCGTAGCTCTTGATGACCTGGTCATCGAGCATGAGCTGGATCCGGCCGACTCGGGCGATCGGCCGGTGGTCCGGCAGCACGGTGATCAGCCGCAGCTTCACCTGCTCCCCCGTTCGATAAGCCTTGCGCTCCGGCTTGACGATGGCACGCACGCCCGTCAGCACGGCATGGATCGTCGTCGCGCCATGCACCTGGTGGCCCGCGGTGTCGCTGACCCGCGCCACGATCGAGTAGCGGTAGGGCTTATCGGCCTGCGGCAGACGGTAGCGCAGTCGCGCCCGTCCTTGCGCGTCAGTGGTGGTGCTGTAGCGATGAACCACAGGCCCGCTGCGGCTCTCGCGCTTGGCCTTGCGCGGAAGGAACCAGGCAAAATCGCGGTAGCGGCTGCTGTCGAACTGCAGCGGCTGGCGCAGCACGTAGAACATCACCTTCGCGCCGCTGACATCGGTGCCGAAGCGGTAGCG
>CAZMLI010000386.1:0-4650 GCA_964566865.1 uncultured Planctomycetota bacterium
GGCTACTTGGCCGCCTGCTTGCGCCAGAACGACTCCAGCCCGTTCAGCGTGAACTTGATCTCGACGGCGCCGTCCTTCAGCCGAGACTGATTGGTGAAGGCCAGCTTCTCGTTGAGAAAGTGCCGGACGAACTCGAGCAACAGCCGCTCGACGGAGTCCAGCATCTGCTGTGGTCGGGCCGCCTTGGACAGGCCGAGCACGACCGTGCCGTCCAGCGACTTCTGGCCAACCGTGCCGCTCAAGGTCGCCCAGTCAAACTCGCGCGCGCCCATGTCGAGATTGCGCCGCAGGTTCTCCTTCAGCGATCGTCCTTGCTCATCCTTGGCTTGCGAGAGCAGCTCGTCCAGGAAGTTCTTCTCGTCGGTCAACGCGGCGACCATCGGCGCGTTGGCTGGAAGCTTGGCCAGCAGTGGCAGACCATCCTGCACACGGCCCTCGCCGGCCAACCGCGCCAGGGCGGACTCCAGCCGCTTTCGACTCTTGGAAAACAACAGGGTGTTCTGATAGATCGCCGAGAACTCGTCCCCCTGCTGGTACACGCTCTGTCCCGAGACCTCGCCGACGATCCGGCCCTGCTTCTGTTGTTGTTGCTCTAATCCGTGGGTGATCAGGTTGGCGAACTTGGAGAAGCTGACGAACGTCAGCGCCGTCTGGTCCTGATCGACTAGCAATCCCATCCGTAGCGGCAGCAGGTCAAAGGCGAAATCGGGCAGGCTGTCATAGCCCAACCGGCCGATCAAATCCTTCAGGTCCTGCGGGATCTTGTCCCGATCTTCCTGCTCGCGGGCCAGGTAGCGAATCAGCTCGACGGCAGCGGTGTCCGACTTCTCGGCCTGATAAATCAAGATGAAGCGGGTCTCGCCGTCGGCCAGAACCCGTCCGTCTACTGGCGACGGCGCGGCCATGGCCCAGGATCTCAGGGCCATGAAACTGACCACACCGACGGTCAAAAACAAACCGAACAGACAGCCACAACCGATCAGCAACTTGCGCTTCATGCATTAATGGTATGACACGACATTGCGCGAGGGATAGGATTTCTTTTGTATGCGACTCGCACGCGGGCTGATCGTATTTCTGCTGCTCAGCGGGCAGGGCGCGCTGCTCTACAGCAGCCTCTCCCGAGAATCAGCCAACTACGACGAGACCGAGTACCTCTATTCGGGTTACCGTACCTGGGCCGTCGGCGATCTCTCGATCAACCCGCATCCGCCGCTGGTCAAGATGCTGGCCGGACTGGGCGTCTATCCCTTGCGACCGGCACTGGTACCCGACCGGGACCCGGGCAAGGTTCGCACGGCATGGCCCGAGTCGCAGCAATTCCTCTACCGGGGCAGCACCGACGCGCGACGCATCCTGATCGCGGCGCGCCTGCCGATGCTGCTACTCTGGGCGCTGCTCGGGCTGGTGATCTACCTCTGGTCGACGGAACTGTATGGCGCGAAGGCCGGGTTCTTTTCGCTCGGGTTGTTCCTGCTCTCCCCCACGGCCGCGGCCTCGGGCCGGCTGGTCTCGACGGACCTCGGGCTGGCGGCTTGCGGTCTGCTTGCGCTGTACTGCTATTTCCTGGCGCGCCGCAAGCCGACGCGCTGGCGCTTCGTGCTGGCCGGCGTGACGCTCGGGCTGGCGCTGGGCTGCCGGCATCAGGCACTGGTCATCGCGGGCCTGATGCCGATCTTCGCCTTGTGGCTGGGTGGCTCCGAACCCGCGGCGCGCCGACGCGCACTGCGCGGATCCGCGCTGCAGCTGGGCATCGCGGTCGCTGTACTCGCCGCGCTCTACGGACTGGTCAAGCTGCCCTACTACTATCAGGGCTTCTCGCTGTTGCTCAACGACCTACGCGGCGACACGCATCAGCCATACATTCTGGGCGGCGAGATCTCGCTCGACGGCTGGTACCACTACTTCCCGCTGCTGATCTGGTTCAAGCTGTCTCCGGTCCACTTGCTGGTGATGGCGGTCACGCTGGGCAGCCTGGTCAAGCTGCGGCCGCGCCCCGAGGAGTGGATCGCGCTGTTGCCGATGCTGCTGCTGTTCGCGCTGGCGGTGGTCAGCCGGGTCAACTATGGCATCCGCCACATCCTGATCGTCTTGCCGCCCTGCTGGATCCTGGCCGGCCGGCTGATCCCGTTGACCAAGGGGCGCCCGCTGGCGACGGCGGCGCTGGCACTGGCCTTGATTGGCGGCGGCATCGAGATGTCGCGGATTCACCCGCACTACCTGGCCTACATCAACCCGCTGGCGGGCGGCCCATCGGCGGGCTACCGGCTGCTGGCGGACGGCAATCTCGACGCGGGCCAGGATCTGGGAAACCTGGGCCGACGCATCCGCGAGAAACGTTACGGCGAGGTCTACCTGTGCTACTTCGGCACGGCCGATCCGATCTACTACAAGATCCCCTATCGTTATCTCCCCGGCTACTGGAACGAGCGGCTGCTGACCGAAGAAACGGCGGAAGCCCGATTCCCGCGTTATCTTGCGGTCAGCGCAACCTACCTGCAACTGTATCGCACCGGCGCCTACCACTGGCTGCTGCAATACGAACCGATCGACCAGGTGGGCTACTCGATCATGATCTACGACCGCGCGCAGCATCCGGAATGGCTGGCTTATCTGGCGGGCCTGTACACGGAGGCGGGCTACGCGCAGCTCGCACGCACGCACCTGACGGAGCTCCAGCGGATCGCGCCGGAAAAGCTAGCCCTGGCCTGGGACTGGCAGGTGCGCCGATTCGCCCAGGACCCGAAGTCATGGCTGAACTACGGCGTCGCCCTGCAGCACGCGGAGTTCGACGCAGCGGCCCAGCGCGTCTTCGATTCGCTGAAGCAGACCGATGGCCCGACGGGCCGGATGGCGCGCAATAATCTGGGCATCCTGCTGTCGCGCCAGGCCCGTCGGCTGTTTGCCAGCGGCTCGTACGCCCGCGCGGCAGCGCTCTATCAGCAGGCCTTTCTCGAGACCGCCGACCAGACCCACCGGGATGACCGCTTTCGCAGCCTGGCCGCCGGCGGTATGATGGAGGCGGCCCGGTCGGCTTTCACAGCGGATCGCGAGCTGACTCAGCGCTACCGGAAACTGGCGCGCTATCTGCGTGCCCTCGAGAAGCCCAGATAACAGACCGAATGCCCAGCGATTCCGATGAGACCGTGCGCCGCACGGCGATGGTCCGCCTGTTGCGACAGGTGGGCTATCGCGAGCGACGCGCCAAGCTGATCTGGTCGACGCGTTACCGGATGGCCGTCATCGGCTTCGGCCTGGTGTACTACGGCTTCCTGGTACGCATGGACGTCGTGCCGCTGCGCTTCACCCCGGTGCTGTTTGCGCTGGGAGTGCTGGCCGCCAATTCGCTGGTTTACCTGCTGTTTCGTAGCGGCCATTGGCGGGAAATCCTGATGTACCTGCTGGTGCTGGGCGACATGGCTGGCATCACGGTGGTCGCGCACTACAGCGGCGGGATTTCCAGCCCGCTGGTGATGATCTTCTTGCTGCAGGTGGTCGCGACCGCGGTCTACGGCACGGTCCGCATGGCCGGCACGATGGCCTTCCTCTGCATCGTCTGTTACGGACTGCTCGGCGGCGCGTTGATCGGCCATGTCGTCCCGCCGGTCCCGCTGGCCGGCCGCCCACCGGTCGACCTGTTGACGGCCTTCTGCATGTGGATCGGCTTCTCCTGCATGATCGGTCTGGCCTGGCTCTCCAGCGGTTTCTTCGGCGAGCGACTGAAGGTCAAGGAGACCGAACTGGAGAAGCTGCATCACCGGCTCGACCGGCGCATTTTCGAGATCCAGATCCTGACCCGCCTGTCCAATGCGGTGGGTTCGACGCTGCGCCTGGAGCAACTGCTCGAGCGCCTGCGTGCCATCCTGCGCCACGACTTGCCGCTGGACCAGTTCCGGATCTACCTGCTCGAGCAGGACAATACCCGGCTGGCGCTGTTGCTCTCCGACCCGGACGGCGCCCCGGCCGAGATCGCGGACGGCCCACTGCTCGAAATCGCCACGCTGCGGGACCCCTCCTGGCTGGAGCAACGTGCGGAGCAGCTGCGGCTGTTCGGCGAACAGCGAATCGAGAAGACGTTGCTGATGCCGATGCAGTCGGAGGCCCACCCGCTGGGGCTGTTCGTGATAGGTCGGACGCGCAACGTGCCGGACCTCTCGGTCGATCTGGATTTCTATCGGGCGATCAGCAATCAGGTGATCGTCGGCATCGAACGGACCCGGCTCTACGAACGCACCGAAGCGGACTCGCAGACGGATGGCCTGACCGGCCTCTACAACTACCGTTTCTTCATCAACCGGCTGACCGAAGAGATGACCCGAGCCGAGCGCTTCGACCGACCGCTCTCGCTGATCCTCGTCGACCTGGACCACTTCAAACAGTTCAACGACACCTACGGCCACCTCGAGGGTGACTACCTGCTGCAGGAAATCGCGGAGCTGCTGCGCGGCGCGGTGCGCCACGAGAAGGGCGACATCGCCGCCCGCCATGGCGGCGAGGAGTTTGCGCTGATCCTGCCCGAGGCCGATGCGCAGACCGGCCTGCTCGTCGCCGAGCGCCTGCGCAAATCGATTCAGGACGCCCGCTACCGCATCAGCGAGCGCTTGAAACCGGGGATGCGGGTCAGCGCATCGATGGGCATCGCGACGATCG
>CAZMLI010000387.1:0-1682 GCA_964566865.1 uncultured Planctomycetota bacterium
CCTCCTCCGATCGAGAATTCAGTCGCCCGTTCGTTCAAGCCGTACGTGCCTTGAAGATCCAGCTGGATATTGTCGGTCAGCAGATAGGTCAAGCCGGCGCCGACGTTGTGTTCGGAGTCACTGTGCCTTTCGGCTGGATGAATGATGAAATACTCGACATAGGATCCGACCTTGTCGCTCAGGGAGAAGCCGACCGAGACCGCGGCCGTCGTCTGAAAGAAGTGGTGTCCGTTGTCATCAGCCGGCGCACCCGCTGTGACGTGGCCGCCGACAGATAGCAGGTCGCTCAGGTCATAGGACCAGGCCAGCAAGAAGTCGGGTTCGACCTCGTCGCTGGTATTGCGTTTTCCGCCGGTGGGTAGCGAGAGCGTGAAGGTCGCACCGAGGCTGGGGATCAGCCCGTCTTGATCCAGCAGATGCCAGCGTGCGCCAACGCTGACGTCGCTTCCTCCCAGGCTCTCTCCGTTCTCGATCGCGGCCCCGTCCCAGCCGAGTCGCAGCTCCACGTTGTCCATGATGCCCGCGCGAAGCAAGGCTTCTGGGAAACCCTGTTGGGTCTGGGAGTCATCTCGGGCGAAGGTGTAGCCCAGTTCCAGGTGAAAGCGCCCACGCGGGACGGTGTCCGGCCCATCGGCAAACCCCGGCCGGTCTGCGTTGATCGGCTCAGCCAGTTCAGCCTTGGTTCCGCCGAAGATACTTGCAGGACTTGCAGGCCCCTTTTCTGTTGCGCGGCAACTGATGAGCAACAGCAGACACAGCGCCCAGATCAAGGCTCTCCCGTCGCGTTTCATCGGCTCGGCTCCCCAGCTGCTTCAGATGAATTCGAAGACTCGAAGACGGAGACCGCCGGTCCGTCTATGAACCGGCGGTCTCGCGGTTAAACGTCAGTCCGTGAGCTCTTGGAGGAGCTGGCGAACCAGTAGCTTCTTGACGTTGTCCTTCTGCAGCGCAGCCATCACCAGGCGCTTGCGAAAGGTCGGATCGTCTTCAAGCGCACCACCTAGCTCTTCCGCGATGTCCTCGGTGATCTCCGAGAGCACATCAGGATCCGAGAGTGCCGCCTCGAGGACTTCGTCCAGGAACCCCTTGTCTTCGAGCAGGGGTTTCACGTCGTTACTTTCGACCATTCCCATGACTTTCACCTCCTTCCAGGGAATAAAGAACTCCAACTGCTGGAACGCATGTCGCTCCAGGCCCATTGCCTCGGGCGGTCCTGTTCCAGATCACAACTCGGGTACCACCATCGTTGCGGTGTTCCAACGTGACCCCACTCGCCATCACTCGGAGTGGCGGTTTTTCTTGCTGAAGTTTGCCGGGAGCCAAAACTCCCAGCAGGGGAGGGAAACCGCTGCGACATCCATCACATCGACGACCACTCTGTGCGTCCACCAGCGCGCGACCACTTCGAGTCGAGCGACCGGTGCGACGGGCGGGTGTCGTAGGCTGAATATCCAGGCCTCGTGCAGTGAGTCTTGGAGGAACTGAGTTTGTCTCGCCGACAGCGTTGCCTGTGTACACAACCACGACATCATCGAGTGCAGGATGTGCTGGTCCTGGTGAATCCGAACAGCGACATAGACAGCTCGCGGCCCTATTACTCGTACCACCGGGTCTCGAGCGCTGGCGTTGGATTCGCGCAGCGCTTTTCCGAGACGCTGCTCCAGGTCTTCGACAGCAACCTG
>CAZMLI010000387.1:1782-4628 GCA_964566865.1 uncultured Planctomycetota bacterium
AGTCGTCGGACAAGGCGCTGCCTCCGCTCCGGAGAATGCGATCCCCAAGCGGCGTTCGAGGGAGGAGATTCTGGCGCTCTTCTCACAGCAAGAAGGCACCGCCGTTGACCGTCCACACGCCGGATGATCGCTCGCTTTACGCCTGCATGCCCACGGGAACCGACAGTGGTCTGACTGCATTGAACAACCTGATCTCCTGGCTCGGCCGACAGGCCCGTTTTCAGGAAGCAGAGATCGTCGCACTGCAGGGGCCCTTGGCGATGGCGACCTCGAACCTGCTGCGCGCCTCACCCTCGGGCGAGGGCAGCAGCATCGAACTGGCCGCACGCTGGTGGCCGAGAAAGTTGATGATCCGGATCTCGGCGGATGGGTTGGGAATCGCTTCGCTGCTCCGACAACGCCAGTCCGAGCGGAGCGATCAGCAGCTGGCGCGTCGGATCATCGAGGCCCTGATGGATGGTTTCGTCATCGTGCGGCGCAACTGTGGAATTGTCGAAATCCAGCCGGTTCGCGGCCGGTCCAACCCGCGAAACGGTCGAGACCTACCCGGTCTCGATCGCAGATAAAGTGGTCTCCCGCAGCAGGCCACCCACCACAACCATTGGAGGATAGATGCATGGCTCCCAGCGCGGTTGATTCATTCCTCAGCGAGGCCAAGAAGGCGGAAGGGCGGGTCGAGCTCTTTCTCTGTACCGGAAAGAGAATCTCCGGTCTGATCAGCGAATTCGACGACACCTCGATCACATTCCGTGCAAAAAAGGGCAAGGCGAATCTGGTGCTGCGGCAGGGCATTGTCGCATTCCGGACGACACAACCCAGCGCCAGCAGTGACGAGGAAAACGGCAGCAACGGCAGCAAGAAGGAAAAGAAGGAAAAGAAGGAAAAGAAGGAAAAGAAGGAAAAGAAGGAAAAGAGCAAGGACCAGCAGGAAAAGAGCAAGGAGAGCAAGGACGATCAGACCAAGTGACAGCCTGGCCCGGGTGAAAACCCGGGCCGGCTCACGCCGGCAGTTCTACTCGCCTCCACAGGCCGGCTTTCAAGCCGGCACTCCTACGCGGTTCTCATCCTGGGTGCCACCACCGTCTTCGGCATCCGTGGGCTCGACGATTCCGGCGCCCAGCTGGGCCAAGGCAATCGTCAGGTCGTCAATGATGAATGGGTACTCGTCATACCGACAGTTCCCGTGCGGAATCCCGGCCTCGAGTTTGCTCCCGTTATCCGGCGGAACCTGCCCTCGCGGCAAGACGAACAGCCAGAAACGGTCGCCCCAGTTGGTTCCCCGGCAAACGCTCTGCAGTTCTTCCAGTCCGCCCAGCGAGACGATCGTTGTGGAGTCGGGCGGCAACTCCTCCAGCGCTTCCACTGAATCTAGCCGCACCGGCTGGGCGCCGATTCTGCGGATGATCAGTTCGAGCGGACTGAATGACGGTTGCGACGACTCGTAGTAGTGGATCGTCGTCTGCTGGGTTCCATCCTGGCAGGGCCACCCCAGCTCCGCGTGGAACAGCTGGAGCATCTCGTTGATCTCCTGCACTAGGTCGGCAATGAACTGGTCCGTGATCAGTCCCCCGATGTCCTGGTCCCGGAGCATATCGCTGGGGGGGTAGCCGAAAAGCAGCTCGGCGCGATTGCCGAGGCCCAGCCCTTGGACCGTCCAGCAGGCCAGCCAGACCGCCGACGACATCTGCTTGTCCTCGGGAGAAAGCCGCGAGGTGTCCAGCGGCGTGCTCTGTGTACCGACCACCTGGACCACCCGTATGGGGAGGCCCCAGCGGTTGAGGATCAGGCCGCCGACCTGCGCATGGGTGACGCCGAGGATGCGCCTCTCTGCCTGAAAGAGGCTGATTCGCTCCCGGTGGCTGAGGGAGATTGCCTGTTCCAGCTTCTCCGGTAAGTGCTCGTCGAGCACTATGCAGCCGAAGTCGGCCAGCAGGCCGATGACGAACGCATCCGCCATCTCGGGCACGTCGAAGTGCTTGGCGTATTCCCGGCTGAGGATCGCGGTGGCCAGGCTTGCCTTCCAGAACTCCTCCATGTCAAGGCTGCCCTGCCCTTGTGAGCCGCTGGCCAGCTCCATGATGAACAGCCCCAGCACCATGTTGCGAACGTTGCTGAAGCCGATGCGCGTGATGGCATCCCGGACCCGAGTGATCTTGTGCACGGTGGAGTAGTAGGACGAGTTGGCCCGTTTGAGCACCATTGCGGCGATGCTGCTGTCTCCCTTGACCACTCGCTCCATCTCGGTCGCGCCGCTGTCCGGATTCTGGGCCAGCGAGAGCACCCGTTCGATCACATGGGGCACTGCCTCGAGCGTTTCCACACGCTTCAGCTGGTCCAGCACGGCTTTGCCGTCCGGCGCTTCGAGCAGCCGGTCGATCACTTCTTCGGAGGCCGGCACCAGCTTTGCGCCATCGTTGCCTGCCATCTGACAGGCGACCATCGTCTGGTCCAACAAGGTGGTCATGGCAAAGGGCCGCACGACGACTCGGTTGATCCCGGACTGTGCGGCGTTCAGCACCTTGTCGCGCGTCATCCCGCGGGCCAGCAGCACCAGTCCGATCGTCGGCAGCTTCTGCCTGACCGCGGCCGCTATGTTGAAGGCCGCGCGCAATGCATCATCGACCAACACCGCGTGTGGCGGGTCGCTCAGGATGTCCTTGAGCGCCTGTTCGATGCGGGTGTAGGTTCTGACCTCGACATCGAAACTGGCGAGCCCATTCTGGATCATCCTCCCCATGCCTCGGCTCAGGCTGATGATCACCAGCCTGAGATTGCTATTCAATTCGAGCACCTCCGTCCGTCATGGTCGTCGTCCTGAACTGAGGTCATCGGAGCGGGACCCGTAT
>CAZMLI010000388.1:0-4617 GCA_964566865.1 uncultured Planctomycetota bacterium
GTACCACACGTGGCGCGGCAAGAGTGCGTTCCGCAAGCTGCTCGACAAGCGCGGCTGCAGCCGGGAAAGGGGAGCAGCAGCGCCGACCGGCTAACTCAGTAGAGGAATCGCTTTCGCCACTGCGCCAGCTTGAACAGGATCAAGGGCTTGCGTGAATAGTCGAACATGCGCCAGCACTTGAAGCAGGTCGGATCCTCGCACAGCGCAAAACAGGGGTCCTCGGTCAGCAAGCGCAGCTCGATCTCCAGCGCCTCCCGTTCGGGAACCATCATGCACTCGGCCTGCCCGATCTTGCCCTCGCAGAGGATGTCCGCTGCGCGGTAGTGGGGATAGAACTTGTGGAATCCGCCGCTACAGCCGCCGATGTCTCGGCGACGCCAGAGCGCTATGTCGCCATCGGCAGTCCGTATGTTGACGCCTTTCTGCTGCTGATGCTGGGTGGCCAATCCGAGCTTCCACTGGGCCCAGTGCACGGAGGTGAAACCCGGACTGTCCCAGACACAGCCGAGGATCAGGTACTTGCCGTTCTTTTCGATCAGGCGTTCGATCGGCAGGTAGCACGGTGCGTCGGCATCGTGATCGGCGGTCAAGTGCTCGGCGTCGGGACCGACGGCGGCGAACGAGCAAGTGGGGTGGCGGCTACGGACCGCATCCGGCAGTGCCAGCAAGGTCCTGGCAAAGTGGCCGGTGATCGTCGGCGTCTCGATCTCGAAGACATGCTGGCTGGTCTCGGCATCGAGCGGGAGCGGGTAGGCTCGAGTGAAGGTCAGGGTGGCGATCGTTCCACTGTCGCCTACCACCTGGCGCATGGCTGCGAGCACGGTGGTTCCCGGGTGTCCCTCGATCTGACCGATATCGCGCACCCGCGCATGGACCATCAGCAGATCGCCTTCACAGAGGCCCAGTCGCTCCAGATCGCTGGCGATCGCGTCCATCGAATAGGTCATTCAGCTCTCCCGTTGACCAGCGTTTCGATCGCGCCGCGGATCAGGCCGTCGATCTTGCGCTCGAATCTTGCCGGCAGGCCGAAGATCGGACGGCTGCGATCGACCTCGTAGCCGCCCTGCGGCAGACTCGCCGCATCCGGTACATAGCCGACCATGCCGCCGGCACAGCCGACCGGGAAGAGCAGCTGTCCCGGCGCGCAGAGAGTGCGCAGCCAGACCGCGTAGTCGGAGAACATCTCTCCCTCGCAGCCCACCAGCGCTGCTTGATCGGATAGCCGCAGCAACTGCAGACGAAACGAAACAGGCGGGTGCTGCTGCTCGAGCGGCAACTGGATCTCCAGCTCGTGGCCAGAGGGCGCGAGGCGGCCCAGCGGACGCAGCTGGGACTGATCGATCGCTGCTGCCAGCTCTGCGGCGATGGCCTGCATGTCCTCGACCGAGCCATCGGTGCGAAACTGATCGCGGTCGACCCATGATTGCAAGGCGCGCAGGGGGGGCCAGCCCCTTCGCGGCAAGGTCTGGATCAGCCGAGGCCGAATGTCGCCGGAAAACCCCTGCAGAAAGACCACATTCACCGGGCGGCGGACCCGCGAGGAAAGCGCCGCGGAGAGTCGCCCCGGAAAGTCCGCCGTGACCTGATTTCCGCGCATCACGGTCGGGTGGCAGGCCGCGGTCACCAGCACCAGCTCGTCCCCCTCGGCCGGAGTGGCCCAGAGCAGATCGACCTGGTCGTCGATGGGGCCGGCCGGATTTGGGCGGTTGGCCATCGTGCGGCGCAGTCGGAAGCGGCGCAGCGCTTGAATGTCGAGAATGGACCGGCGGCGGTTGATGCCGATGCGCGTGGTGGCGCTGCCGATGCTGAAGCGACTCGGGCCGATCGCAGTCGCTGCCGCAGCGGCGGCGGCCTCGACCTGGGCGATCAGATAGCGTCGATAATCAGGGTCGACGACCAGTCCGTCGTGGGTCTGCTCGCGTGTCTGGGGGCCGCCGTGTGTGTGTGTCGCGCAGATCAGGATGCACTCGGGCGCCAATCCATGGGTTGCGCCGATACACGCCCGCAGCGTGTCGGCCAGCGAACGTGAGACCCAGAGCAGGTCGAGGCTGACGATCAGCACGGCGGACTGGGCCCCGCCGAACCAGACCGCCCGAACCATCAGCTCATCCAGAGTCGTGGGCAGGCCGCTGCGGCTGCCGATCCCCGCCAGCGGCAGGGGGGACAACGGGGTAATCGGGCGCTGGGCGAATCCGAGTGTCAATGGGCTCTCGCGGGGCCTGCTTACTGGGTGATGTTGTCGGACAGGATGTCCGGAGTGATCGGATCATCGCCCATGAACAGCATCCGGTTGACCTCGTTCTCCATCTCGCGGATGTTGCCGGGCCAGTCGTAGTTGGTCAGGTATTCGATGGTCTCCGGGGTCATCGACTTGATCGGCACCCCGGACTTCTTCGAGACGATCTTGAAGAAGTGGTCGAGCAGCAGCGGGATGTCCTCCTTGCGCTCGCGCAGCGCGGGCAGGTGGACCGCGACGACATTCAGTCGGTAGAACAGATCCTCGCGGAACAGGCCGGCTTCCATCATCTGCTTCAGGTTGCGGTTGGTGGCCGAGATGATGCGCACGTCGACCTTCTTCAGCCGCTTGCCGCCGACGGGGCGGATCTCGCCTTCCTGCAGCGCGCGGAGCAGCTTCTTTTGCAGTCCGGGACTCATGTCGCCCATCTCGTCCAGAAACAAGGTGCCGGTGTGGGCCACCTCGAACAGACCCTTCTTGTTCGCGACCGCGCCGGTGAACGCGCCCCTGACGTAACCGAATAGCTCGCTCTCGAGCAAGGTCTCGGTCAGCGCGGCACAGTTCTCGGTGACGAAGGGCTTGTCCTTGCGCGCGCCGAACTGGTGGATCGCACGCGCGATCAACTCCTTGCCGGTGCCGCTCTCGCCCTGGATCATTACCGGAACTTCGCTCTCGACCACCTTGTCCATCATGCTCAACACATTCAGCATGGCCTTGCTCGAACCGATGATCTCCGCGTAGTCGTACTTCAGCGACTGTCGGCTGACGCCGTCGGTGGTGTGGGAGCGCAGCCGCTCGAGCTCGTGTTCACGCGAGGCGAGCTTCTCGCCGAGTTGCGCGTTCAACTTCTCGATGCGTTCGCTGTTCTCGGCCAGCTCCTGGGTCTGCTCTTCCAGAGTGCGCAGCAGCAGGATGTTCTCCAGCGTCTGTGAGATCAGCTCGCAGAACAAGGTGGCCAGCGCCAGCGACTCCGCATCGGGTAATGCATCGGCTTCGAACTCACAGCAGAAGATGCCGAGCAGGTTCTCGCTGCCCGGGAAGGCCAGATAGTAGCGGGGGGGGCCGTCTTCGAGACGGGCCACCGGTGTCGGGCGCTGTTCCAGCTGTGTGATCAGTGCGCCGTCGAGCGCATGGGTCTCGATCGCCTTCCCCCGGCAGTCCTGGGCCGTGACCGCATCCATGCCACCCTCGCCGTCGCGCAGAAAGATCGTCCCGGCATGGGCCCGCGCGGCTTCGAGCAGGCGGGGGAGGGCGTAACGCGCCAGGCTGGCCGGGTTGCGCTGCTGCGCCAGATGGCTCAGCGCCTCGAGCACCAGCGCCGTATTGCGATAGTCCTGGGCGTACTTGCCGGTGTACAGTCCAGCCAGCTTGTCGAAGCGGTCGTGACTTTTTGTGCGCTGGTTGAAGAAGCGCAGCGTCCCGGGGCCGGACTGCTTTGCGCTGGACAGCGCGCGATCGGCGCTCTCCTTCAGCGCGGCCGGCTGCGTCCCATGATCGGGGAAGGTCGCGCCGCCGACGCAGAAGGTGACCCTTGGCTCCTTCTTGAAGGTCTTGCGAACGGCGGAGCAGAGTTTCTTGCCCAGGGTCTTGACCCCCTCTGCATCGGTCTCGGGCAGCACCAGGGCAAATCGAGCGCCGCCGTGGCGCGCGCAGGTGTCGATCTCGCGGGTATTCTGCTCGAGCAGGCGAGCCACCTGCTCGATGATCTGGTTGCCGCCGGCATATCCCAGCCTGTCGTTGAGCTGCTTCATCCGGTCGATGTCGACATAGACCAAACCCAGCGGGGTGTTGCGCTGTTGCGCGACCTCCAGCTCACGGGTCAAGGTCCGCTCCAGCTCCGCGCGTCCGACCAGACCGGTCAGCTCGTCGCAGATTGCCTGTTGATAGAGCTGGCTGTGACTGACGGCGGTCACTGCGTGCTGGGCCAGGCTGCGCAGGATGCCTGACTCCTCGCTGGAGAACGGCCGGCGCTCGTCGCTGCCGTCCAGATAGAGGTTGCCGAGGATCAGCGCCACGTCGTCTCCCGGGATGCGTCGCATCTCGTGGGAGGTCTGCGCCTGCTCGCGCACCGTGATGGCCAGCGGTTCGAGGGCGCACCAGGCGCTGTCTCCTGGGGCGTCGGGGCCATGCAGGTAGGCGGCCGTGGGGTCCGTCCGGCGGGATTCGGCCCAGGCCAGCACGTCCGGACCCAGGTCGACGCGCTCGCCGCTGCGGTCGATCGCCAGCTGGACCGCATCTTGTTCGAAAAGCATGATCCCGGCCCGCTCGCCGCCGAGCTCTTCGAGGGCGCTCTGCAAGACGGCGATCAGCGTGCGTTCCAGGCGCAGGGGCCGGCTGGTCAGCAGCCCGGTCAGCGATTGGAAGCGAGGTCTCTCGGCGGA
>CAZMLI010000389.1:0-4599 GCA_964566865.1 uncultured Planctomycetota bacterium
CGGGCTTGCTCCATGAACAGCGCATCGGCATAACGCCCCAGAAACTCGGCTGGGTGTTGCTTGTTGGCCGCCAGCGCCTCGAACTTCTCGACAAACTCGGGAATCAGCGGTCCGGCGATCTCGCCGCCGGAGAAGACGATCTCGGCCTTGACCTTGAAGGTGCTGGGCGAGAGCATCTGCGTTTTCAGGTCGGTGACGCGGTCGATCGCGTCCAGGTCGGCCATGAACAGCTGCAGCCGCTCTTGCTTGTCGGCCGGCAGCGCCATGCCGATCAGCGGGCGGCGGTTGTTCCAGATCAGATAGAGGCCGACGATCGCCAGCATCGCCCCGATCGCCAGCTGGGCCAGCGCGTCATAGATTCCGTTGCCAGTCCGGGCCGACGCGTAGACGGCGGCCGCCGCGAGCAGGCAGCCGCCGACCGCGGCGGCGTCCTCCAGAATGACCGTCAGGGTCACCGCGGGCTGGGACATCACGTGGGAAAACCAGGGCTTGCCCTCGCGGCTCTGCGCGACCAGGCGCAGGACCGAATAGAGCACCCAGGCCTCGACCAGCGTGGAGAAGGCGAGCAGCCCCAGCACCAGCCGGATGTGGCTCGGCACCACCGGATGCTGGATCGCATGGATCCCGTGCTGGATCGCCAGGCCGCCGCCGAAGACCAGAATGCCGATCGCGGCGAGCAAGCCCCAGAAGTTGGCCTCGGCCCCGAAGCCGTAGGGATGGGCACGGGTCGGAGCCTTCTTCGACCGCTGGTAGCCGATCAGCAGCAGGCACTGGTTGAGCGTGTCGACCAGGCTGTGGATGGTCTCTGCCAGCATCGCACCCGATCCGCTGGTGACCCAGGCGACGGTCTTGGCGAGCGTCACCACGGCGTTGCCTACGATCGCCTTGATCACGGCGGCTTTCGAGTGTCCGGCCATTGTCAGTCGGAAAATTCCTTGGCCTGGATCGAGAGCTCCTTGAGCTTGTGCTGCAGGCTCTGGCGGTGCATGTCGAGCGATTCGGCCGTGCGGGTGATATTGCCGCAATACTCGGTCAGCTTGCGCTCGATGAACTCCTTCTCGAAGGCCTGGACGAAGCGTTTCTTCGCCGACTTGAACGGCAAGTTGAAGTCAATCGACCCCATGCCCGACAGCAGCAGCCCGCTCTGGCCTTGCATCTCCGGCGGCAGGTCGCCCGGCGTCAGCACCGGCCCGTCGGAGAGCACGACCGCCTTCTCCAGCACGTTCTTCAGCTCCCGCACGTTGCCCGGCCAGCTGTGATGAATCAGCAGCTTGATCGCCTCCGGGGCCAGTTCGCTGACGTCGCGTTTGTGGCGGACGCAGAACATCTCGAGAAAGTGGCCGACCAGCATCGGGATGTCGGTCGGGCGTTCGCGCAGCGCCGGCAGGGAGATGTCGACCACCTTGATCCGGTAATACAGATCCTTGCGGAAGGTGCCCAGGTCCATCTCCTTCTCCAGGTCCTTGTGCGTGGCCGAGATCAGCCGCACATCGACCTTGTGCGTCTTCGAGCCGCCCAGGCGCTGGAATTCCCGCTCCTGGATCGCGCGCAGCACCTTGGCCTGGGTATTGAGGCTCATGTCGCCGATCTCGTCGAGGAACAGCACGCCGCCGTCGGCCAGCTCGAACTTGCCGGCGCGGCTTTCGGTCGCCCCGGTGAAGGCGCCGCGCTCGTGGCCGAACAGCTCGCTCTCGATCAGGTTCTCGGGCACGGCCGCGCAGTTCATCGTGATGAACGGGCCGTGGCTGCGGTTGCCCTTGCTGTGGATTTCGCGGGCCACCAGCTCCTTGCCGGTGCCCGACTCACCGGTCACCAGCACGGTGACGTCGGTGTCCTTGATCTTGTGGATCAGCTCGAAGACGGTGCGCATCTGGTCGCTGGTGCCGATCAGCTCGCCGAGTCCTTGCAGGCTGCGCAGCTCGGCGATCAAGCGGCGGTTTTCACGCGCCAGCGACAGCCGGGCCAGCCCCTGCTCGACGACGTGGCGGAGCTCGTCGACGTCGTACGGCTTGGCGATGTAGTGGTAGGCGCCCTGCTTCATCGCCTCGACCGCGAGCTTCTCGGAGCCATAGGCCGTGACCATGATCACCAGCGGCGGATTGGCTTGCTCGGTGATGCGCTTCAGCGCCTGCATTCCGCCGATGCCCGGCATGTTGATGTCCATCAGCACCAGGTCGATCGCGCCCTTTTCGATCTGGGACAGCGCCAGCTCGGCGCTCTCCGCTTCGTGCAGGGTGAAGCGATCGTCCTTTGACAGGGCGCGCTGCATACCAAAACGGGCGGGCATCTCATCGTCGACAATCAGGATCGCGAAGTCGCTCATGCGTCAATTACGCCCATCGGTTGCTGCGGCGTCAACTGCTCGACCGGGATCGTCACCCTGAACTCCGTGCCGGTTTCGGGAGTGCCGAGCGTGATGCTGCCTCCGAGCTGGTCCACTTTTTCGCTGACGATCGGCAATCCCAGGCCGGTGCCGGTCTCGCGCGTGGTGAAGAATGGCTCGAAGATCCGCTCGCGCAGCTGCTCCGGAATTCCGGGCCCCGTGTCGCGAACCGTCAGCAATAACTGGCCGGTCCCCTGCCCGACGAGGTAGGCGCTGGCGCCGTTCTTGTCGTTCGCCGACAGGGTCAGCGCGACATGAATCTCACGTGGCGGCAGGGCCTCTGACGAATCCGCTGACGGTTCGGGCTGCGCCGACAGCGCCTGCAGCGCATTGTCGATCAGGTTGAAGAAGATCTCGGTGAACGAATCCTGGTTGGCCACCAGCTCGAGATCCTCCTGCACGTCGGTGAAGATTTCTATCTGCCGCTGGCGCGCTTCATGGCCGAGCATGCGCAGGACGTTGTTCAGCGTCTCGGCGGCGTTGAACGGTCCGGGGCCCGACGGCTGGGATCGCGCGAAGTGCAGCAGCTGATTGACGACCTTGGCCAGCCGATCGATCTCGCTCTTGATGATCTGCAGGTCCTGCTGGCGTGGATGGTCGGGGGGCAGATCCTCCATCATCACCTGCGTGATCGACTTGATCGAGGAGAGCGGGTTCTTCACCTCATGGGCGATCGAGGCGGAGAGCCGGCCCAGGCTGGACAGCTTCTCGTTCTCGTACAGCTTGCGGCCCATCTCCAGCTTCTGGCTGATCACGGTGGTATTGCTGATCGCGGTCGAGACCTGATTGCCCAGCAACGTCAGCATGCGCTCCTCCGCGCGGAACAGGCCGCGTCGCAGGCCGCGCTTGCCGAGCGCAAAGAAGCCGACCAGCTCCCAGTCCTCGTAGATCGGGATCAACGTCTCGAACCGATGCGAGCGCATCTCCTTGCTGAACGCCTTGCTGGCGATGTCCCGCGCCGTGACCGCCTCGCCGCGCATGCGCAGCGCCTGCACCAGCGGCTGCAGGTTCATCTCTTCCGCCGCGCCCGAATAGGTGATCTCCAGGCCGTGTTCGCCCTCGGTGAAGAAGACGATCACGACCTGCACCACGTGCATTTCACGCGAGATCGCGCGCGCCACATAGGTCAGCAGGCTCGATGGATCGATGAAACGTTCGGCCACCACCTTGCGCGAGAGGTTGCGGAAAAGGTCGCGGTAGTAGTTGCGTTCGTGGAAGACGATGCCGGAGAGGAAGTTCTGCAGCTGGTTCTTCATCGGCTGGAACAGCGAGACCAGTACGATGATCAGCAGCGCCTCGAGAATGCGGAAGTTGAGATTCAGCTCGCTGAACTGCTGTTCGAGCGTGCTGCCGAGCGGGTGGATGCCGAAGATGTAGATCGCCACCACCACCACCGCGAGCACCGACCAGACCATCGTATTGACCAGCACCAGCTCCATGTAGTTCAGCTTGTAGATGTAGTAGGCGTAGATCAGGCAGGGCAGCGCGGTGGCCAGGTTGGTCAGCACCGCCAGCGTCTTGGTCAGCGTCGGCGCGACCTGCTGCACGCGCAGCAGGTAGGTCACGACCAGCAGGCCGGTGATGGCCAGAAAGCCCCAGGTGACGGTCAGGTGGAACTTGCGCTCCTTCTTGTCGGCCAGCCCGCGGCCGAGGTGAAAGGTCAGGTAGGCGCAGACGCCCAGGACCGAGACGAACCAGGCGCCGGCGCTGGCGGTCAGGCTGTTGAACGAGAGCAGCGACTGCGACCCCTTGGCCAGCAGCACCTGATAATTGGGCAGGTAATACAGCAGCAGCGGCCCGTAGCCGTAGGTCAACAGCCCCCAGTGCTTGACCGCTGGCAGGCCCACCTCGCGCTCGCGCAGGTAGAGCAGCAGCGTGTGCAGCAGCAGCGAGGGCAGGCAGGCCAGCCCGACCAGCGCGCCCGCGTCGCAGAGCTGCGTCAGCCGGCTCAGCTTCTCGTGATGGACGAAGTCGATCAGCACCACCAGCAGGCTGCCCAGATTCCAGAGCAGCGCCGCCAGGATCACCAGCAGGAAGACCCGCTCGCTGCCGACCTTGCCGCGACGTCGCCAGAGCAGGGAGGTCAGGAACGCATGCAGAGTGGTCCCGAGGATGAAGACCACCAGCAGCAACAAGTCGTAGGCGCCTGGCTGTGCCATGCTGCTGGAATTCTAACACTGTTTACTTCGGGGGAGGGGACCGGATAATGTCGGGCT
>CAZMLI010000390.1:0-4590 GCA_964566865.1 uncultured Planctomycetota bacterium
CGGCGCAGCTTCTCCAGCATCTGGCGCGCTTCCTTGAAGGTGCCGGTGACGTTGTCGTAGGCCTCGGGGTTGACGTACAGCCGCCCGAGGGAGCCCTTGCCGGCCTTGACGTGATCCACCATGCCGTCGACGTTGCTGACGAACTTGTCGATCTTGTTCAGCGCGGCGCGCAGGTCGTCGTAGAGGTGGGTCTCGTTGAACAGCTTGCCCATCGAGCCCTTGCCATCTTTGACGCCGGTGATGATCTTGTCCAGGTTGGCCACCGCGCTGTTGAGGCGGTCGTACAGCTCCGGCTGGGTCAGCAGCTTGCCAATCGTACCGCTGGGCGAGTTGAGCTTCTCGGCGAACATACGCAGATCCTTGACGGCCGCCAGCAGGTCATCGTACAGGTCGCCTTGCTTGTAGAGCTTGCCCAGCGTGCCCCTGCCGCCGGCGATGTTCTCGGTGATCTCGCGCAGGCTCTCGAAGATCTTCTTGGCGTCGACGCGAATCTCGCTGATCAGATCGCCGCCCTCGGCGAGCAGGCTGGCGCGGCTGCTGCCAACGAGTGTGGCCGCCGAGACTTCCAGCGCGGCCGACTCTTCCCCGGGCTCGATGTCGACATACTTGCCGCCGAGCGGGCTGACGTCCTTGATCACCACCTTGTAGTCCTGCTTGAACGGGATCTCCTGCCAGGTGCTGAGCGTGGCTTCGATCTGGCCGCTGGGCAACAGCTTGAGCGCGGTGACCTTGCCGACATCCATGCCGGAGACCTTGACCTTCTGCCCTCGTTCGAGTCCCGCCACCGATTTGAAGTTCACCTTGTAGGTGAAGCCGGTGCTGGTGGTGGACGAGGTCACGCCACCCTTGACGTAGATCGTGAAGTAGCCGAGCAGCCCCAGCCCCACGAAGAAAACGACGCCGACGATGGTCTCTTTCATGTCTTGCTCCCGCTAGGCGGTGATCGGGCCGCTGACCAGGCCCTCGATGAACTGCCGGACCACGGGGTTGGTCGTGGCCTGTATTTGTTCTGCCGTGCCTTGTTCGATGATCCGTCCTTCGTACAGCATACCGATTTTGTCGGCGATCTTGTAGGCGCTCGCCATGTCGTGGGTCACCACCAGCGAGGTGACCTGCAGCTTCTGCTGCAGATCGATGATCAGCTCGTTGATCTGGCTCGACATCACCGGATCCAGGCCCGAGGTGGGTTCGTCGTAGAGCACCAGCTGCGGCTCGCGGATCAATGCCCGCGCCAGACCGACGCGCTTCTTCATCCCGCCCGAGAGTTCATCGGGCATCTTCTGCTCGATCCCGGAGAGGCCGACGAGCGCCAGCATCTTCGCCACGCGCTCGTGCACCACCGTCTCCTTCAGCCGCTCGTGCTCGCGCAGCGGCAGCGCGACGTTATCCAGCACGTTCATCCAGTTGATCAGCGCGCCCGACTGAAACAGGTAGCCGATCTTCTTGCGCTCCTCGGCGAAGACCTTTTCGCTGACGTGGCTGACGTCGTGTCCGAAGACGGCGACCTGGCCAGCATCGGCATGCATCAGGCCGACGATGTGCTTGAGCGTGACCGACTTGCCGGTGCCCGAGCGGCCGATGATGCAGTAGGTCTTGCCCTTCTCGACGACGAGGTCCACCCCACGCAGGATCTCGTTCCCGCCGAGGGCCTTGTGCACGCCCTGCAGATTGATGATCGGTGTGGTGGCCATCAGAAGTAGGTGTTGAGGATCGAGCTCATGAAGTAGTTGAGGATCAGGATCAACAGGAACGAATCGACGACGGTCCGCCGACTGGCCTGCCCGACGCCCTCGGCGCCGCGCGTGGCGCGCAGCCCGTTGGCGCAGCCGATGATCGAGATCAACATGCCGAAGACCATCGCCTTGACCATGCCGCCATAGAGCAGCGAGAGGGGCGCGTCCTGCAGGTACTCCCAGATCCGCTTGTAATAGAGCGTGTAGCTCACGCCGATGCGGTACTTGGCGACCACCGAGCCGCCGAGCACACCGACGATGTCGGCGAAGATGGTCAGGATCGGCGCCATCAGCGTCAACGCGACGAAGCGCGGCATGACCAGCAACTTGACCGGATTGATCGACATCACCTTGAGCGCATCGATCTCCTCCGAGACCGCCATCGTGCCCAGCTCGGCCGACATCGCGCTGCCGACGCGGCCGGCCAGGATGAAGGCACACATGAACGGACCGAGCTCCTTGAGCATCGTGATCATCACCACCATGCCGATGAAGCCGTGGATCTGATACTGCTTGAGCACCAGTCCCATCTGCAGGGTGATGATCATCCCGGTGAACAGCCCGACGATCAGGGTGACGATCACGCTCTGCACCCCGCAGATGTAGAGCTGGTCGCTGATCGCGCGCAAGCGGAAGAAGCCGGCGGTGAAGGTCCAGCGCAGGGTCTCGATCCAGAGGGCCACCGTATAGCCGGCATCCTCGACCAGCCCGAGTACCCGTCGCCCCGTTTGCTGAAAGAGCCAGCGCATCAGCGTGTCTTCTTCTCGCGACGCGGCTCGCCCCAGCCGAACAGCTCGGGAATCCAGAACAGCCCGATCGACTTGTGACCACGATCATTGGTGTAGCGCAACAGCCCCTCGAGGAACTTGAACTGCGTGCGCTGTTTCTTGGCGGTCTTGCCCTCGCGCTCGTACTCGAAGAACAGGATCCGCTGACGGGTCCGTTTCTCGCTCGCGTAGAGGGAAAACAGCGGACCGAGCAGGTTCAGACTCCACTCCCCGCTCGGCCGGGAGCGATAGCGATAGAGACTGAAGAACGCATCGTAGGAGTGGGTGAAGCCGAAGGGCTCGGCGTCCTCGAACCACCAGAGGCTGAGCAACTGGTGTTCGATCGAACCGTCGCGACCGCGCCTGCGGTGAAACAAAGGCCAGAGCTTGGTGGTGCGTTCGCTGGTCTGCTTCTCGTCCTTGTACTGCTTGTGGTGGTCCCAGAAGAAGGGCAGGGCCCAGATGCTCTGCTTCGTATAGTCGCGCTCGTCGTAGGTCGAGTACCAGCCGAAGGGCCAGAGAAACTGGTAGTCGACGATCTTGCGTGTCTTGTGATGCCAGCGCGAGTAGAACGGCCAGAACCGCAGGTGATCGATCTTCTTGCTCGACAGCGAACGGAAAAACGGCCAGGGCATGTTGAACTCGCGGTAGCCCGTGCCGGAGTGAATCCGGTAGTGGAAGAACGGCCACATGAAGGTGCGCGAGACGTTCTTGCCGGAGACCGAGATGTCCTGCCCATAGAATGGCAGCACCGCGATCGTGCGCACCGGATCGTCGGTGTGCAGCATGTTCCACTGCAGGTGCACGAACGGCCACATGTAGCTGCGACGGTCGTACTGCCCCTCTTTCTTCTTGTAGGCGTAGAACGGCAGGATCGCGAAGGAGGTCTTGCCGCGCCCTTCGGCCTGTTGATAGAAGGGGAAGAAGTAGTGCACGCCCGTGTAGCCGTGCTCGTAGGTCTTCATGTACAGCGGGAACATGATGAACTCGATCTTCTGCTTGCCGAGCAGGCCCCGCATCGTGCCGCCGAAGGGGAAGAAGCCGAAGTAGCGCCCCTCTTTCTCATCGGTGCCGATGAAGATCAGCGGGAAGAGGATCCAGTCGGCATCGAGCACCTTGCGCTCGTTGTAGCGCACCCGATAGGTGAACAGCGGCAGCAACTGCACGGTGGCCTGTCCCGGCTTCACGCTGTACCGCCCGAACGGCCAGAGGAACATCGTCTCGCGCTTCAGCTCACCCTTGCGCGAGACGTGATAGAAGAACGGGCGAATGCCCCAGCCGCGCTCCTTCTCGTTCTCGTGGGAGTGATAGAAGGGCCAGAATACGTCCCGCACCTGCGTGCCATCGACGGCCGGCCCCTGCGTGAACAGCGGCGGCAACGAGACGTCGCTCGGCGGTTTGTTCGGCCGTGGCGTCGTACGCGGCGCCGAAGCGCATCCGCCGAGAACGAAGAAGCCCAGCCAGAGCAACTTCCGCAGAATCAGCGCAACTCCTCGGCGTGGCCGTCGGCGAATAGTACGACCCGGCTCTTGCCCTCATCATGCACCTTCTCGAAATCCGACAGCACCGGCACGGCGGCGGCGTTGCTCATCGCCAGCTTGTAGATCATCGTGCCGCGCAGCACCTGACCGCTGATGAACGAGTTCCACTCGTAGGACAGGCCCAGCTCCGCAGCGAAGGTCTGGTCCGCGGGGCAACTCCAGACTTCCTTGTCAGGCAACTGGTCGACCATCACCACCCGCAGGCTGATCAGCGGATCGCTGGGCTTGCGCGGGGCGACGGGATAGCGGCCCTTGTAGCTCTGGGTGTAGAGCGCCAGCGCCCCGCCGATCTGGCGCATGTTGCTGATGCAGTCGGTGGTATGCCCCTTGGCCCGCACACTGTTCAGGACGGGCACGAGTACGGCCGCGAGCAAACCGATGATCGCGATCACCACCAGTAGCTCGATCAGGGTGAAACCGGCGCGTGTCGCACTGCCACTCACAGGATGTCCTCGTTTCCAGGTGGGGAGGGGGGGAAACGTCGAGCGGGGAGTATAGCCCGAACTACTCATGATCTCACCTCATTTGCGGGGCGCTTTTCCGCCGGCC
>CAZMLI010000391.1:0-2424 GCA_964566865.1 uncultured Planctomycetota bacterium
CTAGGCCCGTGGGGAGGTGCGGCTCTCGACGTAGTACGCGTGATCGTGCCAGCCCAGGCTGCGTGGCTGGCTGGTCAGCTCGATGTCGCCGGTGACGCTGCAGCAGCAGGCCAGCCGCATGGTCGGGTCGTCGCTACCCAGGTGCAAGCGCTCGGCCCGCGTCGCCGTCGTCAGGCCGTCATTGCTCTCGACCTTCACCCGACAGGTGCCGCAGATGCCTCGGCCCATGCAGTTGGCCAGCGGCAAGTTGCGCGGGAACTCGTAGAGGTCGATGCCGTTGTCCAGGCAGACCTTACGCAGGTTTGCGCCGGCCTCGCACTCGACGATCTTCTCTTCCTTGACGAACAGTATCCTGGGCATCGGTGGCTCTCCACTGCGGGGTCCTTACGAGTTGGCGAGTGTAGCCTCCGATCCAGCTCAATTCAACCGTTGGGTCCACGCCTGAGCACGTTGACCAGACAGCGCAGGCTGCCGTAGTGCTGGTAGGTCGCGCTGCAGTCGATCGGACGGACCGTGTAACCGAGCCGGCGCCAGATACGGGTCGCCGCGAGGTCGAGCGCGCGGGCGCCGCGGAAGGTCGGCATGTAGACGGTGCGCTGACCGGCGCGCTGGTCGAGGATCACGTTGAGGTAGGTGACGTAGGTCCGGCCGTCGGCACCTGGCAGGATCGGCATTCGTACGACGCGGTAGCCGGCCTCCCGGCAACGGCGAGCGACGTGATCGAACAGCGCTTGCAACGGGCGGCCGAAGTCCGCGCCGATCTCGCGCAACCCGGCGGGCAGTGGATCGGCGCCCAGCAGTTTGCGGCCGAGCGCCGGGTCGCCGACCAGCATCGTCTTGTGACCGGCGGGCATCATGAACATGCCCGCGTGATGCGGCGGCGCCTTGTCCAGCAGGATCACCCGCTTGCGACCGAGCATCTGGCGCAAGCGCCGCAGCAGTTGCGCGCGGTCCCGCACGGTGTGCTGGATGTTGCGCCGGGCGACATCGGGCGTGACGAAGACCGTGTCGCCGTCGACGACGAAATCACCCCCGTCGAAGTAGAGCGTGCTGCGCCGAGCCCGCACTCGGGGCAGCGTCCGGGCCAGGTCCTCGGCGATCAGCTGGTCGCCGGCCCGCGCGCGCCAGATGGCGGCCCCGTCCTCGCCGCGCGGCCGCAGCAGGGTGATCTGGTCGCCTAGCGCCAGCGCCAGCCAGCGATCGCGAGACCAGCAGGTCATCTCGTGTCCGGTCAGGACCGGCACGAGCTTGCAAGCGACCGGCGCGGTCAGTCGCGCCAGGCGGTCGAAGGCCGCCTGGTCGGGACAGACGACATGCACCGTCAGGCGTGCCGGCAGCTCGCGCAGAAACTGTCGATAGACCCGCAGGACGATCTCGTCCGCCTCCGGCAGGTACTGGATCACCAGCTCGGAGATCGGGCCCTCGCCGTCGGACTGAACGGTCGCCAGTTCCGGCGGCTTGCGGCGAGCGGCGTCCTCGACTGCCAGGACCCCAATCGCCGCCAGCACACCGAGCAGCGATCCGATGAGCAAGGGAAGTCGCGTCATGTTACCTGCGGGGTCGCCGGCCATTGATCACGTTGACCGGGGCGCCGCTGCGAACGACCTGCAGCAGCAGCACGTTCTGGCTGCGGATCGTCTTTCGGCCGATGCGAACAGAAAAGACGAACTGCCGTCCCTTGGCTGCCTTGACCTTGGTCGGGATTCGCAGGATGCGGGTCTTGCCCGGCGCGAGCTCCAGCGGCAGGCGTTTCTGCCAGAGCGTCGTGGGCATCGGCATCCGGCGCGAGACGGCGAAGCTGGGTGCCTGAGAGGTGAGTCTCACATCGGCCATCAACTTCAGCGTCTTGGATGTGGGGTTGATCAGCTTCAGCACCAGCACCCTGCTGCCGGGTTTGCTGAGCAGCTCGATCCGGCTGCCGTCGACGGTCAGCGTGGGCGTCAGCGGCTGGCGGATCTTGGCCGCCTTGGACCCCGGCCCGCCGGCTTGCAGGTCGACGGGCCAGAAGACGGCGAGGCTGAGCGTCAGGCTGGCGCCGGCAGCGATTGCGGCGGTGATCAGATCATTGCGATTCATCGGTCGGTCTCCATGAGTGGAAGTGTCTACCGAAGAATACGCCCGCTTCCCGCAGCCCGGCGTAACGGGCTTGTAAAGGCCGCTGCCTTGACAGCGGGCCGTCTAGCGAACAGAGTGTCTGGCGTGATCGGGAAGTACGTCAGGGTAGCGCTGCTCTGTCTCGCCTCGGCGGGTTTGAGTGGCTGCGGAGTGGGATTCACCATCCGGCATCACTATCTGCATCAGCGGGTAGAGCCGCACTCGCACCTGGTCGAGCCGGACGAACCGGCCCCGGAGTCGGACCCGCGCAAACCTTGACACGGTCGGGGCGCAGGGCTATGGTGCCGGCCCGATGACCCCACGCGTCCG
>CAZMLI010000391.1:2524-4562 GCA_964566865.1 uncultured Planctomycetota bacterium
GAGATCACCAAGGACCTGACCCTGCAGGACGACTTCGTCATTCTCAAGTCGGACGGCTATCCGGTCTATCACTTCGCCTGCGTCGTCGACGATATCGACATGCGGATCAGCCTGGTGATGCGCGGCGAGGATCATGTCTCGAATACGCCCAGGCAGATCGCGATTTACGAGGCGCTCGGCGCCACGCCGCCGGCCTTCGCGCACCTGCCGATGATCCACGGACCCGACGGCAAGAAGCTGTCCAAGCGGCATGGCGTGGTCTCGGTGGTGGAGTACAAGTCGCTGGGGTTTCTGCCGCACACGCTGGTCAATTACCTGGCCCTGCTCGGCTGGTCGCCCGGCGACAATCGCGAGCAGATGACGCGCGACGAGCTGGTCAAGGCGTTCGACGTGGATCGCGTGCGCAAGTCGCCGTCCCAGTTCGACGTGCAGAAGCTGACCTGGCTCAACGGCGAGTATGCGCGCGAGATGCCGCTCGCGGAGGCGGCGGCCGGGGTGCTGCCCTTTCTGGAACAGGCTGGCCTCTGGCCGGTCGACGGGCGCGACGAGGCCTGGCTCGGCGAGCTGATCACGACCATCGAGTTCGGCAACCGCTGCAAGACCTTCGCCGAGTTTCCGGCACAGGCCGATTTCTTTCTGACCGATGAGGTCGAGTTCCAGCCCAAGTCGGTCAAGAAGGTGCTGCGCAAAGAAGGTGCCGAGGAGATCTTGCGCCAGACAGATCAAGCGCTTCGCGGTCTGGAGGGCTGGGACGCCGAGCCGATGGAGGCCGCACTGCGCGAGGTCTGCGAGAGCCGCGAGGTGGGGTACGGCAAGGTCGCTCAGCCGCTGCGTGTCGCGCTCAGCGGGCGCCACACCACCCCGGGCATCACCGAGACGATGCAGTTGCTCGGTCGGGAGAAGTCTCTGTCGCGCATCGCGCGCTGTTTGAGCGTAGTATTCAGCGATTCAGGAGAGGTAGTGCAATGACGGCCAAAGCCGTGCTAGTGGTGGGGTCGATCGCCTTCGATACGATCGAGACCCCGTCGGGAAAAGTGGATGACGAGCTGGGCGGGTCGGCGACGCATTTCTCTGCGGCGGCTCGTTTTCTCTGTCCGGTGCGCCTGGTCGGCGTGGTCGGAGAAGATTTTCCGCAGCCGTTTCGCGACGCCTTCAGCGAGTGGGGCGTCGACACCGAGGGCTTGACGACCGTCGACGGCGAGACCTTCCGCTGGTCCGGTCGCTACCAGGGCGCGCTGAACGAGGCCGAGACGCTCGAGGTGCACCTCAACGTGCTGGGCAGCTTCGAGCCGCAGATCCCGGCCGGCTATCGCGATACGCCGTTCGTTTTTCTGGCCAACGGCACGCCGTCCGCACAACATGCCGTGCTGGATCAGCTGGACGCCTGCGAGTTCTCGGTGCTGGACACGATGAACCTCTGGATCCGAAACGAGCGGGACGCGCTGATCAAGCTGATCGGCCGTATCGACTGCATGGTGCTCAACGAGGACGAAGGCCGCCTGCTGACCCAGCTGCACAACTCGGTCGCGGCCGGCCGCGCGATCCAGCGGCTCGGTCCACGCACCGTCGTGATCAAGAAGGGCGAGCACGGCGCGCTGCTGTTCCACGAAGACGACTGCTTTCCGATTCCGGCCTACCCGACCGAGACCGTCGTCGATCCGACCGGCGCCGGCGATACCTTCGCCGCGGGGCTCGTCAGCTCGCTGGCCAGCCAGGGTGAGGTGAACGTCTCGACGCTGCGCCGGGCGATGCTGCACGGCACCGTGATGGCCAGTTTCAACGTCGAGGACTTCGGTTTGCGGCGGATGCGCGCGCTGACCCGCGAGGACATCGAAGCGCGACTGGCGCATCTGGTCGAACTGATCAGCCCCATCACACAATCGACGCTCGTGTAGCGATTTTTCAGGCTCGCCTTGTCGACTGAGCCCCCCGCGGATCTCGAGCAGGCGTTACTCACGCTCGAGCCGCGGCTGTTCGGTCTGGCGCTGCGCCTCTGCGGCAAGCGCCACGAGGCGGAGGATCTGGTGCAGGAGGCCTA